>JAKIUO010000111.1 GCA_021647535.1 Hyphomicrobiaceae bacterium
CAGCGGGCATTTCGGGACTAGTCCCTAAAAACCCAACAATTGGGATTGCACAAGGGTCTCGACCCTTTGCCGCTTTCGCGCGTAGCGAACCGCCGGAGGCATTCTTTTCTTCTTTTGCGTAACATCATTGGTTAATATTGTTGCACAGACTAGGCGAGGAGCGTACACAAACGAAGCTAAAAATAGGTTTGGTCGGAAAATGAACGGCAACCTGTTAGCATTAATGAGGCCCTGGACTGGCTTGGTTTTTCAATTTGGACGCATTGCCCTGTGCCGCCTCGCGCCGGATTTGCTCTTTTTTTCTGATCGTCTCGCCATGTTGACGGGCACTTTCCACATGGTTTTCGATAAAGGCACAAATTTTTGGCCAGCCCCCGGAGCGAAACAATCCAAAATGCCCAGCGCCCCTGACCCGTAAAAACTCCTTATCCCCCTTCGCCGCCTCAAACAAACAGCGCCCAAAGGCGATGGGGATAACCTCATCCTCCAGAGAATGGACAATCAGCAAGGGCGCCGTGACCTTTTTGATATGCTCAACCGAATTGAACTCATCTTTCAAAAATTTATAAGCGGGTATGAAGCGCCATCTGTGGCGTACCAGATCGGCAAGGCTTGTATAAGGGGCTTCAAGCACAAGCGCCCCCACCTCACGCAAAGCAGCGATTTGTACGGCAACGCCAGTGCCCAGAGATTCGCCATAAACAATAATATCTTTGGCAGCGACATTCTGCTGGCGCAAAGCCTCATAGGCCATCAAGGCATCACTCACACTATTACGTTCGGATGGTGATCCCGTGGACAGACCATATCCCCGGAAACTCGGCATCATCAAGCCGTAGCCATCGCAGACAAAGCGACTGGTCCGCTCCAGTCGGTTTGACAGGTTGCAATTATTGCCATGCAGATAAAGCAGGGTCGGCATCCCCTTTTGGGGCCGCATCTGCCAGCTCATGATCTGCTCGCCATCCGCGCTGTTCAGCCAGATTTCACGTATGCCCTCAAGGCGCAGGCTGGCAGGCAACCGATAGCGCCTTGCCGTGGGACGGAAAATAAAGCAGCGTTGGGTCAAATATAAAAGGACGCCAAGCGCATAGACAACAATAAACAGCCAAAAGGCGGGCATCCACAGACAGGCCGCCAGCGCCCCCAGCAAAGTCACCGCTCTTGCCGTTTTTAATCCAGCTTCGTCAGAACGAAGTTCCGTTGCCAGCACACCTCTTCCCCCATGATTGCCTCAAGGACCAAAACCCCATTAACTCGAACCTGGCCCTATGCAAACAGAGTGCTCGTCTATAAAGTTAAAACCACATCGAATGCAAGCCAGTGCACAGGTGCAAATTGACGCAAATAGAGCGGGTATCAAGCCATCTGAGTAGCGGGTTTTACTTGCCCAAATCCTTTTTCTACTGCCCTACTATAAGCTGAATATCTGAATTTAGGCCATGGCAGACAGCAATAATCTAAAATTACAGACCTGTTTTCAAGGAGTTGGTTAATAATGAGCAGAATGGAGGTTGCCCAGTTCCGCTGCCGCTCGGACAATTTTGGCTTGTTATTGCACGACCCGGCAAGCGGTCTTACCGCTGCCATTGACACGCCGGATGGAGAGGTGATCTGGCGCGAGCTGCAAAGCCGCAACTGGCAGTTGAGTCATATTTTCAATACGCACCACCACTATGATCATGTGCCGGGAAATGAAATGCTCAAAGAGCGCACGGGGTGCACAATTGTTGGTGCCAAAATAGACGCCCACCGCATCCCCGGTATTGATCTGCAGCTGACAGACGGCGAGCAATATCTGTTCGGCAATCAGGCAATCACAATGATCGAAACGCCAGGACATACGATGGGCTCTGTTTGCTATTTTGTGCAAGAAGATCGCTTCTTATTCACCGGTGATACGCTGTTTTCCATGGGCTGTGGACGCCTGATGGAAGGTTCAGCGCAGACCATGTGGCATTCACTGCAAAAAATAATGGCTTTGCCGGAAGATACGAAAATCTATTGTGGTCATGAATATACATTGACCAATGCCGAATTTGCTTTGGAAATCGAGCCCGGCAACAAGGCCCTGCAAGCGCGAGCCAATAAGGTCAGGGAATTGCGGCGTGCTCGTCAAGACACTCTGCCGGTCAGCCTTTCTAGCGAAAAAGCAACAAATCCGTTCCTGCGCCCTGATAGCGCTGAAATCCAGAAATATTTCAATCTGCAAGGGGCCTCAAAAACAGAAATATTTGCCGCCATCCGAACGCACAAAAACCAGTTTTAGGCGAGCGCTGAAATCACCTCGGTCTTGATCGTCTCAAACATGGTTTTGATCGAACTCGTCATATTGTAGATGGACAGATAAATAGCCAGAAAGATCCCCGCAGCAATCAAGGCGTACTCAATAGCTGTTGCGCCGCGTTCATCAAGCGTGAAAGCGCGCACAAAACCTCTAATATCGGACGGTCTGGCAAGCATTTTTTGTCCTTTTTTCCTGCAAGCTATAACAGATCAAACAACATCGCCACCAGCGGCTCATCGGCAGGCGGCATCTCATAAGAACGCAACTCGTCAAGGCGTGCCCAGACCAGTTTTTGTCCCTCAAGCGGCCTTACCGTGCCCTCCCACCGGCGCGCCACAAAAAGCGGCATCAGCAGATGGAAATCCTCATAGACATGACTGGCAAAGGTCAACGGGGCCAGACACGGTGCCTTCACCTCGATGCCGAGCTCTTCATGCAGCTCCCGAATGATACAGGCTTCAGGGCTTTCTCCCTGCTCTAGCTTGCCACCCGGAAACTCCCACAAGCCAGCCATTCCACGCCCAACGGGGCGCTGCGCCAGCAATATTTTGCCATCCACATCCACAAGCACACAAGCCACCACTAAAAGTAATGGCAAGGAACTATTGTCGCTCATCATGCATAAAATCCTTTAAGATGAAGATAATAATCATATATAACAAGTCACTAACTGCGATAATCAGCGTTAATGGAAATATATTCATGGGTGAGGTCGCAGGTCCAGACCATAGCCTTTCCTGCGCCAAGGCCCAGCTCCACCCTGATGACGATCTTCGAGCCCTTCATATAGCCAGCCCCTCGGTCCTCGCTATAGTCCGGGGCGACTTCGCCATCTCGTGCCACCTCTATATCACCAAACCAGATGCCCAGCCGGTCACGATCCGCCTCTTCACCAGCCTTGCCCACCGCCATGATGATACGGCCCCAATTGGGGTCTTCTCCGGCCATCGCCGTTTTGACCAGTGGCGAATTGGCGATGGATAGCGCAATGGTTTTGGCGGCAGCATCGCTTTGTGCCCCTTTGACCTGCACTTCGATAAATTTGCTGATGCCCTCGCCATCCTTGACGATCTGCTGGGCCAGATCGAGCAGAACCTCGAAAAGCACCGCCCGAAACACCTCCAGCCGCTGGTCTTCAAGCGTTTCAAGCGGAGCAATATCGGCTTTACCGGTAGCGAACACCAACAGCGTATCCGAGGTCGAGGTGTCGCTGTCCACCGTGATGGCGTTAAAGCTGCCAACCACCAGTTCACTGCACAAGGATTGCAAAACCTCTTGCGCAATCGGCGCATCGGTAAAGACAAAAGACAGCATGGTGGCCATATCCGGCGCAATCATGCCTGAGCCCTTGGCAAAGCCGTTAATGCGCACATCAACCCCGTCAATCTGCACCGTGCGGGTGGACAGCTTGGCAAAGGTATCCGTCGTCATGATGGTTTGCGCCGCATCATGCCAGCCATCAGCATGGGCCTGTGTGGCCAGACCCCCCAGAAAATGCGTAAAAATCCCGGGGTCGAGCGCTTCGCCGATCACCCCCGTTGAGGCAATCATCACCTCTTTGGGCGCACAGCCCACCGCTTTGGCCGCCTCGATTGCCGTCACCTCAACGGCTTTTTGCCCTTTCATACCGGTAAAGGCATTGGCGTTGCCCGAATTGACCACCAGCGCCCGCGCCTTGCCATGCGTAAGCTGCGTGCGGCACCAATCGATCGCACTGGAGCAGGTTTTGGACTGGGTCAGCGTCCCCGCCACCACAGTATTTTCCGGCAACAGACACAGCATCAGGTCTTTGCGACCTTTATAGCGAATACCTGCTTCCATCGAGGCAAAACGAACCCCTGATAAGGAGGGCATCTGACAAAGTTCAGCTGGTGCGAATGGCGAGATCTTCATCCCGGTCCCCTTTTCATCACTTTTTTCGATTGTCGCTAATATGCCGACCTTGCAAAAATGCGCAAGAAGTACCATTGTTTTTTCAAAGATCAGACAGGCAAATCCAGCAGTAGCAAAAAGAGGCCTGCAACGCAAAAATGAGGCAATATATATGAATTCTCCTGATAACTCTGGTGGCAGCGCTTTTGTCAAGGACAGCGACACCGACAATTTCATCACCGATGTCATCGAACTATCGAAAGAAGTGCCGGTGATTGTCGATTTCTGGGCCCCATGGTGTGGCCCGTGCAAGCAACTCGGTCCAGCCCTTGAAAAAGTCGTCAATGAGATGGGCGGCACGGTGCGCATGGTCAAGGTCAATGTCGACGAGAACCAGTCTTTGGCCGGGCAGATGGGCGTGCAGTCGATCCCCGCCGTTTTTGCCTTCAAGGATGGTCAACCGGTCGATGGCTTCATGGGCGCTCTACCTGAAAGCGAAATAAAAGCCTTTATCGAAAAGCTCGGCGTTGCCGCTGCGCCGTCTCCTGAAGGTCCTGATATTGAAGCGGCCAAAGCGGCGCTGGAAGAAGGTGATCTGGAAAACGCCGCCAAGGGCTTTGTTGCCGTGCTCAAAGAAGACAAGGAAAATATCGACGCGGTCGCCGGTCTGGCTGTCATTCATCTGGAAATGGGCGCCCCCCCCGAAGCCCGCCGGACCATTGAACTGCTGCCCGACGACAAGCAAAAAGATCCACTCCTTGGTCCTGTGCTGGCCCGTATCGAGCTGGCCGAAAAAGCCGCAGATCTTGGTGAAACCGGTGATCTGGCCGCCAAAGTTGCCAGCGATCCCAATGATCACCAGGCCCGTTTTGACCTCGCTCTGGCGCTCAGTGCTGCTGGAGACCGGGGAGATGCCGTTGATCATCTTCTCGAAATCATCAAACGCAAGAATGACTGGAACGAAGGGGCGGCGCGCCAGCAGCTCTTGCAACTGTTTGAAGCCTGGGGCCCCGCCGACCCCGTCACCATTGAAGGACGCCGCCAGCTGTCGATTGTGCTGTTCTCCTAGCGGCCCGCCCAAACAGACGGCAAAGCCATTTGACCCTGAACTCATAAAGGAAATAACGTGTTATCAGAACGCTATAACAAGCTGAGTGATCTACCCAAAACTTTGCCCTTGTTTCCTTTGCGCGGCGTCATATTGTTGCCGCGCACCACTCTGCCCTTCAATATTTTCGAGCCGCGCTACCTGGAAATGATTGACCATGTGCTGGCCGGCAATCGCCTTATCGGCCTCATCCAGCCCTACACGCACCACCCCACTACCAGCGATATTGACGGGCCAAAAGAACTGCAAGTGGAGCGCTATCAAAGTCCGCAAGATCGCACATGGCCGTTGCGCGGGGCGGGCTGTATTGGTCGTCTGACCTCATTTGAGGAACAAGAAGACGGCCACCTGTCCATAAATCTCACCGGCATTTGCCGATTCAAACGGGGGGAGGAAACGGATGTCAGCCAACCCTGGCGCATCTGCAATATTGACCCAACCCCTTATATATCTGATCTGCAGGCCGATCAGGGCGAACAGGATGTGGACCGCGACAAGCTTTTGAAACTGTTGCGGCTCTACCTGGATGCCCATGACATGAATGCTGACTGGCGCTCCATTCATCGCTCGTCAACCGCTCATCTGGTCAATACCCTATCCATCCACAGCCCCTATGGCAGCGAAGAAAAGCAGGCCCTGCAAGAAGCCCCGGACCTTAAATCACGCGCCGAAATGCTGATGGCGCTGGCCGAAATGGAACTGGCCAGCAAAAATGAAGGCGGCGGCACCTTGCAATAAGGGCAAGCCATACAGATAATACGCTCACTCTTTCCTTGCACATCTCAAAAGCCTGTTTTCCTTCCCGGCTTTTATGTTATATACTCAACACAATCGAAAACCCAAAAAAGGTTGCGAAAAACCGTTGTCCGATCAAAGAGGTTCACCCGTCGGCAGCCAAATCGCTTGTAGCCGCTGGCTATAGTTGATGCGAAAAGGGAAAAACACTTTATGTCTTACATTGTTAGCTACCTTATTATTATTGCCATTCTTCTGGTTGCCGCCATCCTGCTTGCAGGGCTCCTCAACATGGCACGCAAGGGCTCACTTGGCCTGTCTCAACAGCTCATGCGCTGGCGGGTCGGTGTACAATTTCTGGCGGTTTGTCTCATCATGGTGAGTTTTTACCTGTCTGGCACTTAAAAAGCCTCGGCCTCCCTCCTCCCCTGATATGCCCTGCCCTGTTGGTCTCAAGGAACAAATATGTTTATCCCACTGCATGACGATAATCCATTGCGCAATATCCGCTTTCCCTATGTGACCGTTTTTCTGTTACTGGCCAATATCGGCATTTTCGTCGTCTTTCAAAGTGGCTATATTTATAATATTGGACATGCCGGGATTTTTGATCTCGCCATTATTCCCTGCCAGTTGCTCGGATTTGATATCTGCGCTGCCAATAGCCAGCAAATCATTGGGGCGACGCCAGAACTGATCACCCCGATCAGCTACATGTTTTTGCATGGCGGCTGGATGCATCTGATTGGCAATATGCTGTTTTTATGGGTTTTTGGCGATAATGTCGAAGATGCCATGGGACATGTCACCTTCCTTGTGTTCTATCTGCTCTGCGGCGTTATCGCTGGCTATGTACACGCCGCGATCGCCCCTGCCTCAAGCATTCCTCTGATTGGTGCCAGTGGCGCTGTCGCCGGGGTCATTGCCGCCTATTTGATGCTGCACCCTAATGTGCTGGTCTGGGTGCTGGCCTTTGGTGTTTTTTCGCTCAATCTTCGCGCCCTTTACGTGCTCGGTGCCTGGGTGGTCTTACAGTTTTACAGCGTCATGACGGCAGCTGGACAAGGGGGCACGGCCTTCTGGGCTCATATTGGTGGGCTGGCAGCGGGCGCTGTCCTTGTCTTGTTCATGCGCAGACGCGGCGTCAAACTGTTTCAGTAGCGGATCACCATCATGAAAATCCTTGTGCCAATCAAAAGGGTGATCGATCCCTATATCGCTATTCGCATTGATAAGGACGAGCTTCATGTGGTGAGCGAAAACATCCCCCACGCCATGAACCCGTTTGACGAAACCGCCCTGAGCGAAGCCGCCGCCCTCAAGAACGCACTTCCCGAGCTTGAAATCGAGATCATTGTGGCCAGCATTGGCCCGGCTGCAACGAAGGAAACCTTGCGAACGGCACTCGCCATGGGGGCCGACCGAGCAATCCATGTCTTGTGCAAGCAGCCGCTGGAGCCGCTGGCAATTGCCAAACTGCTCAAAATTCTGGTTGATGAAATCAAGCCCGACCTTGTGTTCATGGGCAAGCAATCCGCCGATGGCGACAATGGCCAGACCGGCCCCATGCTGGCCGGGTTACTGGACTGGCCGCAGGCCTGTTCTGCCTCATCCATCCTGCTGCATGAAAAGCAGGTTCCAGAAGACGGTTTTGGCACAGTCGGGCCGGGGCTGGCGCGCCTCATACTTGAAAAAGAAGAAGAGAACGACCCAGACGCGATCATTGTCATCAGCGAAGTCGAGAACGGGCTGGCCAGCAGGGTGCTGACGCTGCCCGCGCTGGTGACGTGCGATACGCGGTTAAACACACCCAAACCTCTGAGCCTTGCCCAGGTCATGAAGGCCAAACACAGCCTCATTGAGCAGCGCAAATCATCCGATATGACAACGGAACTTACGCCCCGACTGGCCATTGTAAAGATCAGTGAACCGCCACAAAGACCGCCCTGCCAAATATTTGATCAGGCCAGCGAGCTTGTCGCCCAACTCAGAAAAAGGGATCTGTTGTAATGTCCAATACCCCTTCAAATGCTCCGGCAAAAGTACCGGAAAAAGTTCTGGGAAGAGTTCTGGTGTTGGCCGACCATGATCATCAATCCCTCAGCCCCTTCACGCCGCGCATGGTATCGGCAGCCCAAAGCTTTGACCTGCCAGTGGACCTTTTGGTTGCTGGCAATGACTGCTCTCCCGTTGCCAATCAAGCCGCAAGCTTTGACGGTATCGAGCAGGTTTTGCTGACCGATCGCGAAGAGCTGATAACAGCTGGCGCAGAAGACCTCTGCGCCCTTCTCGTCCCCCTCCTGCAAGACACATATGATGTACTGCTGACTCCAGCCAACGGGTTGGGGCGTGACCTTGTCCCCCGGCTGGCCGCTCAACTTGATGTCTCGCCCTTGAGCGATGTCACGCGCATAATAGAACCCGACCTGTTCGAACGCCCGATCCATGCTGGTGCAGCACTTGTGCAGATCAGGCTGTCTGAAGCGAAAAAGCTGATGACCCTGCGCGCCGGAAATTTTCCACCAATGAAGTTGCGCGATGACAAACAGGCCCCGGCAAAGCTTGTTTCTCTCGACGACAAAGCTCTTGCTTCCAGAAAAAGCAAGCTGATTGGCGAAGAATTTTTCTGGGAGCAGCCTTCACTGGAAACCGCCTCCGTCGTCATCGGGGTTGGGGGCGGAGCGCAGGACAAAGAAAATTTTGCCCTGATAGAAAACCTGATGGCGCAATTTGATGCCTCGCTTGGCGGGACGCGGCTTGCCCTTGAACTCGGCATGGTGCCCAATAATGAACTGATCGGCCAAACTGGCAGGACCATTGCGCCCAAACTCTATATCGCCCTTGGCATATCAGGTGCCGTGCAGCATCTGGCTGGCATCAGGGACGCGCAAGTGATCATTGCCATCAACAAAGACCCTGACGCTCCGATTTTCAAGGTTGCCGACTATGGCCTGGTGGGGGATTTGCGCGAGGTTTTGCCCGAACTGCAAAAAGCTCTGGTGCTTTGATTTACTACGCAAATCAGCAGCGGCCCCTCATAGCAGACGGGTTGAAGGGCGGCAGCCCTTTTGGCGACAGCAAAAGCAGTGTTAGGCGCGAAAACCCACCATTCTGAAAACAGGACTTCAAACCAACCGCAAATTAAGGTAGTTCTGTTACACAGTGAACCCCGCATGGAGGCATAATAATGGAAATCCAAAAAGTTGGCATCATAGGTGCCGGGCAGATGGGTAGCGGCATTGCCCATGTGGTGGCGCTGGCTGGCTATGATGTCACCCTGCATGATCGTTCCCCGGAAGCCATGCACGCCGCACTCGCCAGAATCGAGTGTAATATGGGCCGCCGCGTTGCCAAAGACGCAATAAGCCCCGAGCAACAAAAGAACGCGCTTGCCCGCATAAAAACCTGTGACGGCCTTGAAAATTTTGCCAATCATGATCTGGTTATGGAAGCCATCATCGAAGATGAAAAAGCCAAATGCACTTTGTTTGAGCAGCTCTCAAAAATCATGAAGCCCGAGGCCATCATGGCCACTAACACCTCCAGCATCTCCATTACCCGGCTGGCAGCCTGTTCGGGGCGCCCCGAACAGTTTCTAGGTATGCATTTCATGAACCCGGTGCCTTTGATGGAACTGGTGGAGCTTATTCGCGGCATCGCCACGGAAGACCCGACCTTTAACACGGCCCGTCAGTTCGTCAAAAGCCTTGGCAAAATCATCGCCATTTCTGAAGATTTCCCGGCCTTTATGGTCAACCGCATTTTGATGCCGATGATCAATGAAGCCATTTATGTGCTCTATGAAGGCGTTGGCTCGGTGCACGAAATTGACCGGGCGCTGGTCTATGGGGCGCATCATCCCCTGGGCCCTTTGCCGCTGGCGGAGTTCATTGGCCTTGATA
>JAKIUO010000112.1 GCA_021647535.1 Hyphomicrobiaceae bacterium
TGTTATTGGCCGCTATTGTCCCTTGCCTTGTGGACCGGCGCGAGCGGGTGCTTGATGCGGGTTGTGGCTGTGCGCCGATTGCTCTGTCCATTGCCACGAGATTTCCTCTGGCCCATATCACCGGCGTTGAGCGCGAGAGCAAAATTGTCGATCTGGCGAGACGAAATGTCGCTCATAACGATATGGAAAAGTCGATCTCGATCATCGAAGCAGACCTCATAAGACCGCTGGGTGAAATGCAGGGCGAGGGCGAAGAGCGCCGACTGGAGCCGCAAAGTTTTCAACATGTGGTGGCCAATCCGCCTTTTTATCGTCATGATCAGTCGCGGGTTTGCAAGGATGAGCGTAAAAGTGCGGCCCATCGCCTGCAGGACGGGGAGTTGGCGCAGTGGATCAGGTTTTTGACGGCCATGGCAGCCCCCAAAGGCAGTATCAGCCTGATTCATCGCCCCGAGGCGCTGCCCGAGCTCTTGGAGCTGTGCAAGGGGCGTTTTGGCGGCTTGAAGATTGCCCCGGTGTTCTCAACCCCTGACAGTGCGGCCATTCGCATATTGGTGCAGGGTACAAAAGGTTCCCGAGCGCCACTGGCTTTGATGAAAGGGGTCGTTTTGCGCGAAGAAGATGGCAGCTATAATGTGGATATGGAAGCGGTGTTGCGCGAGGGCAAACCGCTCAGGCTGTGAGTTAGGGGCAGCGCTGGATTATCAGACTTTGTGCTTATCCTTTGGGTAAGGTTTCAGCCCTCGTAAAAAAATGCGTTCGGCTTTCAGGGCGTTGGCCAGCGCCATGTGGCGGTTGATATCATAGCACCAGTGGCGGGCGCGACCACGGCGGCGTTCACTGGCGAGGGCTCTTTCAAGGCGGTCAATGATGTCTTTTGTGCCAGCTTTTCCAAAATCTTCTATTTCACTGGGCCACAAGGCCAGCAGGGCGGGCAGATGGCGCAAGCGCTCATAGTGGTTTGCGCCTTCATGGGCCAGTTTTGTGAAAGAAGTGTTTTGAGCGGTGCTTTGTAATTTCATTTTGCTTTCCTCATCTATTACAAAGCACTATGGGCAATATTGAGGGTGTGGGGATAAATTCCTAATATGGAGTTCGATGCTATTCGTTAGAAAAAGCCCTATTACACGCGTAAAAAATAAGTATTAACCATTAAATACAATTATTACTTATCCTCATGGGGGGATATATTGACTATTTTATTATTTAAGAGGAATATAATCCTATATTCTGTTTTCGTGGTGGGAACACTCAGATGGTGAAACCATAGGGAATGAATAATGAAAGAAGAAGTGCTCGTCGCGTCCTCATATTGCGCGAAAATACCTGAAAATAATTTGCGGACCACTGGGGCCAGAACGCTACTTAGCGGAGTTGCTGAGCGCGAGCGCGAGTGCGAACTGGCCGGGCGGGCATTGCATCGTTTTTTGCTCGAACTTGTTGGTCTTGTTTACCATGTTGAGCTGGCAGAACTCCTGTCACCGACGCGGGGGCGCAAGAACACAGCGTTTGCACGCCAGATTGCCATGTATCTGGCTCATACGACGGGGGGGCTTTCCTTGTCGAGCGTTGGACGATTATTTGGGCGAGATCGCACCACGGTTTCCCATGCCTGCGCCCTTGTCGAAGATGCGCGCGATGAGCCGATATTTGATCGCACGCTTTCCCATCTGGAAAGCACGATCTCGTGTCAAATGGAGCTGTTTCGTCTCTTTAGTCGCAAGGAGGTCTCTTTGTGAGCACACGGGAAAACAATAAAAAATTCGTCAAACAGCTTCGTGGACTTTTGCGCGCACTGATCCGTGACCATGCTGTTCTGGTGGGGCGCTTAAAGGATGGTCAACTGGAAGTTCGCGTGCAGCAGCAGGGGCAAGCAACATGTGTGCTGCAGCCATCGGCTCAGCTTGTCGAACGCGCCATTGGCGAAGATCTCTTGCATAAAAAGCCATCTGGTTGGGTGATTTCAAAAGCGGGTCGCATGGCGCTGCGGCGCATGTTGGCAGGAGCCGAGCCTTTTGCCGCGCAGCACCAGCAACGAAAAAGGGGCAGGCGTGAGGTCGATGGTGCGGTGCAAGGCGTGCTGGTCAATGACTGCTCGACACCGCTGGGCTGGTTGGCGCGGCGCAAGGATGCGAGCGGTGAGCCGTTGATCTCAAAGAACGCATTTGCCGCCGGGGAACGGTTGGCCCGTGATTTTCAGTTCGCTGGCATGGTGTCACGCGTCACCTCAAACTGGGCTGCGCCGGGAACGGGCGGGCAAAGGCGCAGCGCTCCAGGAGATGGAGCTGAAATATCCGACAACAGGCTGGCAGCGCGCCAACGCGTGCGCAATGCCATCGCGCAGGTCGGACCAGAGCTTGGCGGCCTGTTGCTCGATATTTGTTGTTATCATATTGGCCTTGGCGCTATTGAAAAAAAACGCAACTGGCCCCGGCGTTCGGGCAAGGTCATTTTGCAAATCGCTCTGGATCGTCTGGCGGATCATTATGGTATGAAACCAAGGCCCGCGCAAAAGGAGGGCGCGTCGCGCATCAGCCATTGGGGCGATGAAGGCTACAAGCCTTCTTGAAGCGCTCTCCTTCCAGAAGCGCCCTCCTTCCAGAAGCGCTTTGGCAAGGGCGGCAGCATTAGGCGATTTCGGCCAGCAGACATTTGAGGATGCCATATTCATAGCGGCCATCCAATGCATCATAGGCGGGTTTGAGTTTGCCTTCTTCCAGCGTGTTTTTGTCTTCGAAGGCGGCGAGGATTTCGTCCTGCTCGGGTTGGTCGAGGGTGAGGACTTCGTCTGCTTCAACGAGGCCCGCTTCAATGCCTTGGGCAAAATGCTCGTAGATGGTCGACAGGGTGACATCACGTTGTTTGGCGATATCGATGGCGCTTTTACCTTCAATATGCAGGCCAAGAGTTTCGTTGATGGTGTCCGAGAGCTTGTTGTCGAGGCGCTTGTCAAACGGTGTTTTATCAATGACCTTCATGAATTTGCGGCCATAGCGCTTCAGCTTGCTGTCGCCAACGCCGCTGACTTGCAGGAAATCGCTATCAGACAGCGGGCGGCGCTGCGCCATTTCCAGCAGGCTGGCATCGGAAAACACCACATAAGGTGGCACATTCTGTTCGGCAGCGAGGGCAGTGCGCAGCTCGCGCAGGGCTTCGAACAAGGGGCGGGCGGCAAAAGGCAGGGCATCGCTGGCCTGGCGGTTGCGGGCGCGTTTTTCTTTGCGGGCTGGCTTGATATTTTTGCGCAGGGTGAATTCCAGTTCGCCCTTCAAATAGGGATGGGCCTTGTCGGTGAGTTTGATCGAGCCATAATTTTCCTGATCGGCAAAAAGGCAGCCACGCGAGATAAGCTGGCGGAAAACGGCGCGCCATTCCACCATGGAAAGTTCTGAGCCGATGCCAAAAGTGCTTTGCCGATTGTGGCCGAACTGTAAAATGCGGTCAGTTTCCTTGCCGCGTAACACGTCAATCAGATAGGCGACGCCAAAACGCTGTTCGGTGCGATAAACGCAGGACAGGGCTTTTTGGGCATCGACGCGGGCGTCTCTGGTTTCGGGCGGGTTCAGGCAATTATCGCAATTGCCGCAGGGCTCAGCCAGTTCTTCATCGAAGTAGGCCAGAATGTCCTGGCGGCGGCAGCTTGTGGTTTCACACAGGCCGAGCATGGCGTTCAGCTTGTCGTGCAGTATCTTTTTTTGCAGCTCGCTGGCCTCGCCACTATCGGTCATCTGACGCAGCATGATGACGTCCTGCAACCCGTAAGACATCCAGGCATTGGCGGGTTGACCATCGCGTCCGGCGCGGCCCGTTTCCTGATAATAGGCTTCGATGTTTTTGGGCAGGTTGAGATGGGCGACAAAGCGCACATCGGGCTTGTCGATGCCCATGCCAAAGGCGATGGTGGCGACAATGATCACCCCTTCCTCGCGCAAAAACCGTTTTTGATTTTCAGCCCGTTGCTCCACCGGCAGGCGGGCATGATAGGGCAGGGCGTTGCGTCCCTTGAGCGCCAGGAAATTAGCGGTTTCCTCAACTTTTTTGCGCGACAGGCAATAGACGATGCCCGCATCTGTTGCGTGTTCATTTTCGATGAAACGCCAGAGCTGTTCGCGCCCGCCGCCGCCTTCATGGATATTATAGCGGATATTGGGGCGGTCAAATGAGGAGATGAATTGTTCGGCCTCACCAAGATCAAGCTCATTGGTAATCTCCTCACGGGTGCGCTGGTCGGCTGTGGCGGTCAGGGCAATGCGCGGGATATCGGGGAATTTTTCGTGCAGCTGGCGCAACTGGCGATATTCCGGGCGAAAATCATGCCCCCACTGCGACACGCAATGCGCTTCATCAATGGCAAACAGCGATATTTTCGAGCGCTCCAGCAGGCGCATCATGCCCATGGTAACAAGGCGCTCGGGAGCCACATAGACAAGATCGAGATTGCCAGACGTCAGCGCCTCTTCGGTCTCGTTGCGCTCTTGAGGGGTGAGGGTTGAGTTTAAAAAAGCCGCTTTGATCCCAAGCAGGCGCAAAGCATCGACCTGATCCTGCATGAGCGCAATCAGCGGCGACACCACCACCGCGACGCCCTCGCGCACCAGCGCCGGGATCTGATAGCACAAAGACTTGCCACCGCCGGTCGGCATCAAAGCCATGACATCGCGACCCTCAATCAGCGCCTTGATGATGGGCTCCTGCTCCAGCCGGAAATTTTCGTAGCCAAAGGTTTTTTCAAGTATCTTTTTCGCGCGCTGCATCTGGCTGTTCTCCACTGGCCTACTGTCCGAAAGGAGAATAGCGCAAAAGTTTTGCAGACGGGAAAAAGGGGACAGTTATGCACAGCCTGACCGCAGCAGTAGCGGCTATCGCCGCTGTCTTCGCCAGACGGGCTGCTTGTGCAGCAGGCACCAAAGGCCAGCCTTTGGAAACCTTTTTTGAGTATGGGGTCTGGGGACTGGTGTCATACACTTCGTCATTCCCGCGTAGGCGGGAATCCAAGCAAGCTAATTTTAGGCGAACGTGTTCAAATTTGAACAGGAGACTGCATTTTTTGCAAGGTTCGTTACAAAACACAAACAAATCACGAGTTGCAACCCGCATGGCTTCCCGCCTGCGCGGGAAAGACGGATAGAAATGTCTAAACTTGGCGCCTGTGGGGCTGGAGCGGGTGAAGGGAATCGAACCCTCGTATTCAGCTTGGGAAGCTGCTGCTCTGCCATTGAGCTACACCCGCTTTGGTTTAAATCTAGCCAAGCACATTGAGACGGGCAAGTAAAAACCTACCAGCTGCCAATGTTTTCCATGGAGGACCAGGGTTCAATCGGTGCTAGCTTTTCGCCTTTTTGCAGTAGTTCGATTGAAATGCCATCGGGGGAGCGGATGAAGGCCATATAGCCATCGTGCGGCGGGCGGTTGATGGTGATGCCCTTGTCCAAAAGCTGCTGGCAGGTCTCGTAAATATTATCGACACCAAAGGCCAGATGGCCAAAATTACGGCCGCCTTGATAGTCTTCGCGGTCCCAGTTATGGGTGAGTTCAATCAGTGGTCTGTTATTTTCGCCAGCCTCTGGCTGGTCGCTGGGAGCGGCCAGAAAGAGCGTCGTGTAACGCCCCTTTTCGCTATCGCGCCGCCGCACCTCCACCATGCCAAGCGCCCCGCAATAAAAATCCAGAGATTTGTCAAGGTCACTGACTCGGACCATGGTATGCAAATAGTTCATGAGGTTTCCTTGCCGTTTCGGTCAAATTTCGTTTACAATATACCTTCTGAGTATATCAGGCAGGACAGGAAGATAAAATGGGTGAACCGGTTATCAGGCCAGCGACATATGAGGATCTGGAAAAGGTTCCAGCCAACAGGGTTGCCGAAATCATTGGCGGACGGCTGGTAACGCAACCACGTCCGGCTCCAAAACATGTCAGGGCTTCCTCTTCCCTGGGTGATGAACTGATGTCTCCCTTTGACAAAGGGCGTGGTGGCCCCGGTGGCTGGTGGATACTGGATGAACCAGAGCTGCATCTGGGCGATCATGTGCTGGTACCAGACCTTGCGGGATGGCGGCGTGAGAAAATGCCCAAGCTGCCGGAAACGGCTTATTTCGAAACCCCGCCAGACTGGATTTGCGAGGTCATTTCACCGTCAACAGCCCGTTATGATCGGCTGGAAAAACGCGATATTTATGCGGCGTACAAGGTGTCTCACCTCTGGCTGATCGAACCCGATCAAAAAGTACTTGAAGCTTTTGAGCTGCATGATGGCAAATGGACCCTGATTGCCACCCGCGCCAATGACGATGAGATCGCCATTGAGCCATTTGCCGAAGTGCCATTTGCCTTAAATGCTCTTTGGGCTGATTAGATCACATCGCATTTATAGCATCCAAGATACCAGATCATATGGCTATCTGAAGTTATTGATCTGGGTTTCGAGAATTCAGCGCGATCGGCCATGATGAAGCTGTTGGCATTCCGGATATTGTGGCTGGTCGCTGCCCGAAGAACTTTTTCAATATAACTTTCAGCGTAAGAATGATGTTGGATCAGCTGGCGCAGACCTGCTGATGCATCAAAACTCCTTTCGACCCAGTCATGGTCGTAGAATAACTCAGCTTGTTCACTGGCAAAAAGATTAATCGGTGTCTCATCGTCTTCATAGCTCTCGTTGAAATAGTCATCGAATGAGGATTTTGAAGGAAATTGGGCAAGCCATATATGAGAATATTCCATTGCCATAGCAAGCCCGGCTCCTACATGCTTTGATAATACAGGTTCTGCGGGTGGGTGGCGTCGGCAAAGAAGGTCCAGCGTTCGATGATGAGGCCGGCCATTTGAATGAGGAAGGACAGGGCCAGCAAAGGGGCGGAGTGCCAGGACAGGGCGATGGCCATCAGGATGAGCGGCAGGACGAAGACCAGCAGGATAAAGCTCCATTTGGCCTGACGGATGCGCTTTGGTGTCGAGCCGGAGTTAAATTCTTTGGTATTGAACGAGCCGCCCATGGCCCCAGTGGATTTTTGTATGATTTTGGGGTGGCGCACGCCGATGGCGGATTGAATTGTCGATTTTGGCGTGCCTCTGGCATTGCGCCATAGAGAAGCCAGGCGCAGCACGAGAGCGAAAAAGGTCAGGATGATGGCCCAGTAGCCAAACATTTTGATGAGATCAGGCGCTTTGAACAGCGAGAACAGGGTGGCCAGCACAAAGCCTGACGCGCCGCCCATAAAGGTGAAGTTAAGGATCGTCAGTGGCGTTGCCCATTCGCGGATGAAGCGGATGCTGGCATAGATCATGCCGGTGCAGATAAACAACAGGAAGGTCGCGCCGGTGGCTGCAAGACCAATCAGCAGGGTAAGATCAACCGGCAGCACATTGGAAATTGTGAAGAAGGGTTTGGTGAAACCCATCCAGTGGGCCAGCCCATAAAGCGCGATCAGCCCCATGACGAGTGGCAGCACGATAACTTCACGCGCCAGCCAGCTGGTGCGCCATTTGGTGGCCGAGCGCCAGGCGCGTTCCGGGCGACCCAGATGAAAGAATGAAGCCAGTAGCCCAAGCACCAGAAATCCAAGCGCCAGAGCAGAACCATAGGCATAAAAATGCGTACTGTCCTGTTGAGGGACGAGCCGCGCCAGGGAGTAGATCTGTCCGGTGAACAAAGCGAGGAACAGGCCCTGGCCAACGCCGATCAGGGTTGTGAGGAATATGACTGAATAGGCCGGATGCATATCGCGGGAGGCTCCAAAATTCTAGTGTTGGGTTATGCGGGATGGGTCAAGGCTGATGCGATTGCGGCGGATTTCGAGGGTCGAGGAGACCAGCTGGATAAGTTCTTCGACATCAAGGATCAGTTCGTCCGCCAGTGTTTCGTCCAGTATAGCGCTGTCTTTCAGCAAGCTCAGCCAGTACAGACATTCGCGCGCTTCCTTGCTGGCCGCCTTCATGCGAGCCACGGAGCTGTGCGATCCTTCGTTGGCCTCATCTTGCGCTTCGGCGATATGAGCGCCAATATTGGTGCCGGTCCACAAGAGCTGTTTGGTGATCACGGTTTCCCCATGGGAAAGCTGAAAATTCTGCACGGCGCTTACAATGCGCAAAGCAAATTCATAACTCTTTGCCTTTAAAAAACTGTCACTCATAACCTGTTCCCACTTTACTAAAATAACTTACACAACAAACGGGTTGCCGCCAGCTTTACCAGCCGCCAAAACCATCCACCGAGGTGATGTCTTTATCGTCGATCTTGAGGTCTTCCTTGTCGAGCGGGTTATCGGCCCTCTCCAGTTCGTCTGCGTGAATATGCATTTCTATTTTGCGACGCGGCAAATAGTGATTGGCTGGTTTGGTGCCCCATTCCGGCATCAGGGCATAGCCGCCTTGCTCGCGGATCAGCACTGAAACTTCACTGTCAGGGTCATGTACGTCGCCAAAGATCCGTGCATCGGCCGGGCAGGCCAGTACGCAGGCGGGCTGGCGCTCGGTTTCGGGCAGGGTCTGGTCATAAATGCGATCAACGCAAAGGGTGCATTTTTTCATGACCTTTTGTTTTTCGTCGATCTCGCGCGCCCCATAAGGACAGGCCCAGGAGCAATATTTGCAACCAATGCATTTGTCATAATCAACGAGCACAATGCCGTCTTCTTCGCGCTTGTAGCTTGCTCCCGTCGGGCAGACGGGAACGCAGGGCGGCTCTTCGCAATGCAGACAGCTCTTGGGAAAATGTACCATCTGCGTGTTGGGGTAAGTGCCGACTTCAAAACTCTGCACGCGGTTGAAAAACGTGCCGTGCGGATCTTCACCATAAGGCATCATGTCAGTCATCGGACCCGCCTCGCCCGAAGTGTTCCACTCCTTGCAAGAGGTTACGCAAGCCGAGCAGCCAACGCAGGTATTGAGGTCAATAACGAGAGCAAGCTGGGTCATGCGGATAGGCCTCGTTTAAGTGCCGCTTGCAGCGGCTGCCCTCGCCGGCCAATTCTTCTCTCTGCGAGGCTTGGCATCTTTGCAGATGGCATTGGGGACCAGTCCCCAAACCCCAATTTGAAAATGGTTTCCAAAGTGCTCAAATAGGGCAGCGATAGCACAACTAAAAAACGCTCGCCTTTGGTTCCAGCTGAACAAGCTGTCAGCCTCATCGAGAAACATTGGCTGGCGAGGACAAGCCGCGACAGCGGCTTTTGCGGCGCAATTGATCTGTTATTGATCATTCATTGTCTCCCGTTTTTTTGGAAGAGCGTTTTTTGACAAATTGGCCGAGCGTGTTGAAGGTGCCGCCAAGGCCGCTGAAATAGGCCTGCCACTTACCGCGCGGCCGTTGCTCCATGCCGGGATAGGGTTGTAATGGTTCGAATTGCGGCCAGCTTTGCTGGTTTTCATTGCCAGAAATTTTGCGGATACGCACGCGCAGATCGAACCAGCCCGCTTGTCCGGTGACGGGGTCAGAGTTGGAGATATGCGGACCGCAGGCGCTGGGGGGCAGCTCTTCGCGGATGAGATGGTTCAGCAAAAAGCCTTTTTGCGATTCATTGGCTTTTTCAGAAAGGCCCCAGGCACCAGCAGCTTTGCCGATGGCATTCCAGGTCCAAACCGTATCAGGCTCGACGGCTTCCGAGAGCTGTACAACACATTTGATCTTGCCGGTGGGACTTTCCAGCCAGACCCAGTCGCCATCAACAATATTATGCTTGGTGGCCAGAATCGGGTTGATGTGCAGATAGTTGTGCAAATGGATTTGCCGCAGCCAGGCGTTCTGGCTGTCCCATGAATGGTACATGGCCATGGGACGTTGGGTGAGGGCATTGAGCGGATATTTGCTGGTGTCGGTCATCTGCACTTCCAGCGGCTCATGGTAGAACGGCAGGGGATCGAAAAAGGTTTCGATA
>JAKIUO010000113.1 GCA_021647535.1 Hyphomicrobiaceae bacterium
CAAGCAGGCCCTGCAGATGGTTGAGGCTGACCCCGATGTCATGGCTTTCATCATTCACGAGGACTTTCGCTCGCACGGCACCGCCGAAGAGTTTTATCGTCATGCGCAGGAAAAAGGCGTTATCTTCCAGCGCGGCGAGGTCAAGAAAATCGCCTCTGATCGCACAGTTACGGTAGATGATGAGCTGCTTGGTCTTGAAATCCCCATGAGCGGCATTGATCTGGTCGTGGTCTCCACTGGCATGGTGCCCAACTCCACCAATATTGATCTGGAAGAGGCTGAAAAAGGCGCGGATCAGCTCAAATCCGACATCAACCCCGTTGCACCGATCTTTACGGTGAATGGCAAGGATGCCGAAGAAGAACTGGCGAAGGCCGCTGCTGACGCAGAAACCCAGGAAGACCTGCCACCAGGTGGACCCATTCTCAATCTGCAATATCGTCAAGGCCCTCATGTGCCGGTACTGGCCAATGGCTTTGCCGACAGTCACTATATCTGCTTCCCTTACGAAACCCGCCGCTCGGGCATCTATACGGCAGGGCCGGTTCGTCGCGCCATGACCGCATCAGAAGCCATGAACGATGCGCAGGGCGCTGTATTGAAGGCCATTCAGTCCATGCGACAGGCCAATGAAGCCAAAGCGGTCCATCCGCGTGCGGGCGATCTGTCCTTCCCTGAATTTGGTCTCGATATCTGCACCAAGTGCCGTCGTTGTACGGTGGAGTGTCCGTTTGGGGCCATCGACGAGGATCCAGAAACAGATTATCCGGTCGTCAACCCGACCCGCTGTCGTCGTTGCGGCACTTGTATGGGCGCTTGTCCGGTCTCGACCATCAGCTTTAAAAACTATAATCCGCAGCAGGTTTCTGATATGGTTGGTGCTGGCACAGAAGAGTGTCCTCCAGACAAACCACGTATTCTGGTGCTGGCCTGTGAAAACGATGCTTATCCAGCAATGGACATGGCGGGTATTAACAGAAAGCAGATGAGCCCTTATATGAGGGTTATACCTGTGCGTTGCCTTGGCTCCGTTACTCTGCTTTGGGTAAAGACGGCGCTCGAAAAAGGCTATGATGGCATCATGCTTCTGGGCTGTAAATCCGGCGATGATTATCAATGTCATTTCGTCAAGGGTTCCGGCATCGCGCAAGAACGCATGAGCAAGGTTGGTGAAACCCTGCAAAGCATGATGATGGAAGAAGAGCGGGTGCAGGTCAACGAGATCGCTATTGCCGATAGCGAACGCGTTACTGAAATCCTCAATAATTTCAGCAATCAGATTGAGGAAATCGGCCTCAACCCATTTAAGGGATTCTAGTCATGACAGCACCTATCCCCACCTCCAGCCGCAAATATGACCTGAACTTTGCCCGCTGGGTCCGCGACAATGTCGAGGGCGGCAACAAGATGAACATGTGTATGCAATGCGGTGCCTGTTCAGGGTCTTGCCCCATCGGCACCGAAATGAAAGATGGCCCACGCAAAATCTTCATGATGGTGCGCGCTGGCATGAAAGAAGAAGTGCTCGACAATTCAACATTGTGGAACTGTACCAGCTGTTATCGCTGTGTCGTGCGCTGCCCGCGCGGCGTGCCGGTCACCTATATCCTGCAGGGCCTTGCCGCTTTGTCGGCAAAAGAGGGCTATGCACCAAAGGTCTCCAATAATTATTTCGCCAAATTTTTCTGGATGAGCACCGCCAAACTCGGCAAAACCGATGAACGCCTGGTCACAACGGCCTATTTCTTCTCTTTTGGCCTTGTCGAAGGCGTCAAGCGTTCACTCGCAAATCTGAAAATTGCTTTCAATATGGTCAAGGCCGGTCGGATGCATATCGGACTGCCCCACACCATCAAGGATAAAAAAGGCCTGGCAGCCATTCTTGAGAAGGCCAAAGAAATTGAAGAGCGGAGCTAGGAAGGGAATTTACGATGAGCAAGAAAAAGAAAATGACCTATTATCCGGGCTGTAGCTCGGAAGGTTCGGGGCGACATCTGGATGAATCAATTCGCGCCATTCTGCCCGATCTTGGCGTTGATATTGTCGATATTGACGACTGGAACTGCTGCGGCGCTTCGGTTGGCCATATTGGCGGTGGTGCCCTGCCCAATCTCGCCCTCACCGGTCGTAATCTGGCCAAGGCCCAAGAGCGTGGCAATCAGGACGTGGTCACAGGTTGTGCCGCCTGCTACCTGAATACCCATGCCGGAAATGAAAAAATCAAGGCAGATGTCAAAAAACGCCGTGTCGTCAACGAGGCGCTGGCTGAAGCTGACCTCTCCTATGATGATGAACTTGATGTCCATCACGTCATGGAAGTCATCGTCAATGATATTGGCATGGAAAAAGTCGAAGAGCTGTCTACCAATAAGCTGAAGGGCCTGAAAGTTGCTGGATGGGTCGGTTGCCAGACCGTGCGTCCGTTCGCTGGCACTGAAGCAGGCGGCAAATATGCGACCTATGAAGACCCGACCTTCCTGGACGATATCACCAAAGCTGTTGGAGCGGAAGTCACCGACTTTTCGCCCAAAACCAATTGCTGTGGTGGTTCTGTAGCGGTTATGAAGCCAGAAAAAACCCTGCATCTGATGAAAACCATTCTGGATGCCGCTGTTGAATCTGGTGCCGATGTGGTCAGCACCCCCTGCCCCCTCTGCCAGACCAATCTGGAAATGTATCAAGACGCCATCAACAAGGAATATGGCACCGATTATAATATGCCGGTGGTCTTCCCCTCCCAGCTCATCGCGGTGGCCATGGGCATGGAAAAGGAAAAGGATGCGGGCCTGCAACGTCAGACCATCCGCTCACAAAAACTGGAAGACATGGCCAAAAAATAGTTTTCCTACAACTTTAAAATATTCAAAAGGCGCTGCAGTTTGCAGCGCCTTTTTTTTATGACCCATAAATTTTTATGCAATAAATTCATCCGCTTACATATCTTATTGCCCACAAAAGAGCTCTAAACATACAGAAAGCGCGCTTATATTAACTCAACCTTACAGCAAGGTTAATTCTTGGTAATATATGGCGCTATACTCAAAATAATACCCAATTCAGGTCAAGATCGCGGCATTATCTAGCCTCGTTTCTCATTCATTTCTATAGTCATAAAATATATTTCTTGTAGAGCCAATAGGTTTGAGAACAGTTCTGTTAACTGACAAAATATATTTGAAGGACATGGGGGAATAAAATGTCGGATTTTGAAAACGCTTTGGCAAAAGCGGTAATGAGTTCTCTGAGCGAAGAGTCTGAAACTGAATTGGTCTGCAAACGCCCTCCTGAAATCGAGGCAAGGCGTATAATCGATCTCTTCAATGACATGAACTCCAGTTGCGAATTTTGCAAGGGCGACCTTGTCACCTGGAAACAGGGCTTAAAGAACGGGCGCTACCCACAAAAAAACTACCCGGCCATTGTCACCAGGATTTATAGCAAACCGATCAGCCGCTCTGACATGGAATCTGGTTCCAACCATTTTCGCGAGCCCCTGGATCTGGTGATCCTCGTGGATACTGGCGATGAAGTCAGCGAGTTTCACGTCGATAGCCGTCGTTTCAAGCTTTACCAGGGTCAAATAGACGGCTTGAGAGAAGAAGCCTAGGGGCTGTTGAGGCCCAAAAAACACAGCTTTCCATCCAGCGTGCCGTTTTCGAAAACCGGTGGTCTGCTTTTCGAAAACCCGCCTTGGGGATACAAGGTGCAAATTGATAATTAAAAATAAATTATATGCGCCTTGGGGTAGCCTTGCAGGTTTTGAAATTCACCTGCGAGGCTGCTTTCGTGGGGAAGAACGCGCCGTTTTTCGAGCGCTCTGCCCACCGCTTTTCGCACCCACCCGAGGCGCTTTTTTCAATTGCGGCTGCGGCCCAAGGGCCAGTTCATCGCTGAGCTTTTTGCCAAGCTGCTCGGCCAGCACGCGGCGCTTGACCTCCTCCACAGCCCCAACCGTCAGTTCATTAAGCTGAAACGGCCCATAAGACAGGCGAATGAGACGGCTGACTTGCAAACCCAAATGCTCAAGAACGCGGCGTATCTCACGGTTCTTGCCCTCGCTGATCGACATATTGATCCAGGAATTGGCCCCGTCACGCTCCAGCACAGCCTCAATCGCCCCATAGCGCACCTTTTCGATGGTGATGCCCTTTTTCAGCTCATCAAGCTCTCTTTGCGTGATCTGGCCAAAAGCCCGCACCCGATAGCGCCGTCGCCACCCCGTGCTCGGCAATTCGAGATGACGCGCCAGCCCGCCATCCGTCGTCAACAACATCAGCCCCTCAGTATTATAATCAAGCCGACCCACAGAAATCACCCGTGGCAAATGATCGGGCAGACTGTCAAACACCGTGGCCCGCCCCTGCGGATCCCTATGGCTAGTCACCCGCCCGCGCGGTTTGTGATAACGCCACAAACGCACCGGCTGCTTTTGGGGCAAGGGCTTGTCATCTACGAGGATTTCATCACTCTCAGAAACATTTAAAGCCGGACTTTTCAGCTTTTTGCCATTAACGACAACCCGACCCGCCTCAATCAAGCGCTCGGCATCACGGCGCGAGCACACCCCGGCCCGCGCAATCATTTTAGCAATGCGCATGGTTTCGAGGGAAGGCTGTGATGAAGATATTTTTGACAATGGAACCGCCTGTAACTAGATAAAGAAGTCCCTGACGGGACTTGTCCTCGCCGGACGGGCAGCTTTTCAGCTGGAACCAAAGGCTAGCCTTTGGAAACCATTTTGAATAGTGGGGTTTGGGGACTGGTCCCCAACGCCATCTGCGAAGATGCCCGTCCGGCGAGGACAAGCGCTCATCGAGCGCTGCACAACCGTTTATGAGAGAGTACAGTGGCAAATCCATCACCATCAGGCAACCGCTTTATGCAAATCGCCCTTAAAGAAGCCAAGGCAGCACAGGCGCGCGGTGAAGTACCGGTCGGTGCTGTCATTGTTTCAGCGGCGGGCGAGGTCCTAGCACAGGCGGGAAATCGCACATTGGAGTTCAAAGATCCCAGCGCTCATGCCGAGATTGTTGCCATTCGTGAGGCCTGCCAGCGGCTCGATAGCGAACGGCTGATTGATTGCGATCTTTATGTAACGCTGGAGCCTTGCACCATGTGTGCCGGACTTATCAGCTTCGCACGCATCAGGAGGTTGTATTTTGCAGCCTATGATGAGAAAAGTGGCGGCATTGAGCAAGGGGCGGCTTTTTTTGCCCAAAAAACCTGCCACCACACCCCTGAGACCTATGGCGGCATCATGGAAAGTGATGCCGCCAGACTTCTTTGCGACTTTTTCAGAGCAAAACGTTAGCCGCAATAGTTACGGTTCCAGCGGGCGCGATGGCCATTATCAATGTGGATATGGCTGCAACGACCATGATAGAGGCCAACGCCGCCATTATGGTTTTTGTTGAGCCAGCGCCAGGCTTTCATTTTATTTTTCACTTTAAAATCAACGGCACGGCAGTCGGCATGTTTGGAGCGTCGTCCAGTACCAGAGATGCGTGCCCCACGGCGCATGGTTGAGATGATGGTCACTGGACCAAATTTCTTGCGGACTTCAGCCAAACGCTGTTTGATAATACCTGGCAGGCAACCTGTAGGATGGCGTCCCGCTTGTGATTGTTGTGCATTTCCACCCAGCAGAAGCAGAGCACATAGAGCCGTCAAAATCATATTTCGCATTTTTTTCACCGTGACATTTAGTTTCGATAACATTTGTCGCAGTTTTAACTATCTATAGGTGTAGTTTTCAATTGTTAGGTTGTCGCATCTCTGCAGAAAAGCAAAAGCTGTGTATAAGTTGTTTTTCTGTATGACAGTCACCACGCTGCTTATTCGGAAAACCACTCTGTAAATGAGGAGCTCTGCCCCTTCGACCCCGCCAAAGGGCTACCCCTTTGAAAACCCATTTTACAACAGGGGTTTGGGGGCCAGTCCCCAATGCGATCTGCAAAGATGCCTGTCTGGCGAAGACAAGCCGCACAGCGGCTTTTGAGGCAATGCAATGAGTTGAGATATGGGGCGCTTGGGATTACTCGGAAAACCGCACACCACTTTTCCGGCAGCGCTCTTTGAGCAGCGCGCTGCTTATTCGGAAAACCGCACACCACTTTTCCGGCAGCGCTCTTTGAGCAGCGCGCTGCTTATTCGGAAAACCGCGCACCACTTTTCCGGCAGCGCTGGCAAATCCCAAGCATTTCAATGCTGATCTTGTGAAGGTGAAAACCTTGCCGGCGCGCCTGCTCATGCAAAGGCTGCTCAAGACTGTGAACCGCCATCTCGGTGGTGGTGCCGCACTGCTCGCAAATCATGAAAGCCGCTGCTTCCTTATGAGGGGCGCTGGAGCAAGCCACGAAGGCATTGAGGCTTTCAATACGATGGGCCAGCCCCTTTTCCAGCAAGCCCTCAAGCGCACGATAAATCGTCAATGGAGCCTTCAGTCCTGCCTTTTGCACCACTTGCAGATCAAGGATTTTATAGGCGGTCAAAGGAGCCTTGGCCTTTTGCAGCGCCACAAAAACAATGTTCTGGTTTTTAGTCAATTGAGGGTTGTTCATGCGTTTCGGGTGCTCCGTGAACGCACGATGCCAACCAGCTGGCCAAGCAGAAAAAACAACAGGGCCGCCACTACAATCGATGGCCCCGACGGCGTATCGCTTTGCATTGAGCCCATAAGACCGACAATGACCGCCCCGACACCGACCAACATGGCATAGGCTGCCATTTGCTCCGGTGTTTTTGAAAAAATCCGCGCTGTTGCCGCAGGAATAATCAGCAGTGCGGTGATCAGCAATATGCCGACAATCTTCATGGCGATGGCAATCCCCAACGCCACCAGCAGCATATAAACAAGATTGGCACGCTGCGGATTGAGCCCTTCGCTCAAAGCCAGTTCCGCACTGACCGTCTGGGCCAGCAGCGGCCGCCAGATCAGCGCCAGCAACGCCAGAATAAGCAGCCCGCCGCCATAAATCACCCCAATATCAAAGCGCGACACGGCCAGAATATCGCCAAACAGATAAGACATCAGATCGACCCGCAATCCCGGCAAAAAGGCAATCACCACCAAGCCCAGCGCCAGCGCCGAATGGGACAAGATACCCAGGGCCGTATCACTCGTCAGCCTGTCATCGCGCTGCAAAACCAAAAGCGCAACAGAAACCAGCGCCGCCACGACAAAAACCGACAGCACAATATTGATTTGCAACAACAAACCCAGCGCCACGCCCAAAAGCGCTGAATGGGACAGGGTATCACCGAAATAAGCCATGCGCCGCCACACCATAAAGCAGCCCAGCGGGGCCGCAATCAGCGCCACCCCGATGCCCGCCACCATGGCCCGCACAAAAAAGTCATCCAATATCATCGTCCGTCTTTCTGTCTGTTTACCACTGCTCTTGCTGCGTGCCGCCCATAGGTGCCAAGTTTAGTGTCTGCCTCGCTTCGCGAACGGGCTATCGCCCATACCCATTCGGGGAAAGTATTCCCCGAACCCCTTCATTTTTGAATTTTAAAAGGGGTCGATTGGGAGGTCCCAATATTAAAGAACGCGGCTGACCCCGCCCACGCAGCACATTTGACAAAAACACACTCTCTACGTCTCTTCTGGCGGACATTCGCAGGTCTCCCCCGCTCCGCTGATAGAACCGTCATCATGATGGTGATGGTCGTGATCATGGTGATAGAGCGCCAGCGTATCGGCGGCCCGCGCTCCAAAAAGCTGGCGATATTCCGGTGTATTGGCGACACGTCCCGGAGTGCCCGAGCAACAGACATGACCGTTCAGGCAGATCACCGTATCGGTTGCCGCCATGACGATATGCAGGTCGTGGGAAATCAGCAATATGCCGCACTCAAGCTCGTCTCGTAGCGCCGCGATTAATTCATAAAGGGCAATCTCACCGGCATAATCAACGCCCTGCACCGGCTCATCCAGCACCAGAAGTTGCGGCCTGGCAAGAAGCGCACGGGCCAGCAAAACACGCTGAAACTCGCCGCCGGAAAGTTTTTGAACGGGCCGGTCAATACAGCTTGATGCACCGGTCCGGGCCAAGGCCCTGGTGACCTGCTGGTCAGTATATGAGGCGGTCAAAACCATCAGCCGTTTGACGGTCAGCGGTAGGCTGGGGTCAATGACAAGGCTTTGCGGCACATAACCCACTTTCAATTGCGGACGCAAAATGACCTGCCCCTCATCAGGGTGCAGCAGGTCCAGAATAAGTTTTGCCGTGGTTGACTTGCCCGAGCCATTGGGGCCGATCAGCGTGACGATCTCGCCCTGGTGCACTTTCAGGTCCACATTGCGCACCAGCCAGCGGCCCTCGCGCTGCACACCGATATTGCGGGCCTCGACAAGCACGTGCTCTTTGGCGCTGTCCTTTTGCCAAGAGGGTTTTGCAACAGTATCAGCCAAATTCCGCCTCTCCCTTGCGCTCCTAAAAATCCCTGTTATATGTAATGTTATATCATAACATTTATGATCGTCCATCAGGAAAACGATATGATCAGACCACCAGGCAAAATAAAATTCGCACTCCTCGCACGGCTTGGAGCCATGGCATTCCTCGCTTTCATGGCTTCTCTGGCCTCCCCAACATCAGCTTCCAGTGCTAAAAAACTCAATGTGGTGGTCAGTATCCGCCCCCTTCATTCGCTGGTTGCCGGGGTCATGAAAGGCGCTGGCCAGCCGCAATTACTTGTTGATGGCGGCACGCCGCACAATTTCAGCCTCAAACCCTCTAATGCCAGAGCCCTGCAGCGGGCTGATATTGTTTTTTGGGTTGGACCCTCGCTGGAGCAGTTTCTGGTTTCGCCGCTCAAAACACTGGCGAGAAAAGCGCAAACTATCTCCTTTGAAAAGAACCGTTATCTGAGCTTGCACACGGTCCGTTCGAGCCATCAAAACCAGTCCCACGGTCACAGCTCCCAGACCATAGATCCGCATATCTGGCTTGATCCGTTGAACGCCCGGGAAATGATCAAGCAGATTGCCAAAACACTGGGTAAAGCTGATCCGGCCCGCAAGGATATCTATGAATTAAACAGCCGGGCAATGATCAAACGGCTGGAGGCGCTCACACCACAAATTCAAGAAAAACTGACCCCCGTACGAGGAACCCTTTATGTCACCTTGCACGATGCCTTTTTATATTTTGAAAAGCGCTTCAGACTGAGCTATGCGGGCTCGATCGCCCTCACGCCCGATCACCCGCCAGGAGCACGGCACCTTCGCGAATTACGCCAACGCATCAAGAACCAAAAAATAAGCTGTGTTTTTTCAGAGCCGCAAGCGCGCTCGAAACTCGTCAAACTGCTGATTGAGGGCAGCAATGCCAAAACGGCCTCGCTTGACGCCCTTGGCAACAATCAAAAAAAAGGCCCGGAGCTTTATTTCACACTGCTGCAAAATAATGCCCGAGCCTTCTTGTCCTGCCTGCGCCCATAAGGCGAAGATGACTTTTAGAGGGCAACAGAAAGGAGCCGCTCTAAATATCAATGTCTTATCCAGCTGGTGTGCATTCTGAATTGCAGGGAACCGGATCCGATTTGATGATCTTGCCACCAATAAGCTTGACGATCTGCTTTGTACACTTGCCGCCAGCATTGAGTATTTTTATCAATGTCTGGCCATCCTTACCCGCTTTGGCAC
>JAKIUO010000114.1 GCA_021647535.1 Hyphomicrobiaceae bacterium
ATACATCATGGGCCTGTTTGACCGACTGGCCCCAGCGGGCGCTATTGAGGCTCTCCACAAGAAACCAGAGATCCCCGGTCTGACAGATAAGTTTTCAGAAAAAACTCGGTCCAATTGATGTGATGCCATCGAACACCTCCGAAAACTTCGTCTCCTCAATCTGGCAAATAATTTTGATGATCGCAGTCTTGATGTCCATCCCCTGGTGCGGGAATATTTTGGAGAACAATTGAGAAAACGCCATCCGAAAGCCTGGCGTCAAGCGCACCAACGGCTATATGAGTACTACAAGGCATTACCAGAGAAGGAACTTCCAGATACACTTGAGGAAATGGAGCCGCTGGTAGCGGCAATTGCTCACGGCTGTTCGGCAGGACTATGTCAACAGGCATTTGATGAAATTTATTGGAAACGCATTCAGCGACAGGAAGAGCGCTACCTCATCTATACTCATGGGGCGTATGGTATAGACATTATGTCTCTCGTTCATTTTTTTGAAATCACATGGACGAAACCCTCTGTAAAGCTGGATGAACGCGCCCAGATTACTGTTCTGAACAATTCAGGTTTTGCTCTTCGAGCTGTTGGACGCTTGTACGAAGCTATGGAGCCATTGCGTACAGGGCTTGAAGAACCATGGGTACAAAAATTTCCCTGTATGGCCACTATATCTGCCTGCAACCTGTCTCATCTGAATATAAATCTGGGAAATTTCAAGGTTGCTCAAAAAATATCAGACTTTGCTGTCAGGAATTCAAAAACATATCCAGAAAAAATATGGGATACCGCTTCACTAACAACACTCGGCGACTCTCTACATCAAGTGGGAAAACTGGATGCTGCAAAAGACTGTTTTCTGGAAGCTGAAAAAATTCATATACAGAGATATGATGGAGTTCGTATCCTGCACGCAATGCAGGAGTACAGATTTTGCAACCTGTTATGTTCTCTTGGAGATTATTGTGGGGCTGAAAAGCGGGCAATAGAACTTTTAAAATTGGGGTTCAACCAAAAGTCACTCTTGTATCGAGCCCTGACGTTTCTTTCATTGGGAATAACCTCTCAAATCGACAAACTGAAGAACACGGACCATGCTGTAGATTTGTTGAGGCAAGCCTCTCACGATGAATTTCTACCTCATGGGCTTCTTGCACGATCTGCACTTCTGATTAAACAATCCAATTTTGACGCCGCACTGACTGACCTGAAGGAAGTTCATGAAATAGCTGCACACAGCAACATGCTTCCACATCTCACAGACAGCCATCTCGAAGCCGCAAGGCTTTCGCTGGCGATGGGTGGCACGATCGAAAGAATCATCCTCGACAAAACAGCAGAAAATGCTCCAGTAATAGCGAAAGATCATATCAAAATCGCATCCAGATTAATCGACAAGACCGGATATGATCGACGCAAGCCCGATCTCGCGCTTGTTCGGGCGCGACTGGCCATCGCCAGGGGAGAGCAGGAGGAAGCTAGGTGCCAACTGGATATTGCTTCAGGATATGTTGATGAAGGTTGGAAAATCCATGAGGTAGAATTGGCTGAGTTGACCAAAATGCTCCTGAAAATCTAACCTCACCTGCGTCAATACCAATATATATGCGGGAAGTATAAACAGTGGACGCTATTCTTGATGAGAGCATATCATCAAGGAGATCTCCATGCCCATTATAGAACCTTTTCCTCGCAACAGACAGCCAGAAGCCAAAACCGTCAGACAGGATAATCTGCCCGAGGGGGTCGGTATCCTGTCGACAAAAGAGGGATTGATTTTGGTCACCGAACAGACCGCGATACTATCCGCATCTCATCGCAGACAGATTCCGAACGAGATAAAATATGCTCCCGATGCATTTTTATCGCTGCTCGCGACCATGCACCCCCATGAAGCGATGAGCCTGCGCATAACCTTTGACCCGGTGGCAGCGCACCCCGATGTTCAGTTCAAGATCACCGCAACCGGCACCGACGTGGATGAAACCGTTCAGCGCGGCACTGCTCTGGCTCTGGCGCTCAACACGGCGCTTGATGTGGCCTTTCCAGACTTTACCAGCAAAGCACCAAAGGCAGGCAAGGTTTTTGCTGCGGCCCACAGCGTCAATCTTGTTCCTCAAGGCACGCGCCTGCCGCTCTCTCCTCCTCAAGAGCCGATTGAACGACCGGGAGCCCGTCTCGTTGCAGACAGCGAAAACGCTCTTGACAGTCATGATGAAATCATCTTCCCGCCCCTTCCAAATAGTTTTGAGGGACTGCCGACGGTGACCCGGCTGCTTGCTGGAACAGAAGGCCAGATCGAACTTGTTGTCACCATTCGCCGTCAGCCTCTGGATGCCGTCATGCTGCGCCGTCTATATACCGCCCGATCAAGACTTCAGGACAAATCTGTCGCTGAATTCCTCGAAAAGGCCGTGTTGCCCTTTAAGGATATGGGGGGCAACGACTATCTGACTTCCATCCTGCAGGATCAGGAGAGTTTTGAGGTTGACGTGACGATCAATTCGGAACAAATGCTGGATGAAACTCTTGCAACAATGCTCAGCTTCGCCCTGTTTGGCGCGCCCCTTGAAAAAGATACACAGCCAGTCAAACTTGACCTGCGCGGGCTTTATCCGCGCGAAAGCTTCCAGCAAAAACTGCTGCCTATCCTTCTAGCTCTCGCACCAACTGCGGCCATCCAGGAAAAACCGGGGCATTATTTGCCAAAACAGTGCGTGCTGCTGGGACAGACCGATGAGGCTATTGATGTGCGTCTCACGGAACGTGACCGGGCGCGGCATATCTATATGATTGGTTCCACGGGAACAGGTAAATCGACTTTGTTTGCCAATATGATCAAGCAGGATATTGAGGAGGGCAAGGGCGTGATCCTGTTCGATCCCCATGGCGATCTGTGGCAGCAGGTGCGTGAAGCTGTACCTGCGGAGCGCAAGAAAGACCTCGTTCTTGCTCATCTCGGCAACACAAGACAGCCGTTCACCATGAACATCCTTGCTGGTCAAGGGGGCGATCCCGCGATTGAGCGCAATACGATCACCAACTCGCTGATCGATCTGTTCAAGCGCGTACTCTACCAGAATATCCCCGAGGCCTTTGGCCCTATGTTCGAGCTCTATTTCAGAAACGCCCTGCTGCTGCTCATGACCGCCCATGGCGACAAGGCAACAATCATGGATTTTGAGCGCATCTTCGATGAGACGCGATATTCCTTTGATGATGAAGGGAATAACGAACAGGAAAGCATCGTTGATGAGGAGGACTCTGAGCCTTTTAATCCGTTCGCAGAACTTCCTGACTTGATCACCGGAGAGGTAAAGAAAAAAAGCAGCCGCAGGAAAATAACATTCCGCCGCCATCTGCTCAAACAATGCACGGATGAGCGCGTCAAGGCTTTCTGGGCCATGGCAGAAAATGTCGACTATAATGAAATCACTATCAGCAACATCGCCCCTTATATCGTCGCCAAGCTGACCCAGATCACCGGCTCACCACTACTGGCACCGGTACTTGGGTCGCGAGATAGTACGCTTGATTTTCAACAGGTGATCCGCGAAGGCAAAATCTGCCTGATAAACCTTGCGAAGGGCGAAGTGGGCGCGAAAGATGTTGCCTTTGCCGGTGGCCTGATGTCTATCCGCCTCGCTATGGCGGCGCAAGCCCAGGCCAGACTGCCGGAAAGCGAACGCCATCAGATCAATGTCTATATGGACGAGTTCCAGACCTATGCCACAGACCTGCTTCCCGATATGATGGCGGAGGTGCGCAAATATGGCCTCAAGATGGTGCTCGCAAACCAGACACTCAGCCAGATCGATGGACGCGGCTTTCATGCCGATGCAGCTGGCGGCATACTTGGCAATGTTGCAAACCTCATCGCCTTTCGGGTCGGCATCCCAGATGCCGATCTGCTGTCACGGTGGTTCAACCCGCACTTTTCCGCCGAAGATCTCGCCCAACTTCCCGACTACACCGCCGCCGCCCGTCTGCTCGCCAATGGTCAGCCCCTGCGCCCGATGACGTTCCAAACGCTACCACCTTGTTGAGAGAATAAGGATATATGACCGTCACTGAATGAAAAAATGTCGGCGTGACATTGGGTTCGTTTTTAACTTTGCGTTTACCATTCGGCAGTTTTGGCGTTTTGGGTTAGTTTCGCTCGCAGCGCCCATCCGTTGCTGAGTCTGGCGGTTTTGGGTTCGTTTGTGAAACTTTTGGGTTCAGTTTGGGTTCGTTTCTCTTGAAACGCCTATTCCATAGGCAGTCTGAAGGTATTTTGCAATTTTGGGTTCGTTTGAGTTCAGTTTTCCGCCAGCGCCCTGCCATTGGGCGTTGCGGGCGATAAAAACGCTCAAACTGAACCCAAAACCAAAACGAACCCAAATTTTTCACTTGCCGCTAGCGTTTTATCGCGCGCGGGGAGTTGCGCAGGGCAAGAATGGGCCAGCAGGTACCTTTTTTTATTTGCTGCTTTTTTTCTTGGTTGGTCGGCCGAAGCAGCAGGAAAGCTGTGGCTTGGACAACCAGTGCACACAGCAAGCACGTCCCATGAAAACATGATAATAATAATGCCCAACGACACGCAACATAAAACCAGGGGGGCCTCTTTTCAGGGCCTCCCCTGTGGTGATTGATGACCGACGCACAACAACGGAATTCCTCACCCCCATCTTCGCTGCTGGCAGAGCACGAAAACAGTGTGACGCTGATCTGACACCATCAATATCTTCCACCATTTCCAATGCCACGACCATACCTGACGAAAAGCCGAATTTCCGTGACAAATGTCTCAGCTGCCGACTTTCATACAGAATTGTACGAAACTTTATCATTCAAAACAGTCCCCTTGAAATCGACCGGATCATCACGCTGTGGCGTCGCGATATGCGACATTACGAAAGAAAAGCAACCTCTTGCTGTTAGAAGCTGCATCCTGTGTTGTCACATCAAAAGCATGAAGGGGGTCGTGTTTCGCGACCCCCTTGTCGCGGCAATCCAAATGGGGCGGCGTTTCACCGCCCCCCTTGAATTTTCAGCACAGCAGTATAGCGTCACCAATCGGAGAAACTTTTGCCGGAGCGGCGTGATTTGTCGCCGCCCAGCAGAGAATGCTTCCACAGGGGGATGGAACAGCGGCGGCCGATCATTCTTTTGGGATAGACCAGACACGAGCCGCTGCGGGCCTTGATTACGGCCCGCTCCGCCTCCAGTTCCACCAGCCGAGCACCCAGACGAGACAAGGCCAGCGAGGGCACCAGCCCCATGGCATCATGACGCCGGAGCGGTGCGGTGGGATGCTGGCTGTCCAGCAGGCCAAACAGTTCCAGTTCCCCCCAGCCAAGACCCACAGCCTTGATGGCATGGGGGCTGGAGAGGAAATGCAGGGCTATCGTGCCGATATGCATGCCGTTGTGACTATCCGACACCGGCAGCTTTCCAATCAGCGAGCGCCAGTTTTCAATCGTGATTTTTTTCTCGTCATCGCTGTTTTTAGTGGGAACAGCGGGAACACTGGGAACATCGTCCCGAAACCCTCTTGTTTTGGGGCTTGCCGGTAGAGTGCACTTGTTCCCATTTTGATTTTGCCGGTGGGAACACCGGGAACAATCTCGAAGATCAGAAAATTTTGTTCCCAGTGTTCCCAGTCGCTTTCCGCCACTGGGAACAGCCGGAGCCCGTGTGTTTATGGGCTTGTTCCCGCTGTTCCCAGTGTTATTTGCAATACCGGAGCAGAAAAAGGCGTGATCAGCGCTGCTCATCAGCGCAGCCTTCAATGATCCTGTGGTTCAGCGCATAGAAACGCGTCGGTTTATTCATATCCGGCAAGCGAACCTTTTTCTGCAACCGTCCGTCATTGTCGGTTTCAAGTATTCCCCGCTCAAGCAGGGCATTGGCAATCATCTTGTGGTCAAAGCCCTTGCAAACCGTGTTGCGCCATGCATTCGGAAATATCAAATAGATCGGTCCATCAACACCCGACCTGACATAGCCGCATCTGTTGATGGTTGGGCGTCCAAGCTCTTCCCAGGGGGTAAAACGGCTGCTGCCGTTGGCCTCGATAAAGGAGCGCACATGGGCCAGCCCCTCTATCAGTTCGCTCGGGCCGTTAGAGCCTCGCTCCTTAAGCCAATCGGAAAAGCAGCGTTTCGCGGCCGCCAGCGCCTTGCCTTTGGGCCAGCCGGTAATGCCCCATTCAGTGGCCAGTTCGCCACCAGCGGCGATAAGGGAAAAGCGCTGGGCAACACGCTGGATTTGTCCATCCATACCATCGGCAACGCTTTTGACGAACCGCTTTTGCATGGTGCAAATCTTTTCGCGCAGCTCATCAAAATCCTGCTCGGTGAGCTTTTCAAGGAATGCACGCATGGCTGTCCCGTAATAGAGAGACGCATTTTCCTTGAGCAGGTCAGCAAATTTGCGCGAATCCGTGTCGCACTCATGGCAATCCTCGAACACGCCCATTCCTGCCCCGGCATCAGCCTTCATGTCGATGAAGCGAACCTGCTGACCGGCCATGATCTTCACGTTTTTTCGCCGCGACTGGGCGATTTTATCAGCCAGACTGATTTCGCCACTTGAAAGATAAAGCAGCCGCCATTCGGCAACCGGCCGGGCATGCCCCGAGCGGTCCAAGCGCTGCTTGCCCTGCTCATTGCCCAGCATGTAAACGGACTCCGCCGCGGCATCGGGGCTGACCTGCGCCAGTTCATCAAGGCAAAGCAAATTGTCGCTGTGAGAAACAGCAACACTTTCAAGGCCATTATCGGTGGCCCGCCAGCTGGTAATATAACCCTTGACGCCACCGCCGCCACAAACCGAACCAGCAACGATCAGCAGTGTTGTCTTGCCGCTTGATGATCCACCGCGCTCATGCAAGCCGCCACTTTCCATGCCGACAATACGCAAAAGAGGAGCTGCAAAAGCGATTGATATTGCAATGATCAGGCGGGAATTGCCAATCGCCAGCCGTGCAATATTAACGCGCCACCCGTCGAGCGTCCCTCTGGTGCGAAAAGCGTGTCGCAGCACGGTACCCGATTGATAGACGACGCGCTCGCCGCTTTTCTCACCAAAAACCGTATCCGGCAGAACGAAAGTCGGACCGTGCCAGCCGATGCGGTCAACATTAAGGGCTTTTTCAAATGGTGTCGAGCGGCTCAGCAGTTCGTTGAGCTTGCGATGTGCTTTGCTACCAGAGGTTAGTCGCAATCCAAGAGAAAGCAGTTGCCGCCGATATTCCTCACCTGATCCGGCCAGCATTTCCATCGGCAGCGACCATTCATGGTGACGGCCCTCGCGTGTTTTGATCCGCAGCAGCAGTCCATGATTTTTATCCTCGCTGTCCCGGGTGGAAGCAATGATTTTCAATGGCGAGCACAGTCTTTTCCATGTTGGATTATCATCCTTGTCCTCACCGTCACGATACTCAACAAAGCCTTTATTTCTTTGAAAACCCTCAGGTAGGTCTGAAAAGGTCTTGCCGGTTTCGAGGGCCTTTTGAACGGCTTCAATTCCTTTGGCCTGAAGCAGGCTGTTCCAGTCATGGCCTTTAGGTGGAAAGACAATCGACACATCAAGTCCCGACAGTAAATATCTGTGCACCGCATTTTTAGCAGCTTTTTCTCCTGCCTCACCATGATCTGCTCCGATGATTATGTGCTCGACATCATCACCTATGGTCAGATTGGCCATATTGGATGAAGAGACGGCGGAAACAGCGAAGTATCCGGCAACAAGGCAGCTCATGGCATCCTCTGGACCTTCGACGACCACCAGTTTTTTCGCTGGCTTGCCAAACCATATGCCGCCTCCCCTGAAAGACCCGAGGGCCTTTTTGTTTGGTTTGTATTCCGCTTTGCCGGATCCGTCCTCTTTCAGATAGCCCCGATGCAGGGTCAGTAGCTCACCGACAGGAGAAATAGTAACATCATAGAGGATGGTCGGCAGATATTTGCCGCTTTCGGTATGCTTGTGCCGGGCCAAAAAACCGATGCCATCATAGGAAATATCGGCAATACCGCGAGATTTTAGATAAGTTTCGGCCTCGGTTCCTGGCACAGGTGCCGATTGCTGTCGCAGCTTTTTTGCATAAAGCCGTTTGCTTTTTTGTTTTTCATCCAGCTTTTTTGAAGTGTTTTCACTGCGAGGGGTGGGCGGCAGGTCGATGTCAGAGAAATCGCGAGGGCTATTCATACCGGCAGACAGCCCGCTCTCGATTGTTTGTTTTGCCTCATTTGTCTCCAGGCCACAATCCCTTGCAGCCTCCATGAGACGCTGAAAAACCTCACTTTCCAGCTGATCGCCAGCCACCAGAATCTGCCCAATGGCATAAGCGCTTTTATTAAGCTGCGGGTTCCGCCCACCTCTGCCTGCTTCGCGCACTGCGGCAAGTTCATCCTCAATTATACGAGAGACATATGCATTCGTTCTGTCTTTATCATTACTGCTCATGGCAGTTTTCCTTTCGTTTCGCGTAAGGACAACGGTGCGACTGATATAGACGCGCTCGATCATTCGCTGCACCAGTTACCTGGCGCGACGCTGTCCTTGAAGTTTTCGAAAATTCTTGAACGGAAAACGAAGGTATGGTAGGTTGAAGTTGTTCTTTCGGGCTACCATGCCTACCGCAGAGGATCATGTTCAAGATGATCCGCTCCGTACAAGAAATAAAAAGCCGCTTGGTCTGTTGAAGGCCGGGCGGCTTTGGTTTTGGATGGTGATTGTTTGCCTGACGCTCCTCCTTTTTTTATGCTCTTGATTTTGGTTGAACACGTTACTTGGGATGATGATCTCAGGCAGCTTGCTGCATTTGCGACGCGCACAGCGCCTGTTCGATGATTTCCAGATGCTTGATGTCGGCCCAGTCATATTCCGGTTCACCATAGACGATGCCACGGTATGCTCGCGAAAGCCTGTCCACCTGCTGCACAGACAAAATGGGAGGAAGGTTTTCGATAAACTGACTGATGCCATCCGACACCCCGGAACGAGGAGAGATCACCTTGCCTGCCGATATATCATTGACGGTGATCAGCGTTCCGCCATTGTCGGGAAGTATCTGGCGCTTGATCGCTCCCTCTGTCTCCAGCCGCTTCAGGAATCCCATGACCCAGTAGGCAGAACGGTTCCATTCGCTCATCAATTTGCGGGCCGTCGTATGGAATGTTCTGTTTAACGCTACATCGCCATTCCTTCGCAGCCAGCCCCACGCCTCTTCATGGCTATATCCAGATTCATCCATTTTGGTCGCCGTCAAGCGAACTGCAGCAGTCATATCTCATGTCTCCATAATTTGAACGCATACAACTCACTCGTTTCACTTGCAGGACAGGAACCCGAACACGCCAGACAAGACGTGTTCGGAGCCTCCTTTACGATTACACGGGAACGCCCAACACGCAGGCGTTCGGAACCTCCGAACACCCTTTGCCAGGATGCTTTCCCAATTCGCCGCATAATTATTATGCCGCATCAGGTGACGCTTCATTGCCATCCACAGGATGTGCTTCCATGTACTCGAATATTTTACGTACCCGTCGCAGGGTAATGGTGCCACCGGCCCGAAGTTTTTTAATCGTTTTGCCGTCATTTATCGCCCTGAA
>JAKIUO010000115.1 GCA_021647535.1 Hyphomicrobiaceae bacterium
TGCGCGCCGTAAAGCCGCTCATCAAGGCTGCCGGAGACAGGGCCAGACCGACAAAAGCCAGCAGGGAACTTGCCACCATCAGACCGGGCCAGGGCGCATTGAGCGGGGCGGCAGGGGAGTGAAGAGCAAAAAAGGCTCCAGTTTTCAGATAGGGGGTGAACAACTGGTTTTGGTGCAGCTGACCAAATCTGTCGAGAAAACCAGACCAGTCACCAAGGGCGGAAAATGCCACAAACAGGGCCGCTGTCAGAGCCATGAATATCGCCAAACCAGCGAATGTCGCCAAGCTCAATATGGCCCCCATGCCGCCATAGGCAGCCAGGATGAACAAGAGGGCACTCAGGGTGAACATGATGGTATGCGATATTTTTGAGTGGGCTCCAGAGACGGGACCTTGCTCAAGAGACCCGAGCAGGCCTTGCAAGAGATCAAGCGACAGGCGCAGGGTCAAAATGGTCAGGCAACAGGCGATCAGGACGGCGACCAGCGTGACGATCCGGGGCAGGCCGTTCGAGCGGTAATAATCCCCCAGTAGCTGGGCCGGGGTCAGCGGATTGAACAAAGTCGCAAGGTTCCAGGCGCGGCGCGCAAACAAGGCACTGGTAAGCGCCATGACAATGGTGCCAAAAGCCAGAAAGCCATAGGAAAAACCGCTGCGATAGAGCAATCCCATATGGGGCAGGACCATGATGCCAAGCAGTGAAACCGTGCTGGTCGCCAGGGCAAAGCGCACTGTGGAGAGCTTTTTTCCCGCCAGAAAATATTCGTCCATATCATAGGAGAGGCGCTTGTGCCGGGCACTGACATGCACGAAAGCATATATCGCCAGAAGGCCTGGAACAAGCAGCCAGATCAGTGATTTGTCCATAGCAACTCTTTCCCAGTCATCCGCAATGATTATTTAAAGGCAATATATTTCAATATGTTAGTTGAGGGCAAATGAAATATTCGAAAACTCACAACTATTGGGTGCGAAATGCTCTTTTTTAAGGATGTTACGCGGAAACAGGCAAACTGCCCTTGACAGGGGCAGCAGCTTTTAAGGGTGTTTTGGGAGGGCTGTGTGTGATGGTTAGGCGATTTTAGCGCGCAACAGATCATGCAGGTGCAAAATGCCGACGGGCTTGTTGTCGTCAAGCACAAACAGCGTGGTGATATTGAGGCTATTGATGATTTCCAGCGCCTTGGCAGCCAGCATGTCCGGGGAGACGGTTTTGGGGCCGGTGGTCATGACATCGCGCGTTTTCATGTCGACAAGGTTTTTTGACATATGGCGACGCAAATCGCCGTCAGTGATGATGCCCAGAAGGTCGCCTTGTTCGTCCGTTATGCCAAGACAGCCAAAGCTCTTTTCGCTCATCACCACTAAAGCTTCGCTCATTTGCAGATCGGGTCCAACCAGGGGCACCGCCTCTCCCTTGTGCATGAGTTCGCGCACATATTGCAAGGAGGCGCCAAGCGCCCCGCCGGGATGAAAAACCTTATAGTCTTTGGCGGTGAACCCCTTGTTTTCCAGCAAGGCGATGGCCAGCGCATCGCCCATGGCAAGCTGCATGGTGGTGGAAGTGGTGGGGGCAAGGCCATGGGGACAGGCTTCATCGGCTTTTGGCAGGGTCAGCTTGACATCAGAAGCGCTTCCCAGAGCACTGTCATTGTTGGAAGTGATGGAGATCAGCGAGACATTGAAGCGTCTTGTATAATTGATAAGAGCGGCGAGTTCAGCGCTTTCTCCCGACCAGGAGAGGCCAATGACAGCATCATTACCGGTGATCATACCCAGGTCACCATGCCCGGCTTCAGAAGGGTGCACAAAAAAAGCGGGGGTGCCGGTGGAGGCCAGGGTGGCGGCGATCTTGCGGCCGATATGGCCGCTTTTTCCCATACCAGAAACGATGACGCGGCCACCCTTCTTTTCGGCCCTTTCAATATGCTCAACCGCCTTGATGAATTCGTCGCCAAGCTCACCGGCAAGAGCCGAGACAATTGAGCTGATCCCTAAATTTTCCAGTTCCAGCGTTTTTATGGCAGAGGCGAGCAGCTTTTCATCAGACATTTGCGTGTGTTTCCATTGTGGCCAATTTCGCTTGGACCCTAAACGATTTGCGCGTGCAATACCAGCCGCTCTTGATATTGACCCATTTCATGGGATCATAGCGGCTCATATGGCTGGTAGATTGTGCGCAGCTCGATACCGTGTATCTTGCAAGCGCAAAATGCTAGCCAGATGTGCCGCTATGCCCCACCCGAAGGGCCGGGTGCTTTTTACCAGCAGCAACAAATTGCTCGGCTAATGGTACCCGTACTACGTCGCCTCGCACTCTATCACTGCTGGTAAAAATCACTCCGGTGAAATGGGTCAATATCAAGGGCGGCTGGTATAATACACCCCGAAAAGATTTGTTTCGATGTGAAACGGGCGGAAACCTGATTTTAACCAGTTGAATTTAAGCTTGGAGACTTAATGTGCAGTGATTTTTCCTGTGTTTTGTTGCGGGTGGAGGTTGTGTTGGGTTTTATCAGTCAAAAATATGCGAAGTTTTTACGGTTTGGTGTGCTTCAGGCGACCCTGTTGTTTTTTGTCGTGCCCGCTGTTCAGGCCCAAAATGGCGAAATGGTGGAGGCTGATGGTACGCTGGTCCCCGATTTTGAACGCGCGGATCGCCAGAATGAGGAGGGCGCTTATGCCGAACAATGGGCAAAGCCGTCCGGGCCGTTAGAGCCACAAGACCCCCTCAATGAAGCCTATGAGCGTCAAAGTTCACAAGCACTGGATGGACGAGATAGCGCCCGCATGAAGGAGAGGGGCAACGATCTGCTGCCGTCTCCTCTTGATGAAGTCCCGCGTGATTTTCGCGATGACGAATTTGTTTACAGGCTGGCTCGTGAGGCGCAAAGACAGAGCCAACAGCATAATAGAGGCTGGCGCGGGCGCGATGAGAACGCTTTTGAGCAGATTGGTATCACAGCTGGCAGCTTTGTTTTTTATCCCGAAATCTATTCAAAGCTGATTACCAGCAATAATTTGTTCGCGACGAAGGGCAATGAAAAATCTGATTTTGGCACACAGATCACGCCGACCTTCCGCTTGCGCTCGGACTGGAATAATCATCAGCTGGAGTTTTTAGCCACTAGTCGTCATCGGCGCTGGCGTAATTTTGCCAGTGAAAACACTGATGAGTTTGAACTACGGATGCGCGGGCGCCTTGATATTACGCGGCGCACCAATCTGGAAGGTGGGCTGCGCTATGAGCAAACTTTTGAAGGGCGTGGTTCCAATGAGCTGCCAGATGCAGCTTCAAGCCCCTCCAAAACTCATAAGACAGAACTGTTTGGACAAATTAATCACCGTTTCAATCGTCTGGGTTTTCGTTTGCGCGGCCAGTTGAACCAAAATGAGTTTGACAATGTTGTCTTGAATAGCGGCGCTATTTTAAACAATCACCAGCGCGACTATGACGAACATCTGGCTGCCTTGCGTATCAGTTACGCGTTTTCACCGCGCCTCTTCGTGTTTGCAGATGGTGAACTTGGCCAGCGCATTTTTGATGAACGAACAGACGGCAATGGTTTTGTGCAAGGCAGTGAAAGCTGGTTGTGGGCGATTGGTACGCGCCTTGAGTTCTCGCCCAGCCTCAGCCTGTCAGGGCGCTTTGGCTATACGCGCATTGACCCGGATGAGGCCACTTATGGGGAATTGGACGGGGTGATTTATGATGCCAGTCTGATATGGTTGCCAACCAGCCTCTCGACGCTGACTTTAAATGGCAAAACGGAGTTTGCAGAAACAACGCAAAGCGGCTCACCCGGTTCGCTGAACAGGTCGCTATCTGTGGCGTTTGATCACTCCTGGACGCATCGTTTTTCGACGAATGTGCTGAGCGAATATGAAGTGCGTGACTATGCAGGCATCAGCCAGATTGACAGGACACTGACATTTGGTGTTGGCGCGCAATATCTGCTCTCGCGTTCATGGGCGCTTGATACGGGGTATGAACATACGCTGGTCGAGGGCGCAAATAGCTATCGCGAAGATGTGTTTTATCTCGGTCTGAAATGGCAGCGCTGATTTGCGGCGCAATCGGGCTGCCGCCCATTATCCGCTTTCTGGCCCGCTTGGGGGAAAGTTTTCCCCCAAACCCCTTTCTTTTTGAAATTTAGAAAAGGGTGGGTTTGGGAGGTCTCCTCCCAACGGGGTTCGGGGCTGGCCCCGTCGCGAAGCGAGGTTGCGCGAGAATTGAATGGCCCTGAGAGGTTTCCTCCCGGCGGGAGACAGGGCAGGCCTCGTTTGTGAAGCAAGGGGGCTGCTTTATTCCGCCGCCTGACTGGTCAGGTTATCGAGCAAGTTACGTAATTCTTTGGCGAAATCATTTCGAAGATCCGGGCTGGCCAGAGCAAAGGCCACATTGGCGGTTAAAAAGCCGACGCGCGAACCACAATCAAAGCTCATACCATTATGTTTGACAGCGTGAAAATCCTGCATTTCCATCAGGCTGTGCATGGCATCGGTGAGCTGGATTTCGTTGCCTGCGCCCTTGCGTTGGTCTTTGAGGATGGAGAAAATTTCGGGCTGCAGAATATAGCGTCCCATAATCATGAGGTTTGAAGGTGCGGTTCCAAGAGGCGGTTTTTCCACCATGCCAGTAATGGGCCAGCAATTTTCTGCGCCCTTTTTTATGCTGACAATACCATATTGATCGGTTTCACTATCAGCAACTTCTTCGACGCCAATTATATTGCCGCCCTTTTCATTATAGTTGTTAATCATCTGTTTGAGACAGCTGTCGCCGGGGGACTGGGTGAGCATGTCGGGCAGTAACAGGGCAAAGGGTTCATTGCCGACCAGCTCGCGGGCGCACCATACGGCGTGACCAAGGCCAAGCGGTTCTTGTTGGCGGGTGAAGCTGGTTTGTCCAGGGCCGGGCAATAGATCGTTAAGCTGTTTGATGACATCGTGCTTGCCCTTTTTTTCAAGAATCATTTCGAGTTCGGCCTGGCGGTCAAAATGATCTTCGATGACGCCCTTGTTGCGTCCCGTGACAAAGATAAAATGTTCGATACCGGCTTCTCGCGCCTCATCGACAACACGTTGGATAATGGGCCGGTCAACAATGGTCAGCATTTCTTTGGGCATGGCTTTGGTGGCGGGCAAAAAACGTGTGCCAAGACCAGCGACGGGGAAAATGGCTTTGCGTATGGGTTTATGTGTCACGGTAATATCCTGATATTCATTTTTTTCTAATCTGTAGCCAGCGGCCACAAGCGATTTGGCTGCTGACGGGTGAACCTTTTTGATCGGACAACGGTTTTTCGCAAGCTTTGTCAGATCTTTGAGAGTTTTGGGTATGCCTTAAATAATTTTTTATATAAAAATATATAATTAAGAGGTCTGTAAATCAAATCATCGTCCTTCGCGCAGCCATGTAAAGGACAGAGCGCCGAGCAATAAGGCCAGGGCCAACAGGCCGGAAAACAGCGGGATCAGTTGAGCGCTGCGCACATGATAGGCTTTGCGATCGGCCAGCGCCAGCCAACCAGGGCCAAACATCTGGCGGCCTTTGCCAGCCATTAAAATACGGGGCAGGGCTGTTTGTTGAGTTTTGTCAGCCGTTTTTTCCGTTGCCTTCCCCTGCCAAAGGGCGGTGCCCCCCGTTGTCTTGATCAAGGGCGCTAACAATTTACGGCTGGCTGTGACGCTGGAAAATTCACGCGAGTTGATGCGGCCAATATGGATGGCCGATGTCATTTCTCCGCTTGACAGACGATAGAGACCACCGACCGGCGCTTTGATTTTTTTGCGCCAGATACCGGGGCTGGTCTTTTCGAGGGTGATCAGCGATTTTTTGCCGGTGGGGGAGGTCAGCTCCACCGGGGGAACTGTTTCACCCATGGAACGCCGCTCTATGGTCAGAGTGCGTCCCTTGGCATGGGCGGTCAGAAATTCCTCTTCAAGGTCAGGTTCTTTCATCAGCCAGTGCGACAGGCGGCGAAACAGGGCATTATAGGGTCCGCCGCCATCATAGCCGCGCGCCCACAGCCAGGCATGATCGGACAACATCATGGCAACGCGTCCCTTGCCGCGCCGGTCGAGCAAAAGCAGGGGTTTTTCGTCCGGGCCGGTCATCAGCACATCTCCCGAGCGGGCGCGCGCATCAATCAGGCGGAACCATTTGCCCCAGGACGGTTCTCCTGTGCCGCCCTCAAGCGCGGCTCCAGGCAGGGCTCTGGTGACGGGGTGGCGACGGCCATTTTTGCTGATACGGGCCTTGAACGGCTGCACGGTGATGGCACCCGTAGGGTCGGCTGGCAAAACCTGTGCAAGGGGGGTTCTCGCCAGTGAGCGCCGTTTGGCAAACTGCGCGCCAGCGGCGATCAAAACCGCGCCGCCAGCTTCCACATAGCGCGCCACATTATCAAGATAAATCAGCGGCAGCACGCCGCGACGGCGATAGCGATCAAAGATGATCAGATCAAAATCAGAGAGGCGTTCGGAAAACAGCTCTCTGGTTGGAAAGGCAATCAGCGAGAGCTGGTTGATGGGCGTGCCATCCTGTTTTTCAGGGGGGCGTAAAATGGTAAAATGAACCAAGTCAACGGCGGCGTCTGAACGCAAAAGATTGCGCCAGGTGCGTTCGCCGGGGTGAGGCTCGCCAGACACCAGCAGCACCCGCAGATTTTCCCGCACGCCTTGCGCCGACAAAACTAGCCGGTTATTGGCAAGGGTAAGTTCATCAGGAACGCCCGCCAGCTCGACCTCGAAAATATTTTGACCGGCATGGGGAAAGTCAAAATCAATGGTGATTTCTTCACCAATTCTGACGCCGATGGTGCGGTCCGGCTTGTTTTCGCGCCGAATGGTCAGCTGCGCCAGAGGAGAAGCGGCTTTGTTTTGTCCGGTTTCCTGCACTTCAAGGCGGATCTGACGGGTGGTATCGACGAGGCCAAAACGCGGGGCTTCAATCAGCTTTATGCGCCGGTCAAATTCATCGCGGCGACCTGTTATGAGGGCGTGCAGAGGTACATCAAGACCCAGTATTTCAGGCTTTTTGGGGATGTCGTGGATCTGTCCATCGGTGATCAGAAAAATACCAGCCAGCCGGTCACGTGGAATATCGGCCAGACCATTATTCATATCAGCGATGAGCTTTGTGCCATGGTCCTGCGTGTTGGTGTTGTTGCCGCTTTTTATGGTGCGAATTTCCAGATTGGCGATTTTGCCGAGCCGCTGGCGCAGTTGTTTTTCCAGTTCAAGCGTGGTTTTCATGCGGTGGGTGATTTTCTGGCTGTCGGAATGATCGACGACGACAAGGGCAATATTGTCGAGCCGGTCACGCTGCTCGCGCTTCAGCTGCGGATTGAGCAAAGCCAGAAACAACAGGCCAAGGGCAAAAGTGCGCGCCAGACCGGGCAGCGGACGACGCCACAGGTTCAAAAGCGCGACAAGGACGCATAAAATTCCCAGCACCCACAAAGTGAGGGGGGAGAGGTAAGGGGCAAAGTCGAGCGCATATTCCATTTATTCGATCTCTTATTGTCCAAGTCTCTAATGTTCCAAGTCTCTAATGTTCGCGTCTCTATTGCTCTTGTTGCTATTGTCCAAGGCGGCGCATCAGGGCAGGCAGGTGAACCTGATCGGCTTTGTAGTTGCCAGTGAGAGCATACATAACAATATTGACGCCGGTACGATAGGACATTTCACGCTGGCGCTCGCCATCCGGGGAAACTGCAAACAGGGTGCGGCCATTCTGATCGGTGGCCCAGGCGGCGGCCAGATTGTTCGAGGTGATGAGGATCGAGCTGACGCCATCGGCGCTGCGGGCGGGCAGGGTGCTGCCAGAGGGTGTTTTCGGCGTTGCTTCGACCCACATTGTGCCTTCTTTCCAGCGACCGGGGAAGCTGTTGAGCAGGTAAAAACTGCGGGTCAGCACATGGTCATGCGGCACCGGCTCAAGCGGCGGGATATCCATGCGCGCCAGCAAACGGGCCAGCGGGCTGCGGGCGCTAAAATTGTTCCCCGGCATGAACGTGTTGATCTGGTCCCGCGTATCAAAAAGAATGACGCCGCCCTGTTTCATATAGGCATTGATGCGGGCCACAGTCTGGCTGTCGAGCTTGCGCGGATTGGCGGGAATGGCCCAGTAGAGCAGCGGGAAAAAGGCCAGTTCGTCTTTGGAAATATCAACGCCAACCGGTTCCTTGGGTTCAAAGGCTGTCCGTCTGGCGAGAATTCGCGACAGGGCGGCAAGGCCCAACCGGTTGACGCGGTTGATCTCCGGGTCCGCCGTTCGCACAAAGGCCAGATGGGTATCAAGCGACATATTAAGGGCTGTTCTATCACCAGCGATTGACGGGCTTTTCTTTGGTGCGGCAGTGGCGGGCGTTGGCAGGGCGTTCAACAATAGGGCGATGAGCCCCATCGCCGCAGTGCTTTTGGCCGCTTTTTGAAATCCGGCGCGTTGGACGACGGGATCAAACAGACCGCGCATAAAGGCCATGACAAGCCCGTCAGCCAGAAACAAAAGCAGAGCCAGCAACAGCAGATAGGGGGCCAGCGGTGTGGCGCTATTGGTGCGGTACGGCTCTATATTGGCGCCTTTTGGCAGGTCTGTCAGCGCTGTCAGTCTGAATTTTTTTGAGGCGATATTGAGCGCTCTTGTATGCCCGAGCGTACCATAAAGGCCGGGCGGATGGCGAGGATTGGGGGTATAGTGAGCGAGTTTGTTGAGTTTGAGGGGTTCGGTCCGTACGTCTGGTGCTTTTAAATCGCCAAAGCCATCGAGAATACGCACCGGTGGCAGGGCGGCAAGCTGGCTGGTTGAGCTGGTTCTTGTTTGGGGAGCGGGAGCGGGGGCGGGGCGTTCCTGATCGGCAGGCAGTACGCCCGTTGACAATTCGCCAAGGCGGCGCAGCATATCGACAAACAGACCTGAATGGGGCAAATCGGACCAGTTGGAATTGGCCGTGACATGAAACAGAACAAGCAGACCACGGTTTATTTTTTGGGCTGTGACCAGCGGCGTACCATCCTGAAGGCGCGCCCAGATCAGCACATCATCGGTGATCTGTGAAGGGTCGGCCAGCACCTGCCGCTTGACGCTGACATCTTTGGGGACAGAAAGGCCAAAAAACGGGCTGCTTTGTTCAAAGGCGGCGAGCTTTTGCGGTTTACTCCACGATAGTGCGCCGCCTAGTGTGCGTCCACCGGCACGCAAGGCGACAGGCAACAGGCTATCGCTGCCCTGCTCCAGACGGGGACCGGCGAACCGAATGACAATGCCGCCGCGCTCCAGCCAGCTTTCAAGCTCTTGCGTCGGGGCTCTTTCAAGACGACCAATGCCTGCCATAATGAGGGTTGAGATATCGTTCGAGAGCAGCGTTTTCAGGGCTTTGGAGGTGTTGCGATCATCGGCAATGGTGAGTTCGCTATAGGGTTTAAGAGCCTTTTTGATATAATAAAGCGGCGATAAAAGCGGTTGCGCTTCTTCGCTGGTTCCCCCGCTAATGAGGCCAATGCGTTGCCAGTTGGCGCGCCCGTCCACCAGAACTGTGGTGCCAGCCGAGCGCTGCCCCTTTAGCTTGATGCGCGTCACCTGGTGGCGC
>JAKIUO010000116.1 GCA_021647535.1 Hyphomicrobiaceae bacterium
GATACAGACAGCCGCCTGATCAGTTCTGCCGGTCATATCAGTTTGGTCATCCATAAATTAACCGATTTCCTCCGCTTTTGAATCGATGGGGAGCACGAACGTAAATTCGGCTCCGCCTTCAGGACGGTTTTTCCCCCGAATTTCTCCATTATGAGATGAAATGATCGTTTTGGAAACTGCCAGACCAATACCGACCCCGTCTGGCTTGTTGGTGTTGAAGGCTTCGAACAGGTTTTTTTGTATTTGGGGAGCGATGCCGGGGCCATTGTCAAGGATGCGAACAATGACGCTGCGGGCACCGTGGCGTGACAATTCAACCTTTACGAGTCGTTCGCCATGCTGGGTTGCAACTGCATCAATGGCGTTGCGCACCAGATTGGTGACGACCTGCTGAATTTGCACGCGATCAAGGCAAACATAGGGGATCGCCCCATCTTTTTTGACCCGCACATCTATTTGATGTTTTGAGGTGCCGATTGTGGCGATTTCTACAGCTTCTGCAACAATCTCGTCGAGCTCTTCCCAGTCAAATTCATTGTCGTGGTGTTTGACGAAAGAGCGGATGGAGCGGATGATATCGCCAGCGCGTTCGGCCTGGGCTGCGGCCTTGTCAAGCATGGAAATAACAGACTGTTTTTGATCGCAGTTTTCGATTTTATCGACGAGTTGGCGGGTGGCCAGCGTGTAGTTGGCAATGGCCGTGAGGGGCTGGTTGAGTTCATGGGCCAATGTGCTGGCAAGCTCCCCCATAGCGCTATGTCTGGCCACATGGATTAGCTCGCTTTGCAGTTTGGCAATCTGCTTTTGCGAGATGCGTTGTTCTGTGAGGTCGCTGATAAAGCCGGTGAATAATCTTTGCCCGTTGCTGGTGACCTCGCCGACCGCCAGTTCAACAGGAAAGAGCATATCGTTTTTCTTGCGTGCCATGACTTCGCGGCCAATATCAATAACATTCTTCTGGCCGGTCAAAAGATAGCGCTTCACAAAACCATCATGTTCTTTGGCATGTGGGGAGGGCATCAGCAGAGAGATGTTTTGCCCAATAATTTCATGGGATTTATAGCCAAACATGCGCTCGGCAGCGGTGTTGAAAGACTGAACGATCCCCCGTTCATCAAGGATGATCAAGCCGTTGGGAGCTGTCTTGATGACCGCTTCAAGCAAGGCCCCTCTATCAGAATCAAATCTGTTTTCCAATGAATCGTTTTTTTGTGTAATGAGCGGTGTGCCTCTCTTTTTCGAGCGATCGTGTACGGGCGAGTGTAGGCCTTAATGTGCGAAATGCAAACGTCCCTTTTTTGTCAAAACGGAGTGGGCAGCGTCAGAAGAGAGTGGGGAGGGCCAGAAGAGAGCGCGCTTTTCCAGAGCTTCTTGACCTGGATCAATGTCTGGAGGGGAGGAATTGCTCAATATACAAAAACAATACAAGTTTGAGCGCGGCCTCATGACCTTCCCTTCCCGTCCGCGCTCGGCGGTGACAGGTTCGCCTGTTGCCGCCACCTCTTCTTGTTGTTTCCTCCGCACCTTTTTTTACGTTCCTGACGCCTCCAGATGGGGCTGTTGGCGGCCTTGCGGGCAGCTATGAAGTGATATTTTTGTTCTGTTTGAGCGGAAAGCGGTTTCCTCTGCGTTGAATTTGTGTATAAAATCTGTTGGCTTTTGAAACACAAGTTCTAATATGCAACAGAGCGGAAGTGATTTGCATGAAACAGCACGAAGTGCGACATTTCATCTTGCGAACGACATCTTGCAGGTGCTCTAAGTGACAACTATATATCAGCCAGAACAGTGACAGTCATGTCATGCGAATAGGTAATCATGGGGACCGTTCCTGATTGAGGCTGGTTAGCCAGCAATCTGGGGCTATGGTGCCTGCTATAGCAGGGCCGAAACGGTCTGCCTTAAATGAGAGGAAAACGAAATATGTCGAAAGTCATTGGCATTGACCTTGGCACAACCAATTCCTGCGTCGCTATTATGGATGGTGGGGATCCCAAGGTGCTTGAGAATGCAGAAGGGGCGCGTACTACGCCCTCTGTCGTCGCTTTTACGGATGATGGCGAGCGTCTGATCGGTCAGCCCGCAAAAAACCAGGGCGTTTCCAACCCGGAAAATACCCTGTTTGCCATCAAGCGCCTGATCGGACGGCGCTTTACGGATGATGCTGTCAAAAAAGACCAGAAGCTGGTGCCCTATGAAATCGTCAAGGCCGACAATGGCGATGCCTGGGTAGCGGCTCAGGGGGAAAAGTATTCTCCCTCGCAGGTTTCAGCCTTTATTTTGCAAAAAATGAAAGAAACTGCCGAGACCTATCTGGGTGAAAAAGTCACGCAGGCTGTGATCACGGTCCCCGCCTATTTTAATGACAGTCAGCGCCAGGCAACGAAAGATGCAGGCAAGATTGCCGGTCTTGAAGTCTTGCGCATCATTAATGAGCCAACCGCAGCGGCGCTGGCTTATGGCCTCGATAAAAAAGAAGGCAAGACCATCGCTGTGTTTGACCTTGGTGGTGGTACTTTTGATGTTTCCGTACTGGAAATTGGCGATGGTGTTTTTGAAGTGAAGTCAACCAATGGCGATACGTTCCTTGGTGGTGAAGATTTCGATATGCGTCTGGTGGATTATCTGGCGACAGAATTTCAAAAAGAAAACAGCATTGATCTGCGCGGCGACAAGCTGGCTTTGCAACGCCTGAAAGATGAGGCGGAAAAAGCCAAGAAAGAATTGTCATCTGCCCAGCAGACTGAAATCAATCTGCCGTTTATCACGGCGGATGCTTCTGGTCCAAAGCATCTCAACATGAAGTTGACCCGCGCCAAGCTGGAGAGCCTGGTTGATGATCTGGTGCAGCGCACGGTTGGTCCCTGCACCTCCGCGTTGAAAGATGCCGGTCTGCAAGCTGCTGAAATTGATGAGGTTATTCTGGTTGGCGGGATGACCCGTATGCCCAAAATCCAGGAAGTTGTGAAAAACTTCTTTGGTCGCGAACCCCATCGCGGTGTCAACCCCGATGAAGTTGTGGCCATGGGCGCAGCCATTCAGGCCGGTGTTTTGCAGGGCGATGTCAAAGATGTGTTGCTGCTTGATGTGACGCCTTTGTCGCTGGGTATCGAAACGCTGGGCGGTGTGTTTACACGGCTTATTGATCGTAATACGACCATCCCCACCAAAAAAGGTCAGACCTTTTCAACGGCGGAAGATGGACAGTCGGCGGTGACCATTTCGGTCTTCCAGGGCGAACGTGAAATGGCCCGGGACAACAAGACGCTTGGTCAGTTCAACCTTGAAGATATTCCACCAGCTCCACGCGGTATGCCGCAGATCGAAGTGACCTTTGATATTGATGCCAACGGCATTGTGCATGTCTCGGCCAAGGACAAGGCCACTGGTAAAGAGCAATCGATCCAGATTCAGGCTTCTGGTGGTTTGTCAGATGCAGATATTGATCAAATGGTCAAAGATGCCGAGGCTCACGCCGATGAAGATGTCAAACTGCGTGAACTTGTGGAAACACGAAATCAGGCGGAAAGTTTGATCCATGGGACTGAAAAAACCCTGGATGAAATTGGTGACAAAGTTTCGCAAGCGGACAAGAGCACGGTTGAAGAAGCCATTAGCGAACTCAAATCGGCGCTCGAAGGCGAAGATGAGGAGCTTATCAAGGGCAGGGCTGATGTGCTTGCCAAGGCCAGCATGAAAATTGGTGAAGCTCTTTATGCGCAAAGCGCCAATGAAGAAGCCCCCGATGACATGGGAGACGGGGGCGATGATGTTGTTGATGCTGATTTCGAAGATATTAGCGATGATGACAAGAAATCTGCCTAGCACCTCTATGCCTGGTGGCACGACAAAATAACAGGTGCGACAGGCCAGGGGAAATTTTCCTGGCCTGTCGCCGTGTCGAGGGGGTGGATTTTTTGCGTATTGAGGGTTTGAGATAATCGGGATTGGAATATGGGAACTCCACCATTTGGTCATTATGCGCTTTCGTCTTGGCGCGAAAAACTGCGTTTGCTGGCGGGTGGATCACGCCATGGCATTGTGCAACGTATCTTTACCTCCTTGTCCAGGCGGGTTTCGCAAATAGCACATCCTGATCCGTTCGATCTGGAAATATTCAAGGGCCAGCGGGCGCGCCTTTATCCCCGGTCCAATCTTTGCGAGAAACGTGTTTACGCGCGACCTGACAGTTGGGACCATATAGAGCGCCAGAAAATTTCGGAGATCGTGCAAGCGTATGAGGGCGGGCAAAAACTGGTTTTTGTCGATGCCGGGGCCAATGTTGGCCTTTATAGTCTGTTTGTGCTGGGTGAAGCCAAGGCCGCTGATTGCCCCTTGACCATTTTGGCCATTGAACCAGACCCCACCAATCGACAAAGGCTGAACTTCAATATTGCAGCTTCCAATGCGCAAAAGAGTGTGACGGTCATCGACAAGGCGCTGGGCGCGAGCGAGGAGCGCGGGGCGCTGGTTTTTAGTGGTGATAATCGCGGTGAAATCCGCCTTGCGACAAAAGATGAACTTGCAAACGGTTTGGAAGAGGGCTCTGGTGAGAACGTAACAGTCGATATTGTGCCGCTCAATCGTCTGTTCGCCGATGAGAAGCTGGAATATGTGGATATACTCAAGATTGACATAGAAGGCGGGGAAGCCGATGTGTTCAAGGCCTTTTTCAAGCAGGAAAAGCGCACATTATTCCCACGCTGGATCATATTGGAAACCATCAGCACAACGGGCGAAGCTGCTTTGCAGGCCTGTTTGAGCGCTGGTTATGAAGTCGATTTGCAAACACGCATGAATGCCGTGCTGAAATTGCAGACAAAACAGGATGATTGATACAACTCATGAGCAAACGCGATTATTATGAAACATTGCAGGTCTCAAAGCAGGCCGATGATGCCGAGCTCAAATCAGCTTTTCGCAAAATGGCCAAGAAATATCATCCTGACCGCAATCAGGGCGATGATGAATCGGAAAAACGCTTCAAGGAAGTTGGCGAAGCCTATGAGGTTTTAAAAGATCCACAAAAGCGCACTGCCTATGATCAATATGGCCTTGCGGCCTTTGAAGGCGGCGGCGGTGGTCCTGGCGGGGCTGGATTTGGTGCCGATTTTGGTGCGTCCATGTCAGATATTTTTGAAGACCTGTTTGGCTTTGGTGGTGCGGCTGGTGGCGCACGTCAGCGCAGTACGGGGGGGCGTCAGCGCGGCGATGATCTGCGCTATAATATGGAAATCACCCTTGAAGAAGCTTTTAAGGGCAAAAATGCCGAAATCAGCGTACCGACGCCGCGCGCCTGTGGAACCTGCAAAGGGTCGGGGGCCAAGAAAGGCACCAAGCCGACTTCGTGTCGGACCTGTCAGGGATCGGGTAAAGTGCGGGCCGCTCAAGGCTTTTTCACCATTGAACGGACCTGCCCGGATTGCCATGGCCACGGCGAAGTGATTGGCAGCCCTTGTCCAGATTGTCGGGGCTCCGGGCGCAAGGTCAAAGAGCGCACCCTGTCGGTGAATATTCCGGCTGGCGTCGAAGATGGCACGCGTATTCGGCTGGCTGGGGAGGGCGAAGCTGGCACCAAAAACGGGCCAGCTGGCGATCTTTACATCTTTTTGTCGATCCGCCCCCACGAGTTTTTCCAGCGTGATGGTGCCGATCTGTTTTGCCGCGTCCCCATCAGCATGACGGCGGCGGCGCTTGGCGGCCAGATTGAAGTGCCAACCGTTGATGGCGGACGCACCCGCGTCAAGATTCCCGAAGGCACGCAAGGCGGCAAACAGTTCCGCCTGCGTTCAAAGGGGATGCCCGTGCTGCGCACCAGCAAGCTGGGGGATATGTATATTCAGGTCGAGGTCGAAACGCCCAAAAATCTGTCGAAGAAGCAAAAAGACCTGTTGAAAGAATTTTCCAAATCCTGCACCGATGACACCCACCCGGAAAGCTCAGGATTTTTTGATCGCGTCAAGGAATTCTGGAACAGCGCTGGGGCGTGAGTGTTGAAGCCTGTTAATGGGGATCGCGAGAGCCTGTTTGGAGCGTGCAATAGCCTTGTCGGGGTCAGAGGCTTGTCGTGAAAACTTTTTATGAAAGGGGTTGGCAAATTGGTTTGCGGCTATATGATCCTTTTCATTAACGCTGTTTTTTGTCGCAGGGTGAATGACCTGCTGGAGGGTTTTTATGGGTGCATTGATTGATGTTGTCGAAGAATATCTCATTGAAATCGGTTGGAAATTCGAAAAAGATGACGACAATGATGTCATCAAGACCGGGGTCAATGCCAAAAATGCATCTTTTCGGCTGATCATTTACAGCCTCGAAGAAAAAGATCTGCTGACGATTTATGTGGCGCAGGACAATAATGTGCCGGAAAACAAGCGCATTTTGTTGGCTGAATTTATCGCCAGAGCCAATTACGGGCTTAATCTGGGCAATTTTGATATTGATATGGAAGACGGCGAACTCGGCTACAAGGTTTCTGTCGATCTTGAGGGCGGCACTTTGTCAGCGGATATGGTCGGCAATATGGTCGGCGCAGGCGTTTCGACGATGGATCAGTATTACCCCGGCCTGATGGCGGTTTTGTTTAGTAACGCAACCCCCGAAGAAGCCATAATTCAGATCGAACGCCCCCCCACAACGCATTAGCTGCGTGCCGCAGCTTGCCCTCGCCGGGCAGGCATCTTCGCAGATGGCGTTGGGGCCCAATCCCCAAACCCCAATTTGAAATGGGGTGCAGGGGATCATCCCCTGCTGCCAGCTGCACAAGCTGCCCGTCTGGCGCAGACACGCGCGGTACGCGCTTTTAAGCGGAGAGAATATGACCCCGACCGACCGCATTATCGTCGCCCTCGACTTCCCCTCTATTGAGGAGGCGCGTGACATGGCCAAACAATTGCGCGGTCGTGTTGGTGTGTTTAAAATCGGCATGGAGCTGGTTTATTCTGGCGGGCTGGAGCTGGCGCGCGAGCTGGCTGGGCAGGGGGAGAAGGTTTTTCTTGATCTGAAATTACTTGATATTGGTCACACGGTGATGAGTGCTACCAAGGCGGTGTCTCGTCTTGGGGTGTCGTTTTTGACGGTTCATGCGGTCGATGAAAAGACGCTGCTGGCGGCTGTTGAGGGACGCGGGGATACGGCGCTTAAATTGCTGGGCGTGACAGTGATGACCAATCTGGATGCGAAAGACCTTGAGCAACAGGGCATTGCGGGTTTGTCGCCGCGCGATCTGGCGCAAAAACGGGCGGTGATGGCGGCAAATTGCGGCTTTGATGGTGTGATTACCTCGGGCCATGAGGCGGCGTTTATTCGCCAGAGTCTTGGCGCACAAAAGCTAATCATCACGCCGGGTATCAGACCAGCCGGGGCAGACATTGACGATCAAAGCCGCGTGATGAGCCCCGCGCAAGCTGTGGACGCGGGGGCTGATTATCTGGTCATCGGGCGGCCGATTACGCAGGCGGAAGATCCTGTTAAGGCCGTGGAAATGATCGCACGCGAACTGGCGTCATAAACCTGCCTATCTTGGTGATCATGTTGATCTGATGATATTTAATCTCTTCAGGCTACTCAAAATTATCGCGGGGATTTTTGTGCTGCTTTTACTGGCCGATTTTTTCGGACTGAAAGCGGCACCGCTGGTGGCTGATACAAAAACCGTGTCGATGACACAGGCGCAAAAATTGGCGCAACAGCTGACGACAGCGGCGCTGGCGCGGTTGCAAAGCATCGTCACCTACGATCCGGCTTATGTGGCGATTGCCTATCCGATGGGCGATGTGCCTGCTGATACCGGGGTGTGTTCGGATGTTATTATCCGCTCTTATCGGGCGCTGGGTATTGATCTGCAAAAACGTGTGCATGAGGATATGGTGCGGGCCTTTTCAAAATATCCCAAGCGTTGGGGGCTGAAGCGTACTGATAAAAATATCGACCATCGTCGCGTCCCTAATCTGCGCCGTTTTTTTACCCGCCACGGTATGAAGCTGGCGATCAGCACGAACCCGGATGAGTATAAACCGGGCGATCTCGTCACATGGGATCTGGCGCGGCGCACTGAGGATAAGGGCAGCCTGACCGCGACCACGCTACCGCATATCGGCATTGTTACAGATCGTCTGACCCTTGATGCCGAGCGCCCGTTGATTGTCCATAATGCCGGGCGCGGACCGCAGCTCGAAGATCTGTTGTTCGACTATAAAATCACCGGTCACTATCGCTATCTGCCAGAAGCGGCGCGCTGATGTCTTCCTTGAGCATCGCTGAATTGCTAATGGTTCGATGAACAATGATGTCTGTCAGCGGGGCGGTGCGCTGCACGATGATATTATTGGCAACCAGATGAGGGCGCGGGCGCAGGCCGGGCAGAGGTTTGGGCTTCTTGCCGTGCAGGGCCATTTGCATGATCTGCTTCCATAAAAGGGCCGGAAGTTCGCCGCCAGAGGCTCTGTTGGTGGGGCTGTTATCATCATTGCCGGTCCAGATGCCAGCGGTGTAATGGGCGCTATAGCCGATGAACCAGGCATCGCGATAATCGGTTGTGGTGCCGGTTTTGCCAGCCGTTGCGTGCTCTTCAAGAGCTGCGCGTTTGCCGGTGCCAGTGCGCATGACTTCACTCAGCATATCATTCATGCCATAGATATAGCGGCGCTTGATGATGCGGTTGGTGTGGGTCTTTGGCGTGGCGTAAAGCACTTCGCCATTTTTTGTGCTGACCTGCTTGATGATATGGGGCAGGGCTTCATAGCCGCCATTCATGAAGGGCACGTAGGCGCCGGTCATCTCCAGCACGGTGACTTCGCTGGAACCAAGCGCCAGAGAAGGGCGCTTTTTGAGAGGCGTGTGAATGCCCAGTTTTTTTGCTGTGCGGATGACATGATCCAGCCCAACCTCATTGGCCAGTCTGGCGGCAACCGGGTTGATCGAACTGGCCAGCGCCTTGCGCATGGTGACGGGGCCACGGTGAAAACGGGCATAGTTACGCGGTCGCCAGCCTTCGATTTTAATGTTTTCATCATTGACGATGCTATCGGCGGTGCGCCCTTTTTCCAGGGCTGCCAGAAAGACGATGGGTTTGAAAGCAGAGCCTGGCTGGCGGTGGGCTTTGGTGACACGATTAAACTGGCTTTGTTTGTAAGAAGCACCCCCAACCATCAACTTGATGCCGCCCTTTGTATCCATCAAAACGGCAGCGGCCTGATCGACACTTTTAGCCAGTTTGTGCTGGTCGATAAAGTTTTTGACCATTTGCTGGGATTTGACCTGCCAGTTATAATCAAGGGTGGTGGTCACCACCAGATCGCGATCCGTTCGACCGATGTGTCGTTGCAATTGTTCCATGATCCAGTCAACGGAATATTCGGTGTCGGTGGGGGGTTTTTGCAGCCGA
>JAKIUO010000117.1 GCA_021647535.1 Hyphomicrobiaceae bacterium
CGCGCGAAAGCGGCAAAGGGTCGAGCCCCTTGTGCAATCCCAATTGTTGGGTTTTTAGGGACTAGTCCCTGAATGCCCGCTGCATAAGCGTCACCGAAGGCTCTTTTTCAAGACCGACCCAAAAGTTAGGTGCGTAACATCAGTGAAGAATTAGAGCGCTTCAGGTTCGATCTGCATCATTCTGACCGGGACGCAGATCGTCCCCACCACGGATTCCCAAGCAGAGCTTGGGAACCAGAATTTGAGCGCCCTCCCATTTAGGGAAAAACCTTCCCCAAACCCCCTTACCTTTTTGAAATTCAAAAAAGGGAGGGTTTGGGAGGTCTCCTCCCAACGGGGTGCGGGACTGGCCCCGCTTGCGCAGCAAGTCTCAGCCTCAAATTTATACCCCCGCCCCCACATATTTCTCAAACAGACGAAAAATATTGGCCTGTGTCTCTTTCAGCCGGGCTTCAAGATGGGTAAAATCGGGGCTGTCGGCAGCGCGTGCCAGCAGTTTTTTAAGGCCCTCGGGAGCCGTTTGTGCGTCGAATTCCTTATCCGTACAAAGGCGCAAAATCTGCATCAGCATATGCAGCAGAAAAGCGCCCTCCAGCAGAAGATCAGCATCACCCGGCACAAGAGCACCGGCAGTCGCCAGCTTGCCCACCGCCTTGCAGGTGTTTTGATCAAGGCAATCTGGGTGTTCATGGGCATGAATGAGCTGCAGATATTGCACCAGAAATTCAAGGTCTATGAGCCCGCCACGCACCTGTTTTAACTGCCACGGATTTGCCGAACCTTTTTGCGCAAAAATACGCTGGCGCATTTCAACAACATCACGCGCCACCTGTGAGCGATCCCGAGGCAGACACAAAACCTCTTTGATGAGCTCCTGCAATTTCGTGCCCAACTCCTTTGGCACCGCAACAATGCGCGCCCGTGTCAACGCCATATGTTCCCAGGTCCAGGCTTTTTCACGCTGATAATGGGCAAAGCTTTGTAAGTTGGTGGCCACCGGCCCGGCATTGCCCGAGGGCCGCAAGCGCATATCGACTTCATACAGCATACCCTCGGGCGTCGGGGCCGAGAGCGCGGTGATCAGGCGCTGCGTCAAACGATTATAATATTGCGACACCGCCAGGGGCCGTCCGCTGGCCATCGACATGGTTTGTTCCGGGTCGGTTTCATAAACAAGTATCAGATCGACATCAGAGCTTGCCGTCATCTCGGCGCCCCCCACCTTGCCCATGGCCAACAGGCAAGAGCCACCCTTTGCAAAACCGCCATGCGCCTGTTCGATCTCGCCCTTCACCACCTCATGCAAATGCGACAGCACACTGGCTGCCAGGTCACTATAGGCCTTGCCCGCCTGATCGGGGCTGATGGTATCGGTGAGCACGCGCACGCCAATCAAAAAGCCCTGCTCGCGCCCCTTGATGCGCGCTACATCAAGCCGTTCTGAATAGTCTCTGGCCTGCGCCAGCGCCTCTTTGAAGACCTCGTCAATTTCACCGCGATCCGGCAGCAGGCCAAAAAACGAGGGATCAAGCACCGCATCCAGCAGGCGCGCGCGCTGCGACAAAGCCTTGGCCAGTCTTGGCGCAGTGCCCATAATCTGCGCCAGCAGACGTAACAGATCTGGATGGGCGCGCAGCAGGGCAAACAACTGTACCCCCGCAGGCAAACGTTTTAAAAACTTGTCGAACCCCAGCAACGCCGTATCGGCAGTGCCGGTCGCTGCCAGTTCGGCCAGCAATTGCGGGGTCAGTTCGGTCAGACTTTCTCTGGTACGCTTCGAGCGTGTCGAGCGATAGCGTGCGCGGTGCCAATCCTGCACGATGGCAATGGCGCGGGCCGGTTCTTTAAAACCCATTTGCTGCAATGTATCGAACGTGCCGGGATGAGGGTCGCCCCCTGTAAACACCAGATCGCCGCTCTGATGCGGGTTGGCTTCACCGGGCTGCTCTTCAAACAGACCCGCATAATGGTTCTGCACATTGAGCAGGTGGCCGGTCAGCTCCTTCGCAAATTCATCCAGACGATCAAAGCCGCAAAAACGGGCGATGCGCCTGAGCTCCTCACCTTCTTGCGGCAAGGTCTGGGTCTGCGCATCTTCAACCATTTGCAAGCGATGCTCCACATGGCGCAAAAAACGATAGGCCGCGCTCATTTCGCGCTCGGCCCTTTTGCTGATCCAGGAGGCCTTGCGCAAACGCTTGAGATTTTTAAGGGTCGAACGCCCGCGCAATTTCTCTTGCCGCCCGCCCGCTATGAGCTGCTGGGTCTGCACAAAAAACTCGATCTCGCGGATGCCGCCGCGCCCCAGCTTGATATTATGCCCGGCCACCGTGACCTCGCCATGGCCTTTGACCGCATGGATCTGCCGCTTCATGGCGTGAATATCATTCAAGGTGGCGAAATCGAGATATTTGCGCCAGATATAGGGCGAGAGCTCTGCCAGAAACTTTTTCCCCGCCTGACGATCTCCGGCGACGACCCGCGCCTTGATCATGGCGGCGCGCTCCCAGTTCTGGCCGTAATTCTCGTAATAAACCAGCGCCGCCGCACTCGACATAGCCAGCTGGGTAGCCCCTGGGTCCGGGCGCAAACGCAGATCGGTGCGATAGACATAACCCTCCGGCGTGCGCTCGTTCAACAACATGACGAGATCACGGGTGAGGCGCACGAAAAAACTTTGCGGCTCAATCCCCTCACGCAGACAAGAGCGCTCAGGATCATACAGAATAATGAGATCAATATCGCTGGAATAGTTGAGTTCAAAGCCCCCCTGCTTGCCCATGGCCAGAACGAAATAACCGCAATTCTGCGCCGGCTCCGATCCCTCTGGCACATCGAGCTGCCCCGCCAGCCGCGCCTTGTTGAACAAAAAGGACACCGCCTCTTGCACCGCGCAATCAGCCGCTTTGGTGATCAGTTTGATAATCTCATCCACTAGCGCAACCCCGGCACTGTCATAAAGCGCAATCGACAGAGCGGTGTTTTGCTTGAAGACCCGCAACAGCTTCATGGCCTCATTCAGGTCGGTGGTTTGGCTCAGCTCAAGCGCGAGTTTTTCGCATAACATCTTGATATGGCTTTTGCTCGGGGCCAGCAGACAGTCTTGCAAAAGCAGGCTCTGGCGCAACATCAAAGCGCGCAAAAAAGGCGACAGCCCCATGATCGAGACAAGAAGATCGCGCACCGGCCCGGCAGGGGAAATCAAGTCCTGCAGCGGGGCAAGCTGCTCATCGCCAGAGCTGGACTGCAGCAGGTCGGCAAAAAACAGCTGCGCGCGGTCTTTTTCATAAAAGGGCGGATGTGTGGTGATCTGTTTGTGGAACGGGGTCATGCCTCATGACTACGCACAGCCAGCATATGGCACAAGAAATATTTTGCGTTGCAAGGGGGGGGGCGCCAATAAATATTGATGCATTGCATAGGATCAGTGAAATGAGGGGCTCTGCCCCCTATTCCAGGAAGAGCGGGACCCTGCCAAAGGACCAGTCCTTTGGAAACCTGATTTGTTTTGAAACAATGAAAAATTGGGGCCGCTGTGCGCGTAGCACGCCAAGTCTCGCAGAGAGTAAAATGGCCAGAGAGGACAAGCGGCGTTAGGGGATTTTGCGGTTATGCAATAGGTTAAGGCCAAGGGCGGTTAGTCATAAGCGCTAAGTTTAGAAAAAACGTCATCTCGTTGAAGAATGGGATCCAGTCGCCTCTCGCCATGCCTCAGCCAATCAATTTTAAAGAACCCTATAATTTGGGCTTTTATTGGTTTTGAACGGCCATCAAAAAATTACGCCGACTGGATACCGGCCTACGCCGGTAAGACCTTTCAAAAAAATACGATCTTAACTTAACGCCTATAGAACGGTTGGTATCAGATATTTGTCGATGCCTACCCACAATCCGAAAAATCCTGGCGATGAACAGTTGCTTATTAACAAAGGTTCATCGTCAGGCAATTCGGATATCCATGGCCCAGCGGCTATCAGCTGTTAGCGATAATTATCCACTCCGCCACTGTCGCTGTTGTTGTCACCATATGTACCGCTCCCGCTCCCCATGCCCATATCCCCATCATCACCCCAGATCACTGTGAATTCGATGCGGCGGTTACGCGCCCGATCCCGATCCGAGCGTTCATATGGGACGAGCGGCTGCTCCTCGCCATAGCCCTTGGCACTGATGCGATCCCTTGAAATGCCTTCACGATACAAGAACCGCGCAACGGAATGGGCGCGCTCATGAGACAAATGGTGATTGCTTTCACGCGAGCCGTCACTGTCCGTATGACCGGCGATCTCGATGCGCGAATCCGGGCAACGGTTCATGACCCGTGACAATCGACGCAACAAACGATGGCTGCGAGCGCGTACCACCGCACTGGCCACATCGAAATGGATGCGATTGCGGTGCACAAGAGCATCCAGATAATTCTGGCAGGTTTCAGGGTCAATGCGCCCACTGGCGTCAATTTCGCTGTCATCTATCTCTTCATAATTATTGACCACTGGCGGGGCCACACGTGGTGGGCGGCAAAAACCGGTGCGGCGACGATGGCGTATCTCTGCAAAACGATTGAGATGCATACGAAATTTCTGACCGCGTTTACAAGCCGTCACACCATAGCGCGGCAAATCCCGATCAAAGAACTCGATTTCGTCATAACCGCGTCGCTGCAAAATATCGCGCACCCGGCTTGGACTATAGCTGTGACGCACTTTGCGCACGCGACAAGGACCAATATCGGTCTTTCTCTGGACGCGGGCAAAGCGATTGAGACGCAGCTCATATTTACGGTCACGGCGGCAGGCCTCGGCCACATAGACTGGCAATTGATGATCCGTAAAAGTAATACGCGAGAAACCACGCGTCTCAAGCACACGGCGCACCTGTGGCGGCTTCATGGCCTCACTGACAGCTTCGCAACGCCCGATACGCTGACGATTTCTGATGCGGCCTTTGCCATTGATGCGCAGCTCCATACGACGACCGCGCTTGCAAGCCCGGACAACATAAATCGGCAGCACGCGGTCAGTGAAAATAATGCGATTAAATCCCCTGCTGCGTAAATCGGCGCGTATAGCGGCAGGTCTTTGAACATTATAACCTCTGCGCCCTGACGAGCCAGGTTGCATATGTGGCGGCACCCGGTCAACAGTGGTGCAACGACCAACCGTTTTTCTGCCAGTGATCACCCCATTGCGGTTGACGTTCAGCCTGTAAAACTTACCCCTCTTGCAGGCCTGCGCCACATATCGTGGTAAAACCCGATCAATAAATCTGATTTTTGAATAACCACCCGCCCGCAAGGCCCGGCGTATCTGCGGCAGGCCCAGCCCTGTAGCAACAGGCCTCCCGCCACAGCGCCCAGTGCGTGTACGGCTGCGCACCCGGCCACGACGATTGAGTTGCAGCAAAAAGCGCTTGCCAACCCTGCAGGCCCTGACAGTTCCCCCTGAGGCATCTCTGCCCACAAAAACAATATCAGAGTATCCACTCACACGCAAACGCTGGCGAATGGACGTCTGGTCCCATCTTACACTGGTTATCAGCGGCTTGATCGCACCAATCAGGCCGCTTGTCCCTGTTCGAGATGTGGGCATTGCACCAATCGTGGTTGCTGACAATAAACAGAGTGCAAAAACACCTGCGAAAACGGATGATAACCGTCCAAAAAATCGCCAAACCATGGGCTAATCTCCTTTTGTTCAAAAATGTCCCATTAAAATTATCACAAACAATAGCAAATGAACTAGAGCTGAATGTGGCGTGTAGTGAGGCAAAACAGAGGCATTCAGGGAAACGTCGGGCCGGACCCACTCTACGACAGAGCCATCCATTAACCCATATCCTTAGCACCTGCGATAATTATATTTGCCCGATCTGTTCAAAAGATTTGAATATTGCGATAAACTGATTTAACGTGAGTTATTATGCGTAGTTTATCCCAAGATACCGAGCCCGGCGAGATCGAGGTCAAGAACACCACATGTTATATGTGTGCTTGTCGTTGCGGCATTCGTGTGACTCTCAAAGATGGCGAGATCCGCTATATTGAGGGCAATCCCGACCATCCGCTCAACAAGGGTGCGATCTGCGCCAAGGGCTCAAGCGGGATCATGAAGCAATATTCCCCGGCCCGCCTCACCAAACCGCTTTTGCGCAAATCGGATGCCGAACGCGGCGAAGGCAAATTCGAGGCCATCAGCTGGGATGAAGCCTTTGATCTGCTGACCGAACGGCTTGGTCATCTACGCGCGACTGACCCCAAGAAATTCGCCCTGTTTACGGGCCGCGATCAGATGCAGGCGCTCACAGGCACCTTTGCCAAGAATTTTGGCACCCCCAACTATGCTGCCCATGGCGGCTTTTGCTCGGTCAATATGGCCGCAGGCATGATCTACACAATCGGCGGCTCCTTCTGGGAATTTGGCGGACCGGATCTGGAACGCGCCAAACTTTTCCTGATGATTGGCACCGCCGAAGACCACCATTCCAATCCGCTCAAAACCGAGCTGGCCGCCTATAAAAGACGCGGCGGGCGCTTTATCGCCATCAATCCCATCCGCACCGGCTATGCCGCCATTGCTGATGAATGGGTGCCGATCAAACCCGGCACTGACGGCGCTTTGTTTCTGGCCTTTATCAACGAAATCATCCGCCTTGGCCTCTATGACCGCGATTTTCTGGTGAACTATACCAATGCGCCAGAACTGGTTAATCAGGACGAGGACAGCGACGAGTTCGGCATGTTCAAACGCTTTGAAATGCCCATCGAAGAGGGCTGTTTCGACCCGCAGAACAAGCTGTGGTGGGACAGCGAACTCGACAGGGAAGTCTCCAACAAGACCCCAGGCGTTGAACCCTTCTTGATGGGACGCTATACGCTGGAAGACGGCACGGATGTCGCCACCAGTTTTGAACTGCTGAAAGAGCGTGTTGAGCCCTACACCCCCGAATGGGCATCAGAAATCACTGGCATTCCCACCAAAACCATCAAGCGACTGGCGCATGAAATGGGCATTACGGCACGCGACCAGAAAATCGAGCTGCCGATCAGCTGGACGGATGCCTGGGACGAAGAGCATGATACGGTTGTCGGCAATCCCGTCGCCTTTCACGCCATGCGCGGGCTGGCCGCTCATTCCAACGGCTTTCATACCATCCGCGCTTTGTCGATCCTCATGTCGATCCTTGGCACCATTGATCGCCCCGGCGGCTTTCGCCATAAAACGCCTTTCCCGCGCCCTATTCCTCCCTGCCCGAAAACGGCAAAAAGCTGGGACGATATTCAACCGAACACACCACTGAACGGCGTGCCGCTGGGCTGGCCCTCTGAACCTGACGATCTGATGGTCGATGATGAAGGCGAACCCATTCGTCTTGACAAGGGTTTTTCGTGGGAGCACCCGCTTTCCGTTCACGGCATGATGCATAACGCCATCACCAATGCGTGGCGCGGCGATCCCTACCCCATCGACACCATGATGCTGTTCATGGCCAATATGGCGTGGAACTCCTCGATGAATACGATGGGCGTGCGCGACATGCTCAAAGACAAGGACGAGAACGGCGATTATAAAATTCCCTTCCTCGTTGTTTGCGACGCCTTTCAATCAGAAACCACCGCCTTTGCCGATCTGGTTTTGCCCGATACCACCTATCTGGAACGCCATGACGTGATGTCCATGCTCGACCGCCCGATTTCCTCTTATGAGGGGCTAATTGACAGTGTGCGTATTCCTGTCCTGCCGCCAACTGGAGAATGCAAGCCCTTCCAGGAAGTCATTATTGAGCTTGGGTCACGGCTGAAACTGCCTGTCTTTATGCGCGAGGATGGCGAGCGCAAATATCGCGACTACCCTGATTTTGTCACCAATTTTGAGACAGAGCCTGGTTCAGGCATCGGCTTTCTGGCTGGCTGGCGCGGCACCAGCGGCGAAAAAAGCATCAAGGGCGAACCAAACCCAAACCAGTGGGAGATGTATGAGAAAAATAACTGTGTTTTCCAGTACAAACTGCCCAAGTCTTACCAATATATGCGTAACTGGAACAAGGGTTACCTGCATTGGGCACGAGCCAACCGCCTGACCCGCTATGCCGAACCGATCAATATCCATATTTATTCAGAGCATTTGCAAAAATTCCGTCTTGCTGCGCAGGGCAAACGCGATGGACGGCAACCGCCAGAGAGGTTGCGCAAACGAGTCGAAACCTATTTTGATCCGCTGCCCTTCTATCATGAGCCGCTGGAAAACCAATATACGGATACCCAGAATTATCCCTATAATGCCCTGACCCAGCGTCCAATGGCGATGTATCATTCATGGGACAGCCAGAACGCCTGGTTGCGCCAGATCCATACCCATAACTACCTCTATATCAACCCTATATTAGGCAAGAAGGAAGGTATTTCTGACGGGGACTGGGTCTGGGCAGAATCGCCCCACGGCAAGATCCGCTGCATCTGTAGCTTTACAGAAGCCGTTGAACCCAATACGGTCTGGACTTGGAATGCCATTGGCAAGGCTGCCGGAGCCTGGGGACTGACCAAGGAAGCCAACGAATCCCAAAAAGGGTTCTTGCTCAACCATATCATTGCAGAAGAACTGCCTGCCCATGAATGCGGCAAGCATTTGTCAAACTCTGACCCGGTCACTGGCCAGGCAGCCTGGTTTGATGTCCGTGTCAAGATCACCAGGGCAGATGACGACGAAGACAAGTTCACCTGGCCACAATTCGCCCCCATGGGAAGCACCCCAGGCGCAGAGGGGCCAAGAGGAAAATGGCAGGTCTATTTTAATGGCATTAAAGACAAGTTGCCGGAGACTGAATTTGGGATTGTTATGAAAAACATCAAGGAAACATCTCAAAAGCCGCTAAAGACCTGGGGTTAACGCGTGCAGCATTGTACCGAAGAATAGAAAAACACGACTTGTAATGGGAAGAAAACAATACCTCCAAATCATCATTCGGTTAGCGCTTTTAACCGTTACTGGAATGGTGATGTTTTACAGTTTTGAAAACGATTTAATGGCTACTCTCATTGGGTTTACGCTACTGTTCTTGTTTCAGTTTTATTTGTTTACACTATATCTCAAACAACAATTTGCCGATATTGAAAAATCAATAGATTGTTTGCTTCATGATGATTATTCAAATGTGCTTTCTGCCGAAAAACGGAAGAATCCGCTGCATAACAAAACCGCCCTGTTACATCAGAAATACAAAAATGCCA
>JAKIUO010000118.1 GCA_021647535.1 Hyphomicrobiaceae bacterium
GATGGCCCCGGCGCGGTCTTTGTCGTGAGTGATCAGCTTGGCGATCATCGGGTCGTAATAGACCGAGATATCACTGCCTTGGATGACGCCGTCATCGACACGCACATGCTTGCTTGTTTCGGGGGGCAGGTAGCTCGACAGACGACCAATGGAGGGCAGGAAACCGCGCGACGGGTCTTCGGCATAGATGCGCGTTTCCATGGCCCAGCCGTTGAGTTTCACATCTTTTTGTGTGAGGGGCAGTTTTTCGTCCGCAGCAACACGGATCATCAGCTCGACAAGATCAAGGCCGGTGATCATCTCGGTGACGGGGTGCTCGACCTGCAAACGGGTGTTCATTTCGAGGAAATAAAAATTGCGGTCGCCATCAACGATAAATTCGACGGTTCCGGCCGATCGATATTGTACCGCTTTGGCCAGTGCCACGGCCTGCTCGCCCATATTTTTGCGGGTCGCCTTGTCGATAAAGGGGGAGGGCGCTTCTTCGATGATTTTCTGGTGGCGGCGCTGGATGGAACATTCGCGCTCCCCCAGATAAAGCGTGTTGCCATGGCTGTCAGCAATGATCTGGATTTCGATGTGGCGCGGCTGCGTGATGAACTTTTCCATCAAGATGCGATCATCGCCAAAGCTGCTGGCCGCTTCGTTTTTGGCGCGTTCATAGCCCGAGCGACATTCGCCTTCATCAAGGGCAACGCGCATACCTTTGCCGCCGCCGCCAGCTGACGCCTTGATCATCACCGGATAGCCGATTTGGGCGGCGACTTCGATGGCGTGGTCGGCGTCGATAATGAGGTCGTCATGGCCAGGCACCACATTGACGCCGGCTTTCATGGCCAGTTTTTTGGAGGCCATCTTGTCGCCCATGCTCTTTATGGCCAGTTCGCCCGGACCGATAAAGGCGATGTCTTCTTTTTTGAGAGCATTATAAAAAGCGACGTTTTCCGATAAGAAACCATAGCCAGGGTGTACCGCCTGTGCGCCCGTTTCTTTGCAGGCGGCGATGATCTTTTCGATGACCAGATAGCTTTGGGCCGCTACTGGGGGACCAATATGCACAGCTTCATCGGCCAGCATTACATGCAGGGCGCTCTGGTCGGCGTCGGAATAAACGGCGACGGTTTTTATGCCCATCTTTTTGGCGCTGTTGATCACCCGGCAGGCGATCTCACCGCGATTGGCAATCAGAATTTTATCGAACATAAAGTATCCTAAAGCGGGATATTGCCGTGCTTGCGCCACGGATTTTTGAGGTCTTTTTCCTTGAGCATTTCCAATGACCGGCAAACGCGCATACGGGTATTTTGCGGCATCAGCACATCATCTATAAAGCCAAGACGGCCAGCGACAAAGGGGTTGGCGAATTTCTCGCGATATTCTTCGGTGCGCTGCGCAATTTTCTTGGGGTCATCCATTTGCGAACGAAAAATAATTTCAACTGCTCCCGATGGTCCCATAACAGCGATTTCTGCGCTCGGCCAGGCGAAATTGACATCGCCGCGCAAATGTTTGGAGGCCATCACACAATAAGCCCCGCCATAGGATTTGCGGGTGATAACGGTGATCTTTGGCACAGTGGCTTCGGCGTAGGCATAGAGCAGCTTGGCGCCATGCTTGATGATGCCGCCATATTCCTGATCGGTGCCGGGCAAAAAGCCAGGGACATCAATCAGGGTCAGAATGGGGATATTGAAAGCGTCACAAAAGCGGATGAAGCGGGCGGCTTTTCGCGAGGCGCTGATATCAAGGCAACCGGCCAGCACCATGGGCTGATTGGCGACAATGCCCACTGTGGAGCCTTCCATGCGGCCAAAACCAATGATGATATTGGCGGCAAAATCGGGTTGCAGCTCAAAAAAATCATTGTCATCAACGATCTTGTATATGGCCTCTTTCATGTCATAGGCCTTGTTGGGGTCTTTTGGCACTAGAGAACAAAGCGAAGGAATTTGGCGCGTGCCGGGATCTTTGGTCGGCCAGTGCGGCGGCTTTTGCTTGTTGCTGGCAGGTATGAAATTGATAAAGCGGCGCAGGAGTAAAAGGGCCTCCACATCATTTTCAAAGGCCATGTCGGCCACGCCGGATTTGCTGGTATGGGTATTGGCACCGCCAAGCTCTTCTGCCGTAACCTCTTCATGGGTAACGGTTTTAACAACTTCTGGCCCGGTCAAAAACATATAGGAGGTATCTTTGACCATAAAGATAAAATCGGTGATGGCCGGGGAATAAACCGCGCCGCCCGCACATGGCCCCATGATCATGGAGATCTGCGGCACAACGCCAGAGGCCAGCACATTGGCCTGAAACACATCGGCATAACCGCCAAGGCTCTCAACCCCTTCCTGGATACGCGCACCGCCGCTGTCATTAATACCAATGACCGGCGCACCGACCTTCATGGCCTGCGCTAAAAGCTTGCAGATCTTAGCGGAATGAGCCGAAGAAAGCGAGCCGCCAAACACCGTGAAATCCTGCGAATAAACAAAAATCAAGCGCCCGCAAATGGTGCCATAGCCAATCACAACTCCATCGCCGGGTACTTTATTTTCCGCCATGCCGAAATCAGTGCAACGGTGTTCGACAAACATGTCCCACTCTTCAAACGTGCCAGGGTCAAGCAATAGCTCAATACGCTCGCGCGCGGTGAGTTTGCCCTTCTCATGCTGCTTGTCAATACGCCCCTGACCCCCGCCAAGCCGGGCCGCAGCGCGTTTTTCTTCTAGCAGTCTGGTTATGTCACTCATACTTTGTTTCCAAAAATATCCGGTCAAATCTTGTCCCCTCTCCTCTGAGGGGAGAGGGTTAGGGAGAGGGGGTAATACGAAGAATAGCCCTGCATCGAATAAGATTATTTTACAAACTATTACAATGCAATACGAGAAAAGATGAGAGGCTGCAAGATGCGAACCCCCTCTCCCCAACCCTCTCCCCGTCTGGGAGAGGGGGCGTTTTCTACGCTTTTTCTTTCAAATTTCCTTTTTTCAATTCTGTTGAAAATCGCTTCATGCATTGCCGCCCACTGCTTGGCGACGGATCATTTCCAATATTTCTTGTGCGGATTTTGGGAGTTCGGTGCCGGGGCCGTAGATGGCAGCGACGCCCAGGTCGTATAGTTGCTGATGGTCTTTGGGCGGGATGACGCCGCCGCAAATGACCAGCATATCATTGGCTTTTTGTTCTTTCAGTTCATTGAGGAGCTGGGGCACGAGGGTTTTATGGCCAGCGGTGAGGGTTGAGATGCCGATGACGTGCACCTTTTTTTCGATGGCCAATTGGGCGGCTTCTTGCGGGGTCTGGAACAGCGGGGCCAACTCCACATCAAAGCCCATATCGCCATAGGCCGAGGCGATCACCCGCGCGCCACGATCATGGCCATCCTGCCCGAGCTTGACGACCAGCATGGAGGGGCGGCGACCTTCTGATTGTGTGAAACTGGCCAGTTCGGCCTTGATGGCCTCGAACTGTTCATCCCCTTCATAAACGGCACCATACACTCCAGAAATACTCCTGTTTACAGCTTTGTAGCGCGAAAATACCTGTTCGAGGGCGCTGGTGATTTCGCCAACCGTTGCGCGGGCGCGGCTGGCGGCAATTGAGAGTTCCAGTAGATTATGGTTTTGCTCCGCCCCTCTTTTAAGAGCATGAAGGGCGCTTTGACAAGCCCTGTCGTTACGCTGTTTTTTGAGGAGCCGCAAGCGCTTGATCTGGTCCTCGCGCACAGCGTCATTATCTATGTGCAGAAGGTCAAGCTCATCGCTTTTGTCGAGTGTGAATTCATCGCGTACATATTTGTTGACCCCGACTATGGTTTGCTCACCGCGATCAATCTGGGCTTGACGCAAGGCGGCGGCTTTTTCGATGCGCTGCTTTGGCATTCCGTGCTCGACGGCTTTGGTCATGCCGCCAAGTGCTTCGACCTCAAGAATGAGCGTCCGCGCCTGGCTGGCAAGTTGATCGGTGAGGCTTTCGATATAATAAGAGCCCCCCAGCGGATCGATGACATCGCAAATGCCGGTTTCCTCTTGCAGGATGATTTGCGTGTTGCGGGCTAGCTGGGCGGAAAAGGCGCTGGGCAAAGCGAGCGCCTCGTCAAAAGAGTTGGTGTGCAGGGATTGCGTGCCACCAAGCACGCCCGCCATGGCTTCAATGGTGGTGCGTATAATATTATTGTAGGGGTCAGTTGCAGTCAGGCTGACGCCGGAGGTCTGGGTATGGGTACGCAACATTTTTGAACGCGGATTTTTGGGAGAAAAATGCTCCTCCATCAATTGCGACCAGAGTAAACGGGCGGCGCGCAGCTTGGCGATCTGCGTAAAAAAATCCATGCCGATGCCAAAAAAGAACGATAGGCGCGGCGCGAAATCATCGACCTCAAGACCGCTTTGAATGGCGGTGCGCACATATTCCAGGCCATCGGCCAGCGTGAAGGCCAGTTCTTGCACGGCGGTGGCTCCGGCCTCTTGCATATGATAGCCCGAAATGGAGATCGGGTTGAAGCCCGGCATATATTTTGCGGTGTAAGTAATGATATCGGCGGTGATGCGCATACTGGGGGCGGGGGGATAGATATAGGTATTGCGCACCATGAATTCCTTGAGAATATCATTTTGCAGGGTGCCATTGAGCTGATCGGCGCGCACGCCGCTTTCCTCTGCCGCGACGATAAACCCGGCCATAATCGGCAATACGGCCCCATTCATGGTCATGGAAACGGATACTTTGTCGAGGGGGATGCCTGCAAACAGGGCTTTCATGTCCTCAACGCTATCAATGGCAACGCCCGCCGCGCCGACATCGCCAACAACGCGCGGGTGATCGCTGTCATAGCCGCGATGGGTCGGCAGATCGAAAGCCACAGAGAGGCCCTGCTGACCCGCCGCGAGGTTCTTTTTGTAAAAGGCATTGGAGGCTTTGGCGGTCGAAAAACCGGCATATTGGCGGATGGTCCACGGGCGCCCGGTATACATGGTGGCACGCGGGCCGCGCACAAAGGGGGCATGGCCGGGCAATGTATTGTTGTGTTTGAGGCCTTTGAGATCGGCTTTGGTATAAAGAGGTTTGACCGCGAGACCGTCAGGGTTTTTAGGGGGCAGGTCAGCTAGGGGTTTGCTGCGCAATTCGTGGGTGGCCAGCTGTTGCCAGTCTTTGAGGGATGGCTTTTTGTTTTTCTTCTTGTTGGCCATTTCAGGGTCCCTTTACAGCTCATACCAGATCACAAAAAAAATCACTCTTGTCATGATTTGTTTTGTGATCTGGTATTATCCTCTTTACCGGTCTGTCAGGTTCAAACTATTGAATTCAAGCTTGTTTCAAGCTATTCTGATAAGGGGTGACAGAGTGGTTCGCTGGTTGCGGTCACTAGGCCATATTGAATGTGTGCTGTCAATATTGAATGATAATTAACCATATAAAACAGTCACTAATTAACGATTGAAACCATAGACAGGAACCGCAAAATGATTGTTGGTCAGGCCGCAAAAAGCGCAGGACTTCCCGCCAAAACTTTGCGTTATTATGAAGAGATCGGCCTTGTGGAACCGGCCAGGCTGGAAAATGGCTATCGTGATTATGATGAAGGTGATCTGTCTCGTTTGAAATTTTTGAGCCGGGCGCGTTCGCTAGGGTTTTCCATTTCCGATTGCCGGGCTTTGTTGTCGCTTGGTGACAACCAGCAAAGATCCAGCCGGGATGTGAAAGCCATTGCCAGCGCCCATCTTGAAAATATCGAGCAAAAAATAGCCGAATTGCGCACGATGAAAAAGGCGCTGGCCAAGCTCGTCTCGTCCTGCCATGGCGACGAACATGCGGACTGTCCGATCATTGATGAGCTCACCAAATAACGCTGCAGGCAAGGATAATGGTGCGCTCAGCCTGCTTCAGCTTGACATTCTACCTGCGGGAAGCTTCATTGTGCAATCGATAGCAGGGGCTTGGTTTTTGAGGGAAGAGGGATAGCGATGACTGGTAAGGTGATTTCAATTTTGATCGCGGTTGCGGTGCTTGGTGGACTATTTTTAATTTTGTCGAAAAGCGGTGGCAAGCGGCAAAACACCGAGGTTAAAGTTAAAATGCCGGTGCTGAGTGCGCTGGCGCAAACAGGTCAATCGCTGTTTCAGGCCAATTGCGCGCGCTGTCACGGCCTGAGCGCGGGCGGGAGCAGCTGGGGTCCACCGCTCATTCACAAATATTATGAGCCCAACCATCATGCCGACGGCGCATTTTACAGAGCCGCTGCCAATGGCGTGCGGGCGCACCACTGGCGCTTTGGCAATATGCCTCCGGTGCCTTCGGTTAATCAGCAAGATGTCACCAAAATCATTGCCTTTGTGCGCGAAGTGCAAAAAGCCAATGGTATTTTTTAAGAGTTGCGGGATGAGGGAGCAATCAGGCTCAAAATGGATGAGAGCAGGCTAAGCGGCCAGAAAAGTGAGGCCAGGGTCGCCAAGGCATAGTTGATTGGCCCTGAGGCTGTGCGTCGGTCGAGCTCGTTGAAGCTGTTTGTGCCAAAAAAAACGACCACGACGATATAGAAAAAGACTGGTTCTGTGGTCATGATAAACTCGAACTGTTCTTCTGGCTGAAAGGCCTGTTATGTACGTCCCCAACGACTTAATCAGCTTTGGTGAGCTGTGCTTTGTGAGAGGTCGTTTGGTGGCTCCAGATTGGCATGATTACGTTAATACCTTGCAAATATTGATGAAAATTCGTTTGCAAGCCTGACTTGGAGTACTGTTTTCTGGTGGCTTTCCTGGTGCGTCCTGGCTCGTGTCAAAAGGACACAGTATACTGGTTTAACAGGGCTATTGTTGATAGGGCGAGCAATAGTGGCTAACAAGGTAAAGAAATTCTGACAGGGTGAAAAATAAGCGTTTTTTTGCCAACAAAGAGTAATAGAGCCAAGAGCAGCAGAGTAAGGAAAGTCTCCTATGAAGGGTATCATACTGGCGGGGGGCATGGGTACGCGCCTGCACCCGATGACCATTGCCATGTCAAAGCAGCTTTTGCCGATCTATGACAAACCGATGATCTACTACCCGCTGACCACCTTGATGCTGGCCGGTATTCGCGAAATACTCCTCATATCAACGCCTCACGATCTGCCGCATTTCCAAAACCTGCTGGGGGATGGCAGCCGTTGGGGGATTGATCTCACCTATATGGAACAACCGGATCCCGGCGGGCTGGCGCAAGCCTATATATTGGGGGCCGATTTTGTGGCGCGACAGCCATCGGCGCTTATTCTTGGGGACAATATCTTTTTTGGTCATGGTCTGCCAGAGCGCCTCAACTGCGCCTGTCAGCGTTCTGAAGGGGCAAGTGTATTTGCGTATCATGTCAATGACCCCGAGCGCTATGGCGTGGTGGAGTTTGACAAATCCGGTCAGGCGATTTCGATTGAGGAAAAACCGCAAAAGCCCAAATCAAGCTGGGCTGTGACCGGACTCTATTTCTATGATGAAAATGTCGTTGATATTGCCGCCAATATAACCCCCTCGGCGCGTGGTGAACTCGAAATCACTGATGTCAATATGGCCTATCTGGACAAGGGATTACTGCATGTGGAGCAGATGGGGCGCGGTTATGCCTGGCTCGATACCGGCACACCAGACAGTATGGCGGAGGCCACCGGATTTGTGCGCACGCTGGAAAAACGTCAGGGCCAGCGCATTGCCTGCCCGGAAGAGGTGGCTTTTGAAATGGGCTTTATTGATAGAGCCCAACTGGTGCAGCTCGGCGAAACCCTGCGCAAATCAAGCTATGGCGAATATTTGCTGAATATTGCTGCGGAGCAGGATTAGCGGCGTGTCTTCGCCGGGCGGGCTGCTTGTGCAGCAGGCAAAATGAGTGATGCCAGCCGCCCTTTAATACCACCCATAATACCAGATCACATAAATGAGGGGCTCCGCCCCTACGACCCGAGGGCAATTCAGTTCTCAGGCAACTCGCTTCGTGAATGGGCTATCGCACTTGGTCTACTCCTTGGCACATTCGGGGAAGGCCTCCCCGACGCCCTGCTTTTTTGATTTTTCAAATAGAAAAACGGGTGGTTTGGAGGGTGTCCCTCCAACGGGGTTCGGGGCTGGCCCCGTTGCGAAGCGAGTTTGACGAGAATTGAATTGCCTTGGGCAAGCTGCATAGCAGACTGCTAGACATACTCCTTCAGCCAATCCACCAGCTCCTCATGATGACGCACGCCGGTCAGCCGGGCCAGTTCAACGCCTTCTTTGAATAATATGAGGGCGGGGATGCCTCTTATATTATAGACCTGCATGATTTGCGGGGCGCTTTCGGTGTCGAGTTTGGCAAAGCGCACCTTGTCGCTGATCATTTTGGCGGCCTTGGCGAATTCGGGGGCCATTTGTTTGCAGGGACCGCACCATTCAGCCCAAAAATCCACCAGTACGGGAATTTCGGATTTGGTGATGGTGCGCTTGAAGCTCTGCGCCGTCAGATCGATAGGCTCATCGGGGAACAAAGGCACGTGGCATTTGCCGCAATTGGCCTGATCTTTGGGTTTGTCATCTGGCAAGCGGTTGAGGGCCAGGCAGTTTGGGCAGACGGTTTGTACAGGGTCGCTCATTTTGGATCTCTTTTGTTTTGAACTGGATCATTGACCCGTTCTGGCTTAAATCTTACATCAGTTTTTAATGATATTTGGTGCAGCAGGCAAGCATTCAAGAAGGGGTGGTATTATGGCGCGCAAGGTAAAGGTCTGTGTGATTGGTTCGGGGTCAACGGGATTGTTTTCGCTGGGGCAAGTGCGCAAGGGCACCAAGGATTTTGTGGTTGTTGATGGCGGTATCCTGGGGACGACGTGCGCCCGGGTGGGCTGTATGCCCTCAAAAGCGCTCATTCAGGCGACGGAAGATGTGCATCACGCGAGCGCGCTGGCCGCGCAGGGCATTGCGGGCGGTGAGGGCATCAGCGCTGATATGGCCAAGGTGATGGCTCATGTGCGCGAGATGCGCGATGGGTTTGCCGGCATGGTGGTGAAGCGCTCCTCAATGGGGTTGGGTGACAAGCTGATCCGCCACAATGCGCAGTTTATCGCAGCCAATGTCGTGCGGGTTGGCGAAGAAGAAATCGAGGCGGAAAAATTCATTCTGGCGGTGGGCTCGCGCCCGGTGATGCCTGCCCCGTGGGAGCAATTTTCTGAGCTGCTGATGACGACGGACGAATTTTTCGAG
>JAKIUO010000119.1 GCA_021647535.1 Hyphomicrobiaceae bacterium
GACAACGAAGATCAGGAAAGGCCAGAGTTTTACACGCTCGGCAACAGTGCCTGAGACAATCGACGCCGTGGTGGCGCAAAAGACCATCTGGAAGAACCAGTCCGAGGCCACCGAATAGTCGCCGACATCTTTGGAGGGATCGGGAATGATTTTGGGCAACATGGAGCCGATAAAGCCGCCATCGACGCCATCATACATCAGATTATAACCAACCGCCCAGAACATCAGGCCGGCAATCGCATAAAGCGCGATGTTTTTGGTGAGCTGCATGGCGACGTTCTTGGTGCGCACAAGGCCGGCTTCCAGCATGGCAAAGCCAGCGGCCATCCACATGACCAGAAAGCCGCAGATCAGAAAGCTGAACGTGTTGAAAATATATTTTATTTCAGCCGCCGACATGGTTTCAGCCGCCTTTTTGGCGTAGGCCGGTTCCATAAGCATTACGGAAGCAACCGCCAGGGCAGCTACTCCTATAATGGGTTTCACAAATTTCGTACTCATTTTATAAAGTTCCCTCTCCAGTCAATATGTGGCCCTCTGATGGCCTGTTTTTTTGGGGTGACCTGACTTTTGGCCACTCAATTTATCGAAAAACCGGCAAGCCGTTTTAAGTGCGGCTAAAGCGCGTCGTTATCGGTTTCACCTGTGCGGATGCGCATGGTGTGATGAATATCGAGGACAAAAATTTTGCCGTCACCAATCTGGCCGGTCTTGGCGGCTCCGGCGATTGCGGCAATCGTTTTGTCGACATTGCTGGCGCTGACGATGGCTTCAAGCTTCAGTTTGGGCAGGAAAGAAACGGCATACTCGGCACCACGATAGATTTCCGTGTGGCCTTTCTGGCGTCCATAACCCTTGACTTCAGATACCGTCATGCCTTCGATACCGGCCTCGGTGAGGGCTTCGCGGACCTCGTCCAGTTTGAATGGCTTGATGATGGCCATAACCATTTTCATGACAATCGCTCCTTGCTTGTTAAAATGCGTGTTTGTTGGTTCTCGTGCACAATTTTCGCCCCAACGACAGGGTCGCGCTACTTTGTATCTACTTCAAGAGTTGTGCCAGTTTGTTAACGAATGGTTAAGTAATTGAAAATAAAGGAATAAAAATATATCCTTTTATTTTCATGCAAGATGAGGTCATTCGCCTGCCTGAAAAATAGTCAGAAAAATATTAAATGGCCAAAATTTGACCAGATCTCGAAACAGAAGAAAGCGGGCGGGTTTCCAGGAGAGGAGTCCGGGGCGCAGAGGTCAATGTAATCGTAACCCTAATTATGGATAGGAGCTTCCTCTGTCCTTGCGATAATAAGTTTTATTATAATTGTAAATCAATGTCATCCCAGCGAAGGCCGGGATCCATACGCCGGGGCCGTGAGAACCAGACAATGAGTTTTATTCAGTTTTTGATCGATTCGGCGTATGGATCCCCTCATCCGAGGGGATGACGCGATAATGTGATTGCAAAACAATGATATGTTCCCCCCTTACCCATAATTGAAGAGCCGCATTTTCTTATCTGTTCGCTGTTTTGGGAGCGCAAAAGCGGGCTACCCCTTTTCGTCCACCACTCTGATCAGACCTTCTTGTGCGGAGGAAGCGATCAGTTCGCCCTGGCGGGTGAACAGGGAGCCTCTTGTAAAGCCGCGTGCTTCTGCTGTTGCTGGGCTGTCGGTGGAATAGAGCAGCCAGTCGTCAAAACCTTCGCTTTTGTGGAACCACAAGGCGTGGTCGATGCTGGTCAGAGCGATACGGGGATCGAAGATGGTGCGTCCGTGTGGCACAAGTGCCGTATCGAGCAGAGCGATATCTGTGGCAAAGGCGATGGCGCATTGATGCACGAACAGATCATCGGGAAGGGGGCCTGTGGGGCGCACCCAGGCCTGTTGCACGGGGGCCGCTTTCTCCGGCGACAAGTAGCGCCCGAAATCCACCGGACGTACTTCAATGGCCCGTTCGCCTTTCCAATAGGCCTGCAGCTGAGTGGGCATTTTATCTATATATTGGGTGAGGATCTCGCTTTCGCTAGGCAAGTCGTCAGGGTCGGGGACATTGGGCATATCGATTTGATGTGCAAATCCCGGTTCTCCCATATGAAAGGAGCAGCTCATGGTAAAAATGACTTTGCCATGCTGGATGGCAATGACCCGTCTTGTGGAAAAAGACCCCCCGTCCCGGGTGCGTTCAACCTCATATATAATCGGGATTTTGGGATCGCCGGGGCGCATGAAATAGGCGTGCAGGGAATGAGCATAGCGTCCTTCCACAGTGTGAGAGGCGGCTCGCAAGGCCTGCGCCACCACCTGCCCGCCAAATACCCGTTGCCAGCCATCATCAGGAGAGCGCCCGCGAAACAGGTTTTGTTCCAGCCGTTCCAGTTCAAGCGTGTCAACGAGTTTGCGAAGCGCCGTGTCGGAAGAGGTGGTTCGGGAAGGTTTGTTGTTTTTATCTGATGTCATGGGGGGCTCATTTTCTGTTTGCCAGTGATTTTTTTGTGATTATGAGGTTTGCGACTGGTACTAACCTGGCTTTGGCGACTATATATAGAAGGGATCGGGGCGAGTTACAAATAAGGAAATCATTCCATGGCGCATAAAGATCGGGCGGAGCTGAGCGATATTCTGGTTGTCGGGGGAGGGTTGACGGGCTTGCCGCTGGCTCTGGCTTTGCGAGGAGGGGCTTTGCGAGAAGGAGCTTTGCGTGGTGGCCAGGAGGATAGTGGCCTGTCGGTGACCGTTATCAGCAAAGAGGGGCCAGGTGATCTGTTGGACCCCGAGCAGGATGGCCGGGCTTTTGCCCTTTCAGCCTCCAGCCGGAACCTGTTGCAATTGCTGGGGGTGTGGGAGCATGTGGCGGACAAGGCTCAGCCCATGACCATGATCGACATCACCGACAGCAAGCTTGAAGAAGTCCTGCGCCCCAGCCTGCTTCATATGGATAATGAAATGGAAAGCGGCGAAGCGGCAGCCTATGTGGTGGAAGCTCATATTCTGCGTGGTGCCCTTGCCAAAGTTTACGCCGGGCGCGACGATATTAAAATCATTTCTCCAGCGGATGTGACGGGTTTTGAAGTGCATTCAGGTTCTGTCGATGTGCAGCTGGCGAGCGGCGAGCATCACCGCTCCCGCCTATTGGTGGCGAGCGATGGGCGTTCGTCCGATTTGCGCGCCATAGCCGGGATCAAGACGGTTGACTGGCCTGCCAGCCAATGGGGCATTGTGGCGACCATCGCCCATACACTCCCTCATAATGGACGCGCCGTGCAGCATTTTTTGCCAGATGGCCCCTTTGCCGTCTTGCCGCTGACCGAGAACCGTGTCTCGCTTGTCTGGACCGAGCAGTGTGATTTCGCCTCAAAAGTCACGCGGATGGATGATGAAGACTTTTTGCACGAGGTCCGCCTGCGGATGGGCAACGCGCTTGTCGAAGAACTCGGAGATTTGTCGCTGGCCGGACCACGCAATGCCTATCCGCTCACTATGCTGGTGGCGCGGGACTATGTAAAAGAACGCTTTGCACTGGTCGGGGACGCGGCCCACGGTATGCACTGGATCGCCGGGCAGGGGTTGAATTATGGTCTGCGTGATGTGGCGGCGCTGGCCCAAACACTCATTGAAGCGCATCGTCTGGGCCTTGATATTGGCTCGCTTTCGCAGTTGCAGCGCTATGAGCAATGGCGGCGTTTCGACAGTTTTGCCTTTACGGCGGGCATGGTTGTGCTCAATAAGCTGTTTTCGAATGACAATATGATCTTGCGTTCGGTGCGCGATTTTGGCCTCAATGTAGCGGGCCACCTGCCGTTTGCCAAAAGCCTGTTCACCAATGAAGCCGCCGGGCTCTCAGGCAATGTTCCCAAAATGCTCAAGGGGGAAGTGGTTTAGGAGTGTGGGCATTTTTAAGAGGCAGAGCTATGGGCATTGATGAAATAACCAAAGGGGCGTGCGTGACGCCAATCCTTTATGTCAGTGATATAGAGGTCTCATTCGACTATTATATCGACAGACTGAAATCCATCAAAGCCTGGGACTGGGGGTAGTCAGCTACATTTGGCAGCGTATATTTTGGTGACAAGGTCGAACTGTTTTTTTGTCTCGATGGGCAAGGTAATCCCGGTTCCTGGATGTCGATTTTCATCAAGGATGTCGATGCCTATCAAAAAATTATCAAAGAGGCCGGGGCTGATATTGTCTATGGCCCTGTCGATGAACCTCATGGTATGCGCGAAATGCATGTCAAGGACCCTGATGGGAATATCATCCGTTTTAGTATGGCAATTGAAGTCGTGACAAAGCCTGTCCGGCCAGCCAGGGGCTAAAATGTACTGTATGATATCTGTCTGCGCCCTAAAGAGATGCCTGCCTTCAAAAAATCGTTATCCTATATTAAAATCTTCGTATTTAAACTAGTAGTTTAGTGTGTTAGACTGCTATATATGGTTTTCATATTTAGAATGGCTAAAGGCCATTGGTGCATTATTCATCTGCTCGTCGAGCCTTTATATGCTAAGGTTTTTTTTGGGGTGGTGTCTGTGTATCAGTCATCGTGGTTGTGAAGGGGAAGACATGAGTTTTGCAAAACTGGCCGGGATATTGTCGATCGGGTTTGCTGGCGTGCTGATTCCGAGCGGTTCTGGCGCACAGTCAGTTTCTCCTTATTCGGACAATCTGACGATTAGGCAATATCTGCGCGAAGCCGGAGGTATCGCTAAATATGTTGCGCCTGGTCGCTTGAGGTTGGCCGGTCGTCGCGTCCTTTGTGGTAAGCGCCCCTCTATTCTTGACCCAGAGTTTGATACCTGGGCTGGTGCCTACACCAAGCCGGGATTTATCATCGTTAATCCCATCTATATGCGTCAGGAACCCAAGGTGGTGCAGCTCTATATTTATGCGCACGAATGCGGACATCAGTTTCGGGGCTTTGATGAAGACACGGCTGATGCGTTTGCCATTCGGCGCGGTGTGCGTCAAGGGTGGCTGAAAAGGCGGGGAATGAAGCAGGTTTGCACGTTTATCTCCCGCGTGCCGGGGGATGCCGAGCATCCAGCTGGTCCGGTGCGCTGTCGGCGCATGATGAAAGTCTACAAGGATATTGTTGTCCGTCACAAAAAGGCGGTTGCCAGAAAACGAAAAGCGCGCCGCAACAAACGCAGCATGGTGATCGGTTCGCGCTAAGGACAGCCGTAAAAATAATCGAATGATCTGACTTGTATTTTTGTCCGCCAGCTTCGTTCTGCAAAGGGTTATGTAGCCAGCTACACGCCCCTTTGCACGCCTTACTGACAAACAAAACTCCGGCCTCAAATCTATTCACTTATTCCTGCGGATGTCCTAATGCGGAAGTCATTTTGGTGATGGACTGTCGAAATTTAAGCGATAGACCCCAAAGCTTGGCTGGACACAGATCAAGGGATTTGTTATAGCTGGCTTAATCGGGTTTGGTAAACGTGCAAGATTCTATCTTGTTCGTCACTATGACTTTGAAATATATATTAATTCAAGCTTGGAGGTCGGGTTGGTAGCCTTCTTCAGGTTTTAACCTTGAGAGGATGTGTTCACTTGCTGGTCCATGTCAGAGACAATAATGTTGATCAGGCGCTGCGCGCCCTGAAAAAGAAAATGCAGCGCGAAGGTGTGTTTCGTGAAATGAAGTTGCGAAACTTTTATGAAAAACCTTCAGAAAAGAAAGCGCGCGAAAAGGGCGAAGCTCGTCGTCGTCAGCGCAAGCTTTTACGCAAAAGAGCACAGCGCGAAGGTCTTTTGCCGCATCGCTCACGCACTACCACCACCACTTGATCTGAACTTGGTCATTAGTGTGAGCTTGTGCTTACTCAAAGTAAATCTGTGCGGAGATGGTGGCCTGCCATTTTAATCTGCACAGATATAGACTTTGCTCTTGCATCAAAGTGGTGAATGTCTCATCCTGTCTAAATAGGCGGGGTAGATACAAGAAGGGCGGTTTCATTTAGCTTATTTTTTTAGAGGCTGATGAACCGGCAAGCAGAGCTAATGGATGAACAAACAGCCATTTTTCCATCTGGGAAATGCTCGTCTCGTTTAAGAGGGCGGGCTTTTGCGCGTGGTGTTGTACCCGCGTTTTTGTTGTTTGGCCTGATGCCGTTTGGCTTGGCAGGTTGTCAATCGTCAAGCCATGTTTCCAATATTGCCGGGACCGGAAATGAGCGTGGTTTTGCTGAAAAAGGGGCTATGGCCTCCAGAGGAAGTGGTGCCGTTGCTGGGCGAGCCGATAATCGACCAAACGAACTGGGGGGCGGTAATCGCGAGAATCTGGCCTCTTTAAACGAGGTCGTGCGCGCCAATCCTTCAGATGTCAACGCGCTGAATATGCGAGGGACAGCTTTTGCCAAAAGTCGGCAATTCAAGATGGCTTTGGCAGACCTGAATGCTGCGATTGAGCTTGATCCGCAATATTATCAGGTTTATGCCAATCGGGCGCTTGTTTATATCAATCTGAGACGCTTTGAAATGGCCAAGGCTGATTTTGAGGCTGCGCTGCGTCTCAATCCGCAATATGTTGTTGCCTATCTGGGGCGAGGTCGTTTGTATAAGCGTGAGAGAAAATACGCTATTGCGCAGTCTGATTTTTCACGTGTGATCAAACTTGACCCCTCCAATGCCAGCGCTTATTTTCAGCGGGCGCTGACCTATCAGTTCATGGGCCAGCACGCCAATGCCATTACGGCTTTTGATGTCGCCATTAGCCTTCGTCCCAATCGAGCCCAGCCCTATTTCGGGCGCGGTCAAAGCCGTTTTGCCCTGCAAAAATATGAACTGGCTTATGATGATTTCTATATCGCCGCCAAGCGTGGTAATGGCAATCCACGCGCCTGGACCTTCCGTGGGCTATCTGCAGAGCGCTTTGGCGATCCCAAAAAAGCTGTGCGGGCCTATCGCCGGGCCTTGCAATCCAATCCAAAATTCAAGCCAGCGATCAAGGGCATGAAGCGTCTTGGCGTGAAAGCGGCCTGATGGGTTTGTCTGTGTCAGGTCGCCCTTTCTAGAGCGGTTTTTCGTCTCTGTGAGCCATAATTTGTGAGCCCTATATTATCGAATAGCCTTTGAGGCCATATGACTGACTTTAAAGCGGTTTTTGATCCAGCCTCCTGGTTTTTATTTGACGATAGCGGTGCGCCAGCAGGGGGGCGCGGCCTTTTACTGGAAAATCCGGTTGGCTTGATCAAGGCAGAAGACCCGGCAGAGTTGCTTTCCTCCATTGATCTTCTTGAGCAGGCCATTGACAGCGGGCTTTATGCAGCAGGATTTATATCCTATGAGGCGGGTTATGCATTGGAGCCCCGCTTGCGTACACGGATGCCAGAACAGCGCCAACTACCTCTGTTATGGTTTGCGCTTTATCCTGAATGTGAAACTCTGGACGGCAAGGCGTATAAAACCTTTTTCGAGCACCGTACAAAGGATGTTGAGCGTGGGCGGATCATTGATTTAAAGCCAGCGCTGGCGCTTGATGATTATTTGCGGCGCTTCGATAGGATCAAGGCGCTTATCAGCGCTGGAGATATTTATCAGGTCAATCTGGCGATAAAGCTGTTGTTTGACTATAAGGGGTCGCCCTTTTCAGTTTATGAGAAATTGCGCCATAGTCAGCCGGTCCCCTATGGCAGTTTTTTGCAGGCTACCGATTTTTCGCTTTTGTCTTTTTCGCCCGAGCTGTTTTTTGAAGCTAAAAACGGCACCTTGAAAACGCGTCCCATGAAAGGCACGATCAAGCGCGGCGCGAGTGTCGAGGAAGACCGCCAGCTTTATGAATGGTTGCAAAGCGATGAAAAAAACCGTGCTGAAAACCTGATGATTGTTGATCTCATGCGCAATGATTTCGCGCGTATCTGTACGCCCGGCAGTATCAAGGTCAGTGATCTTTATAGGGTGGAGCCCTATGCGACGCTCTATCAAATGACCTCGGGGGTAAGCGGTGCGTTGCGCGATGATTTGTCTCTGCAAGAGCTGTTCAAGGCGCTCATCCCCGCTGGCTCCATCACCGGTGCGCCAAAAATTCGTGCGATGGAGGTCATATCGGAACTGGAAGACGGGCCGCGCGGGGCCTATTGCGGGGCCATGGGTCTGCTCAGTCGGGACCAGCAAAATGGCCAGCTTTCGGCCTTGTTCAATGTGGCGATCCGTACACTAACACTATTCGAGGGTGGGCATGGCGAAGCATTTGTGGGCTCGGGGATTGTACAGGACAGTCTGGGTTCTGATGAATATCAAGAATGTTTACTAAAGGGAAAATTTCTCGAATTGCCCGACTATCAGCTCATCGAAACCATGCGCCTTGAGGTGGATGGCAGTATATATCTACGCCAGCGTCATTTGCAGCGGCTCGCCAATTCCTGCGAAATATTAGGCTTTTTCTATCCGCAAAAGCAGATCGAGCAAGCTCTTGATGGCTTGTGGTGCGACTATGAAAATAGTCCGGAAACACGGATGATCCGACTATTGCTATCTTCCGCCAGGGGGAAATTCGAGATCGGTGCGACTCTTATTGCCAGACCCGATCCAGAAAAGGTTATAGGCTTTATCATCAGCGACAAGCGCGTCGATAGCGCCAATAGATTTCTGGCCCACAAAACCACCAACCGGCACTTGTTCAATAGTGAATGGACTCTCGCCAACGAACAGCAGAATGCTGATGAGGTGCTATTTCTGAATGAGCGCGGCGAACTGACGGAAGGCTCACGTTCCAACCTGTTCATCGAGAAAAATGGTAAGTTGGTCACACCACCGCTGTCCTGTGGTCTGTTGCCGGGCACCTTGCGCGAGCAGCTGATAAGCGAAGGGAGGGTCGTTGAAAAAATATTGCGGTTGGAAGATTTGCAGGGCGCGAAAATATATTTCGGAAATTCAGTGCGTGGGTTGCAACCAGCACAGCTTCTTGAGAAGAAATGACTTCGCCAGTCATATTCCTTTTTCTCTGCGAGGCTGGCGTGCTACGCGGACGGCGCAAGGGATCACGCATGCTGCGCGATTTGCTGCTTGGCGAGGGGCTCAAGGTGGGACGTTTGCATGTACGAACGCTGATGAAATGCATGGGAATAGAGGCGATTTACCGTCGCCCCAACACCTCGAAACGGCAACCGGGACACA
>JAKIUO010000120.1 GCA_021647535.1 Hyphomicrobiaceae bacterium
ACGCAAAAGCCTTTTGGCCATCAGCGCAGGCTGGAGTTCAAGCCCCCAATATTCGCTCAAATCAAAGCGAGGACCCTATGAAATCTGAAACACGGATCGCTTAACGGTGATCAACCTCTCCTGTCGTGCCCCCGCTCTTCTTTCCCCCTCTTTTGGAGGGCGGGTCGGCAAGGAGATCCAATTCTCTCTCCCCTTCAGTCCTGCCTTGCCTCCCTCTTCACTATTATTGGGGCTTGGCAGGATTTTTTTTGCCGCAAAATGCACTCGCCGCCCCCTCTTCTCTCTGCGAGGCTTGGCGTCCTATGCGGACAGCACCAAGGAATGATGCTTTATAATTTGCGCTATCGCTCCGCTGTTTGAGCACTTGGAACCCACTCTTAAAAATTGGGATTGTTAAGGGACCTCGTGCTCAAATAGCGCAGCGATAGCACAACTCAAAACTTCCCTCAACCGCCCGCCGCGCAGGCGTTCCGTCCGAAAGGACAGGCCCACCGCAAACGCATATCAGAGCAAATTATTGGATAATCTCGCCCGGATAAACGCCCCAAAGTCTTGTTTGTGCGATCCAGCCTTTAAAACCTTCCAGCGAAACAAGGCAAGCGCTGCCATCGCAGGATTTGACCAGCAGTTTCACCCCTGGCTCCAGATTGGCGACGGTTGGCGAATCAGTGTTTTTCGCCTTGCGCAACGGCACGATAATTTTTTGCTTTTTCTTCTTCTGCATTTCCCTCTTCTCCTGCATTTCCCTCTTCTCCTGCATTTCCCTCTTCTCCTGCATTTCCCATGGGCTCACCAACGCCATGCGCAAACGGCTCAACAGGCGAAAATACACCCAGCCTTCATTGCCGCCGCTATCGCGCACGCGTCGCCAATGCTCATGACGGGCTGTGACTTCCACCGGCAAGCCAAGGCTGCGATAGATCCACAAAACATCATATTCACTCCCTGGCCCCTTGCGCACATTCACCTTGTCTGCCTTGAGTGAGGAAAAATAGGGGTTCGTTTGCGCTGCCTGGACCTTGGCGTCCACCAGCCCCACAAACAGCAACAGGCTGGCCGCTGCCAAAAAAAGTGCAAGCGGTCGCCCTCTTGCGCCCCCCCGCTTACCAAAGTGAACATTGCTCAATCTATTCATTAGCGTTTTCCGAAGTTATCAGGTTCCATATTTAACGCACTTGTCCGCCGCGCACGATTTCGACTACCATATGCAAGTAATGATGTTATGAATGGGTAAATCAAGGCTGTGATGTAAATGAGACGAACAGTCAGGTGAAGAAGCACAGTTCTCAATGGGGGCGGAGATAAGAATTGATGAGCGCCAAAAAACCACTCGTCATTGTGTCCAGAAGGCTGCCTGAGCGCATAGAAACCCGTATGCGCGAGCTGTTTACAACTGAATTGAATATAAATGATCACCCCATGAGCCGCGATCAACTCGCCGATGCCATGGCCCGTGCTGACGTGCTTGTACCCACCGTTACGGATGATATTGACGCAGAATTGATCACCAAAGCCGGTGAACAATTGCAGCTCATTGCCAATTTTGGTACTGGAGTTGACAATATTGACGTGAAGGCGGCCAGTCAGCGCAATATTACCATCACCAATACCCCCGGCGTGCTCACCGAAGATACCGCAGATATGACCATGGCGCTTATTCTTAGCGTGCCGCGCCGACTTGTCGAGGGGGCTCAATTCTTATTGCATCAAATGGATGAATGGAAGGGCTGGTCTCCCACCTGGATGCTCGGCCACCGCATTACCGGCAAACGGCTTGGAATTGTCGGCATGGGGCGCATCGGCACTGCCGTTGCTCAACGTGCCAAGGCTTTTGGTATGCAAATTCACTACCATAATCGCCGCCCGGTTCCCAAAGACCTCGAAAACGAACTGGACGCGACTTATTGGGACAGCCTTGATCAGATGCTGGCGCGCATGGATATTGTCTCGGTGAACTGCCCGCACACCCCGGCGACCTACCACCTTTTATCGAAACGCCGCCTCGCTTTGATGAAACCCACCAGCTATATCGTCAACACGGCGCGGGGCGAAGTGATTGACGAAGATGCCCTCACCCAGCTGCTCGCACAGGGCTGCATTGCCGGCGCCGGACTTGATGTCTTTGAACACGAGCCAGCCATCAATACCAGACTCCTTAAAAACCCGCGCGTTGTCGTGCTGCCCCATCTAGGGTCGGCCACCATTGAAGGACGCGAAGCCATGGGCGACAAGGTGCTTATTAATATAAAAATGTTCATGGATGGCAATATGCCACCCGACCGCGTGCTGCCAGAGCAGCTCTGAATTTGTCTGGTTCTTGAAATCGGGGTACAAAGTTTCCATATTGAAAATTGTTGCAGGCATGGGCCTGCGCAAAACGACACCTGCCACTCCGCATTCATTATCCGAAAGGACACCAAAATTTATGCCGCGCCTTTCTCTCCTCAGCAGCCCCCTATTGCTGGGTTTTGATGAAATCGAACGCTTTCTGGACCGCGCCAGCCATAGTGGTGGCGAGGGGTATCCGCCCTATAATATCGAGCGCCTTGCCGACAAAGCGAACGAGGGCAGCACAGCCGACACAAACAAAGGGGCGAATGGAGACAATCGGGCAGAGACAGACAGGCGGGCAGAAACAGGTAGGCGGGGAGCGGAGGGGGCCAAAGGGCAATATTTGCGCATCACCCTTGCCGTCGCTGGCTTTCGAACGGAACAATTGACCATCACACTGGAAAACAATCAACTGACCATCAAGGGCCAGCAGCCGCCCGAAGCAAAAGGCGACTATCTGCATCAGGGCATAGCGGCACGGCAGTTTCAACGTACATTTGTGCTGGCCGAGCGCATTGAAGTGATCAGCGCCGAGCTGCGAAACGGGCTTTTATCAATCAATCTTCACCGCCCCGAGCCTGAAAACAGGGTACAACAGATTGAAATCAATGATCTTGGTTAAAATATCCGTCAATAATGCGTGTAATCGGCCTCACTTTGCCGCAAATCAGGTTTATCCTAAAGCACAAACCATTGCCTAAACTCAAAGTTCAAGGTTAAATGGGGGAAGAACCGCTAAAAGGACGGAGAAAACCGCCTTATGTATTTCGTAAAGAGCTGGAGGACTGAGCCAATGGAAGAATATGCAAAGCTGAAAATGGAAGAGTCCACTGCGATGAGTCTGCTGGAGTTCACCCACCTTGGCGAAGGCGAAGTCGCTTATATCAAACCACTACACAAGGATGAGGCCTATCGTTTATTCCCGGCCCTTGAAGAGATTGAGGATGACAGTCCGCTTTATTCTCTGCACGCCGCCGATGGAACACCCTTGATGTTAACGGACAGCCGAGCCGAAGCACTGGCTGATGCCATTGACAATGATCTGGAGCCGCTAAGCGTTCATTAAAGAAACACCAATATTGGATTAGGACAGCCACAAAAAAGCTGACCTTCTTCGCGCTCCCCGGGTTCTTCACCCGGGGGCCATGCCACAAGCGAAAATATTCCGATTTTTTCAACTCATTGCCGCTTTGCGCCCCAGATTAAGTCCGGGGTGCGTATGGCTCACTGATATTACGCAAAAGAAGAAAAGAATGCCTCGCGCGGTTCGCTACGCGCGAAAGCGGCAAAAGGTCGAGACCCTTGTGCAATCCCAATTGTTGGGTTTTTAGGGACGAGTCCCTGAAGGCCCGCTGCATAAGCGTCGCCGAAGGCTCTTTTTCAAGACCGGCCCAAAAGTTGGGTGCGTAACATCAGTGGCTCATTTATTTTTCACCGAGCCGCAAGCCGTGCAGGCTGTTGCAATTTTTGCGTCACATCATGAAATTTATAAATGCGTCTGTTGCTTTCGAAAACAAAGCTTTTATCTTCCAGCCGAGCCAGCGGTGCGCCGAAATATTCGCGTAGGACCGTCCTGAAATTATTCACTGGCGTTGAATTTTCCGGCAGCACATCGGGGCCAAGGCCGGGCATATAAACGGCGTTCAATATGCCCATTTTCTCGCGTAGCTGATCTGGTGTCACAGTGCGCCAGTCAACGCCGCCACTGACATCACGGCCAAGCTTTTCGATTTCATCGCGGGCAAAGGGTTTTGGCCATGGGCCTTCATCGGCCTGCAGAATGATGATTGGTTTGGGACCGGGCCGGTTTTGCAAAACGTCGATGGTTTTGAGCAATTGCCCATTGGCATATTTGACCTGCCCTATATAGTTTTGCGCTCGCGTGCGTTTTTTCGCCGTCTCAATACTCATGCAGCTGCCATCCGCCTTAACGACAAACGGGGGATGTGGCACCAGCATATGGGCGAAGGTGAATTGCGGTTTACCAGCGGTATCGCCCGCTTTTTTAGTGTTTTGCAGCAGGGAAAATTTACTTTTGGCGCGGTTGCACTGACGATAGCGCCGGTCGTAAGAGGTGATCTTGAAATCGCGCGCCGCTCTTCCGAACCACGACTCATCAAAGATCACCCGGTTGGCCACCGACCAGGCTCCATTGTTGAAATTCTCGTTAGCGTTTCGATTATTGCGGGTCGGCTCCCACCAGTTGCCCAGAAAACGAAAGCTGTAACCCTCTTTTTGCAAAAAGCGATTGAGCCTGAAATCAGACAGCATGTGATAGAGAGGCACCCAGTCGAAAGACTTGTCGCCGCCATTGGCACTCAGATGATCCAGAAAACCAAGATTGAGCGAAGAGGCGACCGAATGGCCGGTGCGCTGATAGTTGGAATAAGCCTTGCGCGCCACATAGAAGCCGCGTTTTTCCAGTGCCTGCAAAAATGGCTCATTGTCATAGCCATAGATTTTTTTGAGCTGATCACCACGGGCGTAGCGATCCAGAACAATATAATATATATCGCGTTTGGTTTTGGAGTTATCGGGATTTGCAGCTGGCAATTCTCCCAGTGCACTCGTTGCCACCTCGATCCGTTCGCCACGCTCTAAAAGGTGCGGAATGGCAGGCAGAATATTGTAAGCAGGAAGCGCCACCAGCAGGCACAAAAACACATTAATGGCCGAAACCACCGGTTTGTGCAGAGCACTCGCCTTGTAAAGCAGGCCACAAAGCACCAAACATCCCAGCGCCCAGACAAAGGCCGACAGGCTATCGGGCAGGAAATAACCACCAATCAAAAAGCTCACCAGAAAGAGCGCCAAAACAGCATCGCCCTGGCTCTTGTCGGCAAAAAACCGCACAAAAATCATGCGCAGCACAACCACTGCCGCCACATAAAACAATGTAGCGAGCAGATAGTCGGAGACATCAAGGCGCACCGTGTTACTGGCAAATATGCGCGTGGTAAGAAACAGCGGCAAAAGCACCATATAGAGTGGTCGCTCGAACCATGATGAATTCGACATAGTGTTCCCCTGCCCGTCTTTGTTCGCTGCGCGACTGGGTTGCCACCCAGACCCGCTTGGGAGGAGACCTCCCAAACCCACCCTTTTTTAATTTTCAAAAAGAAGGGGGATCGGGAGAATGCTTTCCCCCGAGCGGGTCTGGGCTGCCGCCCAGTTGCGCAGCAAGTTTCGCGTTAATTAACCTCGACGATCGAACCAATAAAGCGTCCGACCCGTGCTCGCGACCACCTGTTTCTTGACGATCTTGGCACGCTTTTCGATGGCCGCTTCAAAAGCCTCTGACGTATAATTGTCAAAAATATCTTCACGCAGGGCCAACAGCTGTTGCACGGTTGGGTCATCCTTGTGAACAAATTCGATAACGCCTGTTGGCGCCATACCGACCAGCCAATCGACAACTTGATCGAGAGGAATGTTACGGGCGATGGCCAGGTGATGTTCAAAGGCCAGTGCCATGACGGCATCTGCTTTGCAACGCGTGGTGAGGCCGGGGCGCTCTTTCATGTTCCAGCCCTGATCGGGCGAAGGATTGGCAGCGTCAAGGTACAAAGGCAAAAGCTCAAGGTTTTTGTCTTTGGCGCGTGCATAGGCCCGTTCCAGCGCCCCTTGATCAAAGTCGAAGCCAACGGCGCGTTTGGCACCTGCCGACAAAGCGACTTCACAATATTCACCGGTGTTGCAGCCCAGATCGAACAGCATATCAGGCTGTACGCTCTCGCAAAATTCTGTGATAAAGGCCGCCTTGGCTTTGGCTTCGTCATCCGAATAAGTATTGACCTCGGCATAGTTCTGCCAGGTCGTTGAGCTCGCACCAGCCGGCTCCAGCTTTTTGATCCAGCCATGCAGCTGTTGCAAAATACCCTTATAGGCGTTTTTCGACAATTTCGTCGCCTGCGCCGCTTTGGTCTGCTTTGAGCTATCAACCGCAGATTTTTGCATACGTGTCGGCAGAACCACATGGGACAGCATATTGATGGACATTTTGCGCCACATCGGCAAGAGCGCATTCAGCTGCTCGGTTTCAATGCCTTCCAGATTACCGCGATACCAGGAATTATGAGGAACCCCGGTGATCGAGCGCAGCAAAAGCGGATTGAGGAACTGATTGCAGAACTGACGATGTCCGGCCCAGACCTCACCCTCTTCATATTTTTTGAAGGACAAAATATCGATGAAGGTTGGCTTGGGGCCGACAAACTGCACATTATAAGCGCTGGCGTCAGACATACTGACCCCCCGATCAAAGGCTTCCATCTGCACTTCAAGATGGTGCAGGGCGGCAGCCTTCAACAGGGAAAATGACCATTCATAGGGGTAAGAAATGAACGGAATGCGCTCGTGCTCCAAAACGCGATGCGCCGTAACGCCTGCTGTTTCAAAGTCGGTGCGCGATACCTCTTGCGTTTTCACAACCCGGCCAATATCTTCCAGAGATCCCAGCAGGCCCGAGCTTTGCACAAAGTCAAAATCATCAGCTGCTTTTTCGCTCAGTGTGCGAAAAACTTTTGATCCTGCGTGAAAAACATGACCGCGTGGATCGCGAAACGATCCGGCATCAAGTTGTAAATCCGACATTCAATTCTCTCCCCGCCAGATGGCTTATTTGTCGTTTGAAGTGGTGGAATTTCCGAAAAATTCCCGGACTTTGGCCCAGTAAACCCGCGCAATGAACATGCCGCTGGCAATACCACCAATCAGACCCTGCAAAAGGATAGAGCCGGTGCCCGGATCAAGATAGGCAAAAGCGGATTGAGAAAAGCTAAAATACCAGGCCGCAGCCAGAAAAGTGACAGGATAGCGCATCATGGCAACTCCATTTCTACTTACAAAAATTATTGGAAAGGCAAAAGGGTCGAGCCACACCCTCCCCTGCTTGCCTTCTTACACAAACAAACCGGTCATATTGACGGTTCCATTCAAGCGACTATAAGAAAGAATGTTGAAATTAGAATTAACACGGATAAAAATAACAGTTTGAAAACAAACCTTTTTTTGTGCAGGTATAGCCAGCGGCTACAAGCGATTTGGCTGCTGACGGGTGAACCTCTTTGATCGGACAACGGTTTTTCGCAACCTTTCTTCGGGTTTTCGAGTGTTTTGAGTATAGGAAAATGAGTTGAAAAATTATGTGCAGGACACCAGCAGGCATCCTGGACAAGCGCAATGCGGTTGTGTAATCTGATCAGCGAGCGTTGCGGGTGCCCTGGCGACAGAGCAAAGGCCTGCACCATAATCAGCGCTTTGACGAGATTGCGGGCCGACAGCGTCCAATGGGGATCGCCGCGTGTCGATTGAATAATGAGACTATCGGCAATGAGCGCCGCTTCATCAATGCTACCCGGATTTTGCGGAAGCACACGATCCATCGGATTAAAACTGGCACGAAAACTTGCAGCGCTGTTGTCTGTGATCAAAAACGGGTCCAGCACGTTGACACGCTGTTCCATTCCTTCGATGAGGCCCCCTCGAAGTTCGACGCCCGGTCCTCTGCGCCCGGCGGTCAAGCTGGCCAGTTCGCCTTTGATGTCAATATTGACTGTTGACCCTCGATAGGAGAGAAGGTTCGGAATGATCGCCGACACGCCTTTACCAGAGCGCGAACCTGCAATGGTCATCATATGTTGCTCGGAACGTACTCCGATCAGCGACCGGCCAGCAGCGCCAAGAAACATCGTATCGTCCCGGAATGGCAGGTTTTTGATGACGGTTTTTGTTTCCATCCAGCGTGCCGTGGCCGACAAAGGATAGTCATCGCAGCCTGTCCAGCCGCGCGGAAGATCGATCATATCGTTTTCCTTTTTTGAATTTTGGTTTTGGCCAGGACCAGGAACGGAATTGTCAGACAAACCATTCCGACCAAGATCAGAGCGGCTCCCATGTTCCAGAACGCCTCGACAATTGGCCACCCCGTCCAATCGGTGAACACACGCAACACGGCATATATTGAGTTACGTTCTTGGTGGGCGGCAAACACTTCAGCACCTGCTTTGCACAGCCATCCGGTTGCAAGTATTGCAAAGCCGTTGACGAGCCATAGGCTCTTGAAGGGCTTATGCCCTATCCCACTGACATGATGCATCGCCCGTGTCGCTTTCGAGCGCTGCAAAACACTCTTTTGCCATCGCAGGAAATGCCAGATAAGCGCGCCATAAACTTGAGGCGTGTTGACAATGACGCAGAACCAGCCAAACGCGACCGCATAAGCCAAGACAGCATTGTCCAAAACTTGACCGCTGAAATAATATAGTAGTGCCGCGCCGCCAATTAGAGGCGTCAATGAGAGTTCGATGACTTTCGAATTCATTTGCTCACCTCTGTCGCAAGAGCAATGAAAAAGACGATCCACAGATTATTGCGCCATGTCAGCAATTGAGCTACGACCTCGCCAAGCTTGTCATTCCGTGACAACAGACCTTCCAGTTGTTGTTTCAATCGGATAAGAAATGGGATTGCTACGCAAACAACACCAAGCACTGCGATAACTAATCCAGAAAAAAAGATGGTCTTCAGGATCGGCCAATTGATTAGGCTATGTATCCGTTCGCCGTTGGTTTTTCGTCATAGTTTTTGGTTATTCTGTCCTTGCCACTAGCGGAGGGCTGAATTATGGAACACAGGGACTTTTTGGACATGCTGGATGCGGTCGATGGAATGACCGCCGGGCAAGCTGAAAAACTGGCGCAGGCGATTGAAGGAAGAGGCGACCTTGATGAGGTTCATGCCTTGATTGAGCGCAATTT
>JAKIUO010000121.1 GCA_021647535.1 Hyphomicrobiaceae bacterium
AGCGTGACCGGCGCAAGACCGAACGGGCTCAATTAATGGCCGCCGCGCAAGCACACCGCATTGCCGCTCTATCGACACAGGTCGAGCAAAGCGGCAGCTGCCAATTGCCAACAGATTTGAGAAAGGCGCTCAATCAATGAAACAACTGATCATTCTCATGCTCACAGGGCCGTTGCTGGCAGGCTGTGGAGCAAAACCAAAGCCGCAGTTCATTGCCTTTGAGCCTCTCGCTGTTCGGGTGCCATCTGAATGTCGGGTCAAAAGCAAAACCTTCATCAAACTGCGCGAGACCGGCTCCTACGGCCTGTCCGATTTCGCCCGTGACTGGCGGCGCGGCAAACGCCTCTACCAGAGCGAAGCCAATCGTGCTGACCGCTGCCGCCTTTGGGTGGGGCGCATCCATTAATCCAAAAGGAACCAAAACCATGACTGAACTTGAATATATCACCGATCTGGAGTTACGCCTCGCCACATTGCAGGCAAAACTTGAAAGTCAGGATAAACAAAAACCGCTACAAAAGGCTCACGAACTGTTCTGCCGCCACGCCTTGCGCATAACCGGGGCCGGTGCCCTTGTGGCCTTTGCACTGGCCTGGTTGCTTGGTCGGGAAGGGTTCCAGCCGCTACTGGCCGCCCTGAACGCGGCTGGCGCGCTTCTGGTCCTGCGCCTCGCATTTTGCAAGGAATTGCCGGAACTAAAATGTGAGGCCTGCAACCGGGACATCGCCCGGCCGTTGCTGTTTGCCATGGCCGTCTTGTTCAGCCTGTTCGCGGCAGGGCATTTGAGCGGCTTTGACATTCTGATGTCGCTGGCCATTACTCTCGAACACGCCGCGCTGTTTGTTGTGGCCATCCTCGGCAATAAATACTGGGAGTGCATCGCATGGAATTTCAGCCAGCAGAATGGATGCAACTGATCTCCTGGACCGGTGCAGCACTGGTGATCGGGGCCAAGGGGCTGGACAGCTTCCTTGGCTCCCTCGCCAGCATCATCAAAAACGCCCGCTTCCTCTTTGACGAGGTGCGTGCGGCCCATCAACGCCTGCAAGACCAGAACAGCGATAAAGCCCCGTAACAGGGGGCTTTATCGCTTTCAATTGTAGAAGTAATGAAACCCGATCCAATCGCTTATAACTGTCATTATCAGCAGTTAAATGCATTATTTTGCTTTTACCAGCACTTCAGGTCGCTTCGCGAATGGGCTACCGCCCAAACCCGCTCGGGGAAAGAATTCCCCGAACCCCTTCTTGTTTGATTTTTAAAAAAATAGAAAACGGATGGGTCCGGGAAGGTGCCCTTCCCGGCGGGGTACGGGGCTGGCCCCGTCGCGAAGCGACATTGCTTTCCAAGGAACATTCATGACCAATTTTATCCCGACCACCCCGGTGGCCGCAAACCCGCCTGCGGTCATTGCTGGCTTTCTTGATCATATCAGCGAGCTGCAAAAGCTCTCGCGCTCCCCTGCCACCATTAAAGCATATCGCTCCGATTTGCGCCAGTTCGCCCGCTTTTGCGACGAGCATTCCATGGCGCAAACATTGCCAATGGCTCCTTTTGTGATTGCCTCCTTCATCTCATGGATGGCCCAGCGTGGCCTCAAGGCCGTCACCATCGGTCGTCGCCTGTCCGCCATATCGGCATTGCATAAAAAAAGCGGTCATGAAGATCCCACAAAAACCAATCTGGTTTCCGAGACCATGGACGGTCTGCGCCGCCAGCGCGCAGCAGCAGGTGAACGGGCCAACCGCATGACGCCGATGGATCCAGCCAAGCTGCAAGAGATGGCGGGTGAGCTTTCAGGAAGCATCGTCGATACCCGAGACTGGGCGATCACCTTGCTGGGTTTTTCTGGCCTGTTGCGCCGCTCGGAAATTGCCGCCCTCAACCATGATGATGTGGAATGGCGCGCGGATGGCATCGTATTGCATATTCGCCGCTCGAAAACAGACCAAGGAGGTGAGGGGGCGGTTGTTGGCGTGCCGCGCGCCTCGAACGAGGGCATATGCCCCGTCGTCGCCCTCAAGAGCTATATTGCCGCCACTGGGGCGATAGAAGGCCCGCTGTTTCGCAATCACAGCCCGGCCGCCAAACATATCCGCATCGACCCCCGCGTGGTGGCCAGCGCCGTCAAAAAGTTCTCAGAACGGGTAAATCTCGACCCCGCCAAATATGCCGGACACAGTCTGCGTTCCGGCGGTGCCACCGCCATGGCGCAAAAAGGCGTCGACCTCGGCCTCATCGTCAACCATGGCCGTTGGCAGAACCCGCAGACTGTTTCGCGACACTATATCAGGCCTGCAAATGCTCTTGGCGTGGCCAATCCTATGAGGGAGGTGTTGTGATGGTGCTGAAAAATGAAATTGGGAGATGTCATAGTCCAATTTCTTCTCTATGCTCATAAATATAGCCATATGACGCAAGCACTAAGCGATAGGGGTGACTTTTACTCCTCCCGTCCTAAATCTCTTAGACTGCTTTGTGCTTGCTGGGCTTTTAGCTGATAGCCGTACTTTTCCGCTTCTCCAAGAGCTCCTTTAATGGTAGATATTGCGAGAGCTCGCTGATCCCTCTTCGCTAAAATTGTCCCATAAAGAAGCAAGGTTGATATTTCGCGCAATCGCATGCCGTGTCGATTGGCAAGTCCTATAGCTTGCGCTGCAAGCCGTCCGGCAAATTCTGTTTCACCCTGTATCATATTGATTTCGGCGCGCACCTTGAGCGCTTCAACCTGTATTTTGGTAATACCCATTTTGCGACCATAATCCATTGCCGCTTCCAAAATTCGGACTGCCTCAACATTGTCACCATTATGGTCAGTACGCTCCAGCCGAGCCTTGCTTACAAGTGCCAAGTGGAGCACATCCTTTTGCTCTTCGTGTGAGGCGGCCAGAATGGATAACTGTAACTGATCTCGGGCTTTCTGCATTTTTTCGGTTGCCCTTAATAAATCAGCATAATGGCGACGGAAAATACTGACAGCTCGCAGATTGCCATTTGAGCTGCAATATTTAATGACACTTTTATAGCAATGTTCGGCTTCCTTAAAATGCCCGGTCAGATGAGCGCAAAGCCCCAAATAGCCCTGAGCAAGAGCATAGGTGACGCTCGGTGTCCGATTTGGATGATCGCGTATACGCTTCACAAGCTGTGACAATATTTTTTGAGCATTGTCAATTCGGGCACGTTCAATAAGGACAATGGCCTTGTTTAGCTGAATGCGCCGTTCAGTCGCGTGACAGACATCGTCGAGGTCACCACTCGTTTCAAAGCGAGAGTTAACCCTGATTGCATGTTCAAAAACAGCGTATGCATCATAGAGGTGCCCCTGAACCAGTTCAGCCACGCCACGTTCGTTGAGCAGCCAGACGATCTCAAAAAGATAAAGCGGATTGGCGAGAGTATATGAGTAGTCTGTGACTTTATTGGCCAATTTCGACTTTGGGTCGTCGTAATAATTTTTTAGTTCTTCTACCCCGGTTGCGGCATGTAGAATTCCGCCTAGCCAAATTCGGTAAATTTCAAAAGGTTCACCCAATTCCCAGTCCTCCGTTTTGATCTTGTCAAGACGAGAGAGTGTGGCAACGGAGAAAGTTTCTCTGACAATGCTGTAAACGGCTCTTATCTGTTGAGGGATGGCGAGAATTTGTTGGGGGGTGAATTTTTCAGCCTCTATTTTTTTTTCGTTTGTCTTGGGGTCATAAAACAAAGCCAGGTTTTTCCGGCAATCCTCCAACTGCTGGCGAATGATGTCATGAACGAACTGAAAGTGGGTTTCGTTGGGGGTTGGCAGGTCGTGTGGCTGAACGGCATAAACAGAGACTTCGTAGTAATTGCGCTCGCCTCGAGCCGGAATTGAAAAATCCATTTGAGACGCAATAAATTCACGCATTTGAGGATGAAGGATATAACGAGCTTGTTCTTTTTCATGTACCTCATTGACGGTTACTGGAATTTCGTTTTTACCAAATCGAGTTATGCCGGGAAAGACAGGAATTAATAGCCCCCTATCTTCAAGGCGTTTTAAAGCCTCTGATAGGCAATGTCGTTTGTTGTGGGTTGGTAGATTATCAAGCGCCTTTTCAATTTCTTTTTTGATATAGTCGCATGAATATAATACCTCAGATGTTACGGGTATTCGAAACAAAGACAGGTGCCGTAAGATCGTCATTCGTAACGTGTATGTGTATTTCAGGTTGTCGTCATTGGAATTAATAGCTCTGTACTGCTTGAAAATTTCGCTTAGGACTTCTTTTGATCCCGTGCGTGAGGCAGATTGTTCAAGGCGCGCTAGCCAATCTAGAACAGCTTGACTTTTTTTGTTTTTCGGTAAGGCACCAATAATTTCATCTACACAATAGCTGACTAAGCTGTCTAGAAATACACTCTTTTCTAATAGTCTATAAAGATTGGGATAGTTGTTTACTATTTCTTTTTTATTGACCCTTGTTGGAGCGCAGCCCAGCCAATCGCGTTCTTTGTATGGAAGAGGAGGGAGGGTATGCCATTTTTTTAGGAAGGGTGGCTTGGCAGGCGTTTCATTGTTTTTGTGAGAAAAAAAAGGACGTGCAAATGCCGTATCTGCCCATAGGTGCGGTCCTTGTTCACATTCATCGAGCCGTTCCTTTTCGCACTCTTCGCTGAGATATCGAATTGGCGTTTCTGGACATCCAGCGATGAGAAGGATATCCAAAGGAGGGGGCTCCATTATCCCTTTTTTGATCACTACGGAATGCTTTGTTAGTATTCTAAAAAATTCACGATTGCACGGGCTATATCCATCACCATATTTATTGGTGATCAGATCAAGGCCGGTCAGACAAATGAACAGCCTGTTTTTTTTGCCTGCTTTTTGTTCGCTTGTGAATAAATCAAGGAGTTTTTTCAATTGTTTAAGCCGGTGAAGGTTCTCGTTTTCCTCCCATGCACCAACTAAAGTAGGGTTTTGTGCAGCCTTCCATTGTTTCCCTTCATCTCTTCCTTTTAATTTTTGAATATGAAAAGCTAGAAAACGATTTAAGGCTGCGATGACTGATGGAAATTCGACTGAAAAGGAGGTATGGGCAAAAAATGCCCCGTAATACTCTTCGTCTTCGTGAAACAACTGTTTGATTTTGCCTCTGCCTTGCAGTTCAAGATGCAGACTCCCTTTGCCATAGCCAGTTGGCGCACAAACGCGCAGAATTCGTCTGTAGCATGTTTTTTCTTCCGCAATTTTCTGGCTCCATTTGACAGTCTTCTTAAAGAGGGCGCTGTCCCCCTTTAAGGGAGTGAAATATGTTCTGTGACGTGTCCATATTTGATGGTCATCTTCGCCATAATTTGCGTAAATTGCGACCCTTTGTTTTGGCAATTTCTGCCAATCTTGCCACCAATTTCGATTACCTTGAGTAAGTGATTGAATGTCGTGGGTTAAAAATTCTGCGAGGTCATCTTTGTAGTAAAGCTCGTCGTCTTCTTTTTTTTTCTGGTTCGTTTTCTTCTTCGCCTTCACATTCGACGTTGTCTTTGTTTTCTCCCTCTCTTCAAATTCCCCCTTTGTGATTAGTATATTTTCCGTTTTCTCAAGCTTCTTATCAGAATGCCTGTAAAATATGGCATGCACATTATAGCGTGTCTTGAGCTTGATCGCCGTTATCTCGGACTTTGCCTTGCCTTCAAAGGGCAGCAGCGCAAAGACCCGACGAGCCGACCAGATGCGATCACGCTCTTGCAAGGCAAAGCGGCGCAGAGGGCGCAGGGCGTCATCTTCCCCCATACCAATTCCGATAAACAGAATATCATTGCCCGTAAACAGCATATCGAGCGCTTCATTGAACGTTCTTCGCTGGTTATCAGACTGGATATAAAGTTGCTGATAATCACTTTCCGTGACGATCAGGCTTTTGGGGTGGTCAACTCGTCCGTGTAAATGATATATCTGCGCTTCATGGGCAAATGGAAATGAAGAAAAATTTATCAGATCCCCAATGGTTTCAGGATCCATACATATGCTGAGTGCCGTCCTGCCGAGACTATTATAGGCCTTGAGGCGTAGATCTAGGTTAGTGTCTCCTAAACCGGAAGGCGGATTAAACAGCTTTTCAAAACCATGCTGTCCGCGATCATCACACTCGAATTTTTGACATTCTTGCAGGTATTTCTCGATGAGAACATCATAATTCAAAGTCAGAAACCGGCGGATGCGCAGTTCTTCAAAAATAGCTTTTATTGGGGATTTATCAGAGTCTCCTAATTCTTTTTTTGTTACCTTATCAGAGGCCATTTTGATTTTCGTAGTAATTTCAGTCTGTAATTTATCCTTATCCTTATCCTTATCCTTATCCTGACCAGTGTTTTCTAGCTCAATATCCATTACGATCTGCCGACAAGTCTCCAATATTGAGATTGCTTCATTGGCTGAAATATAGGTCTCCTGATTGTAATCATTTAGGTATTGAGGAAGTTCTTTCTGTTTTTTTTGATTTGAGTTGTTATTATATTCTTTTAATATATCTTTTGTTTTTATAATGACGTCAGTTGTCATCTCTGCCCAACTGGGAAGACCATAACCAGAAGATACGCCGCTTCCGATGATACCAATCACCCGCTTTATGTTGAGTGATCTATAGAGATAAATCTTGCCTTGTCCTTCGATGGACTCAAGTGTTAGTTTTGGCCTTCGAAATGGCCTTTTATGCGTCCACATAAAATTAGCTGCCCCTTCCTAATATAACCCCATAATACTCATAGCATTACCAGTCATTATGGAACAAGTTGTCTTTTACAACTCATCAATTTAACGGAATGGTTAGCTTCAGGTTTCCACCATATGACTCAAAATCGGGCTTGCCGATGCCGTCATAGAAGCCTTCACCGTTCAACAGCCATCCATTGGCTGCGCGGAAGTCGAATCCCGAGGACAGTTTCGACGAGAATACAGGTTTTTGCACATCAGAGTTATTTGCTTTTTGGAAGCTCCCATTTCCCTCAAATGTTATGTGAGGCTCAATGAAAGATTTATCACTGCTCAGAAAGCGATAACTGAATCTGCTACCGAATGTCGCTTGGCCCACACTCACTGTTGGTCCCTTGATGAATTGCCCGAGACTATCAGTAAAGCCATCGGCAGAATCTTTATAATAGGCAATGCCAAATGTTGGTGAGAGGCGGAAATCTCCCTTTTTAATCGTTCCTGTCAGGTTTGCCCTAAGCAGAATTCTGGTTGTGCTGAACGTGTCTGTAGCAAACCCCTCTGGCGTGAGCTTATTTGTCGATCTGCCCCATAATCCAAGAGCGTTCAAATACACCCCGCCATAAATATTGGTCGATAGGAACGGTCCGACCATCCAGCCCCGACCGACACTATCAATCCCCCCGTTATTTGAGGTCTCTTCACTCCAGTCAATTTCCCAAAATGCACCAAGGACCAATTTGTCATTTATTTTTTTGCCTATTCCTCCGCTGATCAGACTGGAATAGGCAATGGTGTTGGATGTTGTGGACTTGGAAAATTCGCCATCAATCCATATAATTGGCCCCTCAAAGTTTTGGATGCCCTGATTTAAAGTAGGTTTATTTGACAACCCTAATCTGTTTGGCTGTGTGGTCAGACCCGACAACTGCGCCAGACTTGTTGAAAACTTGAAATTATAATTGTCGTCATTGCCGTTGCCAGTCAAGGCAGTGATAGGACCAGTGCCACCAGGTGCAGGAAACATAAACTGAAGTTGATCAATATAAAACAATCTCCCACCGATACTTTTCAAAAGTCGACCGGCAGCTTTACCCAATAGGTAATCTTCAATTTTTTTGGCTAATTCTTCCGGTGTCTGACCTCTCTTGAGGTTCACGAAAGTGCAAGTCACGTCCTGACCGGCTTGAAGATCAATCGAGACCTTTCTTGCCGATTTATTCACCGTAAAGCCACCGGCTGGATCACTGATACAATTCAAACTCGACAAGCCGAATGCTGGCACAAATTTTTGAGATATTTCATACTTTCCAGGCAGAAGGTTTTGAAAACTCTTTGAGCCCGCCCGATTGGAGGTCTGGACAGAGAAGTTGAGAATCCCACCCCTGATATGTGGAAATTTTCCATTATATCGAAAATTGAAATCTCCACCTGCCGAGAACGTATTTATCGTGATGCTTCCGGCAGACACGGCGTTGATTGTCACCATCACTGTATCGGGGATTGAATCGTCGGTGCCGTCATTTACGATCAGCTCAAAAGTGAGCGTTTGTTCTGTACCCGTGGCCGGGGGACTTGTGAAGTATGGCGTCGCAGTGTCTTCATCCAACAGGATCACGCCTGTTCCACCCGTCTGTCTCCAGCGATAGCTTTGTATCGTGTCTCCATCTGGATCGCTGGAGCCATGGCCAGTGAGGTTTACTCGCACTTCCTCTGCTACGGTTTGATCAGGGCCAGCATTGGCAACAGGCGCATCATTATCATCGGTATCGGCGGGAATCGTCACGGTTACGGTATCGGGGGCAGAGTCATTTACGCCGTCGCTAACAATGAGCTGAAAAATCAGTGTTTGAACTTCTGCTGTGGCACGCGGTGTACTGAATACCGGATTGACTCTTGTCGCACCCAGAAGCATCACTGCTGGCGGACGGTTGTCAACTTGCGTCCACGCATATGTGAGGTCCAGACCTTCAGGATCGCTGGAGCCTGAGCCGTCAAGGGTTGTGGTAGCGTTGAGACTGGTCTGATCGTCCCCAGCGTTGGCGGTTGGTGGTGAATTGGCTTGGATAGTGATCGTCACAGTATCGGCAGGAGAGTTTACGGTGCCATCATTGACAATGAGCTGAAAAGTGAGGGTTTGTGTCTCTGCTGTGGCGGCGGGAGCTGTGAAAGATGGTGTTGCTGTATTGGCATTAGAAAGGGTAACACTCGGCCCACCTGTCTGGCTCCAGGAATAGGTGAGGGTATCGCCATCAGGATCACTGGAGTCTGAGGCGTCCAGCGTCACAATACTTCCTCCATCAATGGCCTGATCTGCGCCTGCGTTGGCGATTGGCAGTGCATTACGAAAAGCATTCCCTGTTATTACAACCGCACTGAGTTCTATTTTAGGA
>JAKIUO010000122.1 GCA_021647535.1 Hyphomicrobiaceae bacterium
GTTTGTCCTGGTGGGGCGCGGGGTTGGGTTTGTTGGCAGCTTTTTCAAGGCGCAACCGTGGTCAGTCCTTGCTATTGCTGGCAAAGCTCCCGGCAGATTGGCGGCGAACATCAAAATAGCTGGAGCGGAACTGGCTGGCGGCTTTATTGCGCAATTTGCAGGTCCCGACCATGGTGAACTCATTGATGACCCGCAGGCGTTTGAAGTGAATGATGTCGTTGAAGAACTGCTTGAGAATATAAGGATAGACCCATTTCGATTGTACGAAATTGCGGTTCTCGCTGGTGTTGATATGGGCGGCGTCAATAATGGTGAAATTGGCCAGCTTGACAATCAGTTCGGCGCTTTTCGAACAACGGGTGACGCCGTCCTTGCTGCGCGCCAGCAGGTCGATCTTGATCTGCACGGCATCTTTTTGCGGGCGGGCCGTGCGCATGGCCAGCACATAGGGTGAGGTCTTCAGCAAGGCATCAATGCTGCGCTCAATGCTTGAGCGCCCTTGCGCATTATTGGCGTCCAGTCTGGCGGCCAGCTGCAGATTGTCAACGGCATTCAGACGAATGAAATTTCCATATTGCCGGTTGATTTCTTCAAGGGCCTGCACATTGAGGCTCTTGCGGACAAAATCGCCGAGATGGATATTTTTGGCAGGAACACCCAGAAAGGCCACCCGGTTGCCCTTGTTGGGGCCAATGCAATCAGAATTATTGAGGTTGCGCATCAGTTCATTGAACTTGTAGGCAAAGGCCAGTCTGTAGGGCAGGCCATGTGATTTTTGCTGACCCGCTACAGGATTTCCATAGGGGGGCGCACCGTTATGTTGCGCTTTAGAATACAGGGTCTGCATTATCAGCGCCAGAGCACAGGTGACAAATGTCAAACCGATCTGCACCTTTGTCAGGCGCGTGCTGGCTTTGGTTCGGGCAAGAGTGCTGTGCATGGGGTCCACCATTTATTCGGGGGGAAAGGGATTGGATGAAGTCTTGAAAAAGTTCCGCAGGGCAGGGTGTTCCTGTCCTGCGGAAGTCATCTTTTATTCGTTTGCGGTCAGGCTCTAGTTTTCACGAAGAGTCAGAGCTGAAACGATGATCTCGTTATCGCCATTGGTCTTTGGTTCGGCAATGACACCAAGCAGTTCGAGCATCAGACGGATATTGCGGATGACGCGCTGCTGATTGGCGGTTGTCTTGTACTCATAGGTGATCCCGGAGAAAGATGAAGCGGCTGTATCAAGGTCAAGAGCACAATTCCAGTTGGCCATATTGCCTTCGATGAAATTGATCTGGCGCTGGCTAAAGCCTTTGTAAACCACTTTCATATTGGTTGGCAGTGAGTTACAGCCGGGGTGACGCTTGCCACCAACATAGGTTTTGCCACCACTTTGGGCAATCCGATTATTGATCTGTGGCGCACCTTTAGCAGTGTTCGGCACAGGACGGGCACCACCGGGCAGACCGGCAACAGGAGCCTGTCCATAGGCGCGGCCAAGCAGAGCGGAGAGTTGCAGAGCCAGCTTGTTGCCAGCATCGCGCGCCAGACGTTCGGCATGGTGCGAGACAAATTCCTGGACACAATGGGGGTCCGGCGCATAACCGTTAAGACCAGCTGCACAACCGGTGACGACGATGCCATTTGTGTTGACATCAAGATTGCCACCACCAAGGAAACGACCACTTTTCACATCCAGAGCGCGGTAGTTGAGAGCGATCTGCAAGCGTGAAATACGCGTATAAGGATCCGGCACGGCGCGGGCATAGACCGTATAGAGGGTCAGCACGTCGATTTTTGGATTGCTCACCGAACGGGCCAGCGAAATCAGTTCTTCGTCACGACGGCGGGTGCGGTCCTGCTTGTAAAAGTTCAAGGTGACAGCGGTTTCACTGTAAACGTCCATGCCCTGGATGCCATAGCGTTTGAGGATGCTCTGATAGGCTGGCGCATGGAGGGTCTGGTTGAGCGTGTTCAAAATGGCGTTTTGAATACGGCTATTGCGTTTCAGCGAGCTTTTATCCCAGTCTTCTTGCATAACAAGCAATTTGACGGTTGCAGCTGCGGAGGCTGTCGCCGGAGCGATCATCGCCGTCGGCAGCAGGAGTGCGGCAACGGCTGCCGCTTTTTTCACGAAGTTTAACATTATATTCTGGTCCTTATGGTTCGTTATGGGGTGGTATTCAGTTTCAATTTCAGGTCGGTTTTAGTCTGGTTTCCTGCCTGGCGCTGATTTCTCCTCGCTTGCAGAAGAAGGCGTGAGCCGGTGGTTTATATCCATGATTTATATGTTTCGTTGATCGCCTCCTCTATCTTTTTGGTGTGAAGTTATATTTGCGTATCCGAATGGTTTGCTCTGGTGCATAAGCGGTATTGTTTTCAATGAGCGAGACTTCAACACGGCGGTTGACACCAGACTTCGGGCGACGAGAATTGGCAGGCACCTCTTCGCCAAAGCCTACAGGCAGCAGCCTGTGCGGGGCAATGTTGAAATTGTAAATCAGATAGTTGGCAACGGCTTTGGCACGCTCTTCTGACAACCATTGATTATATCCACGGGCACCACGGCTATCTGTGTGTCCGGCAATCAGGTAGCGGGCAAAACGCAGCTTTGGGGCGTTTAGCGCATAGCCAAGATCATCGAGCACCGGGCGCGCTTGGGGCAGGATATGGGCGCTGTTGAACTTGAAAAAGACGGACAGGTCAACGCTGTGATTATAGTTGACGATAATCGGTCGCCCTGCATTTCCATAGCCTTTGCGCCAGGTCACAACCTTGCGGATTTTGCGGCGATAGCGTTTTGAATGACGATGGGACCCATCGGCTGGCGTCAGGCCATTAATAATCTTGTTGATGCGTTTGGCATTGCGTTTGCCCTGCGCACGAGCAGGATTATAGGCGGGGGGACGCTGCCAGTTCCTATTGGCATTATAACCATCATTATTCTGCTGGATGTATTGATTGGAGCGCTGCGTCCAGTCCTGAGCGAGCGCAGGGGAGCTGGCGATCATCAAGGTGCCAGCGGCAAACAAGACGATGCGCGGCAGTCCTGAAGGCTGTCCGGTATTTTTTGTTTTTGATAGAGCGTTCATAAAACGGGTCTCCGGTACGAGTTTATTGACGGGTTGTTCAGGTTTTGCGATCGGTTTCTTTCGTTACCAAGACAATGGAAAGGCGAGAGGAAATTTTGTAGGGCTGGCCATAAAAAACTAGGGTTGCGAGAGCATATCGTTAATATGAGAGCTGGTGTCAGCCTGTTTCTTCTGCGCGTTCTCAAGCAAGTCATTTATATTTCCGGTGTTACCTGTACTACCAGTATTCCTTGCATTTTTCGGGCCAGAAAGGGAGGGTAATGGTTTCTTGGGCGCAGCAATATGTCTGACAAGTTTTTTCAGTGTGCGACTGCTGGCGACCAGTCTGGCAAGCAGGGTGCCTTTGTTAAAACTGTCGGGATCATTTTTGTCGAGACCACCAGAATGATGCAGGCCAACCGCGCCGGTGCTGGTATTGAACAAGATGCCTCCCGAGCTGCCGGGCAGACTTTCACAGATATGGCGCACATAGGGTCCCTTTTGCGGGGTGCTTTTGGAGGCCAGACATTTAAAACGGCTCATTTTCTTGGTCTGACCGGCTGGATGATGGATCATCAGCAATTGTTCGCGCGGTTTGACAGAGTGCGTGCTCAGCTTAAGAGGGCTGATGTCCGAGGGGACCGGGCCAAGCATACGGGCCAGCGCATAATCAAGACCGGCATCGCCTTCAAGGGCGCGCGGTTCAACAGGGATCCTTGTGGTGCCGCTGCCATCGCTTTTTTCATAATCGAGCAGCAAGGAGGCCTTGACGATTTTACCCTGTTTACCAGGAATGCAATGATAGTTGGTGAGCAGCAGATCAGCTGAAATAATAGTGGCCGTACACGTGACCAGCGATTTTTTCCCAGCCTTTTCCACCAAAATGTCTAGGCGGCCAATGGCTCTGGCGCGCACCCGCAGGGGATCATCCTTGCGCAGTTGCGAAAGCGGCTCGAAAATATTGCCTTGCTTGGCGATGGTATCTGCCGATTTGCCAAGACTTTCATTCAAGGGAAGAACAGCCAGGCCATAGGAATCTGGCGAGAAAAGCGGGACATCGGCGGCCAGCGCACTGGGGCCAGCCAAAATGGCCGGGGCAACAGAAAAGAGGAGTGCTGCCAGAGTGTTGCGCGTTGTGCTTTTGCAACTGTTCATCATGGAAATGCCCTTTAAATTAAATAGTATCTATTCTTAAAAATGGAAGTGCCAGACTTATTTGCGTTGGCTCATCGATATTTATTCACGCCACTGACTTTTTTTGCTGCCAGCGGGGCGAGATTAAGCAAACCGGCACCGCAGGCTTTGGGACATTGCTTTTTGCTGCGTGGGTGGGCCGTTTTCTTCAGGGTGGCCAGCAATTGGTCTGGGCCAAAACCTGGATTGTGACTTTTGATCAGTGCGGCAGCAGCGGCCACCATCGGTGCAGCCTGCGAGGTGCCTTGATAGAATTTATAGCCGCCTTTAAAGGCGCTGAGCATACCATCTGCAAATTTGTCGCCATTATCATCACGGCTCAGATCGCCTCCCGGAGCCATAATGTCAACTTTTTCACCAAAATTGGAATAGGGCGTGAGATGGCCGCGTGCGTCAGAGGCGGCCACTGCGATTACATTATTGCAGTTGGCTGGCATGGTACCGGCTGCATCAACACCATCATTGCCAGCAGAGGCGATGATGGTGACGCCGCGCTGTTTCAGGGTATTGACGATCGTTTGCATGAGTGGTGTGCAGGAAATCTGCGCACTGAGGCTGAGATTGATGATATCAGCGGGCATCAGATTGTCGGGAACGCCGGGCTGGGCAATGCCCCCGGCCCATAGCATCCCACGCATGATATCGCGCAAAGAGCCGCCACCACAGCGCCCGAGCACACGCACCGGCAAAATGCGTATATGCCAGGCGCCACCAGTTGCACCGATGCGATTATTGCTGCCCATGGCGCCGGCCAGTCCGGCCACATGGGTGCCGTGCCAGCCGTCCACTTCGGCAGAACGGCTGGCGCAGGTGCCTTTTTCCGAGCCGGTGCCGGGGTCGCTGGGGTCATTGTCTATGCCATCGCCATCCTTGGCGTTGCGCGGATCGGAAATAAAATCATAGCCCGGTAAAATGCGCGGATTGTTCTTGATGTCCTCGTGTTCATAGTAAAGGCCGGTGTCCAGAATGGCGACAATCGGCTGATTTTTGGCCGGATTGAGCGCCCAGGCCAGAGGAAAACCGCTGGCACCGGGCGAAGTTGTCGTGTTGTGGGCGCTGCCATGCAGCTTCAGATGCCATTGCAGCTTGTAAAACCTGTCATTGGGAATAAGCGCTGGCGTGTGGGCGATAGCGGGGTGCCGGGGCTGAACGTTTGTTGGCTTGGTGGGTGCACCGCCGAGCAGGTCGTTGATGCGGTCCGTATTGGCATCATCGGAAAACAAAACATAATCGCGCGACACCTGTTTGACCTTGTCGCTGGCTTTGAGGCGGGCCATCAACCAGTTGAGCGAGCCGCCGCTCTCTTTGCCGGGTTGCTCCAGCATCATATAGGGCAGTTGACCGGTGCTTTCTTTTTCAGCATTTGGCGGTTTGATGGTGACAAGGGCGGGCAGATCTCCAGCCAGTTCAAGGGCGAGCTGCAGGTCTTTACGATCCGCACTGCTTTCGCGCCGTTCCGTCGCCAGCTCGTTCATCAGCTGCTGGCCATCAACGCCTTTTTTAAAGCTGACAATCAGGCGATTGGGATAGTAATAGCGACCAAGCGAGGGCAAAGCGGGTTGCTGGCGCAAAATTTCGCCGCCAAACAGCTTGGCCCCGGTCTTGGTGGTCTGGGTATTGGTTTGAGCCTGAGCCTGAGCCTGAGCCTGAGCCTGTGAGGGCATGAACGCGGGCACACTGAGCATGAGGGCAAACAGGCCGCTCAAAAGTGGAGCGTTCCGGGGCAACATTGCTGGAATTGAATATTTTGGCATGAACCTGCCTTTCCCTTACATGATCCCATTCTGCAATAATTGCAGTTTTGGGCTGTTTTATCAATATTTTGTGATTGTTTTTTACCCGCATGGTCAACGGCCTTTTTGGATGGTTCCAGAAAGGCACGAAAAGCTGACGCTCTTTTGAAACGGGTCTTGTCCCCCCTGCCAGACTGATCTGCCAGACTGATCTGCGAGACCGAGTTGAAAAGGGGGGACTGTTTTGAGGACGGCGCAGTCTGCTTTCTGGTCTAATAAGAACCGCCTGACAGATCCTTATAAGAGGTGGCGATCAGTGTCACTTCAACCCGGCGATTAATGGCGGAAGTGGGATTGGCGTGATCTTTCAGGCGATCTTCACCAAAGCCAACGGCAATCAGACGACGGGGGTTAATATGGAAGCGGTGCTGCAAATATTTTTTCACAGCATAGGCGCGTTTTTTGGAAAGCTTGCGATTGGCACGAGCATTACCAACGGTATCTGTGTGACCAGCGATCCGGTAAACCGAATGGGCGAATGTGGTCGAAGCGAGCGCATAGCCAAGGCTGTCGAGCACCTCTTTGCCGCGCAGTGTGATGTGGCTTGAGCTTGGCGCAAAAAACACGCCCAGATCCATGGAGCGGTTATAAATGCTGCTATCCAGATCGTAGTAGCTGTTGCTCACATAGGTGTATGGAGTGGCCGTGTCATAGCTATAGCCATAATCATCTGGGCTATAAGTGTGTGAGCCATAAGAATGGGAATTGTAACCGCCATAATAAGGCTGGTGGCTGGTGCGGTAGCTGCTCTTATAGCCATGTGAGCCATAGCTGCGACCATAGGAATGACCGCCTTTATAGCTCCAGCCTCTTGGCGAGATCTGGTTGATGATGCGATTGATGGTATTGGCATTACCGTAGCCATATCCGTAGGAGGAGGCTGAAGCATCCTGCACATTGATGGTGCTGCCAGCAAGAATGGTAATGGCGGCGATGGTGGCGGCTTTAAAAGTCTGTTTGAGGGGGAGGAATGTCATTGTTCTGGTCTCCTGGGCGTGTTGTTGGGGTGGGGGCTCTGTTGTTTGAGCCTGCTTGCCTAACAGTTGGAAGAACCAGAGCCTTTTTTGTAAAAAACATAAAAAAACAACCGGCTGCTTGCTCTTTTTTTCTGGCTCGCAAAGAGACGAGGAGGAACGAAAAAAGAGAATGCAGACCGGTTGCCGTCTCCTCAACCTTGCCTTTTCCCAAGTCTTGGCTTCTAGGCCTTGTTGGTATGGCGAAAGCCGCCGGGAAAGCAACCGGGGCACCGCGTCATGACTATCAAGGGTAGGGACAATCAAAGGTTGAGGGCAATTTTGAGGTTGAGGATTATTTCAGCAGTTCTTCATCTCCTTCGGGGGAATAGCCGCTAAAGGGGCTGTCGTTGGCACCAGAAGTATTGGTGCTTCTATATTCGGCGGTGGGGCATACAGCCGGTGTTCTGGCATCATAATCATCAAGCTCCATATGTTCAGGGCGCGGGTCTGTGAGCAGACCTTCATAAGAGTTGCAGATCGCATTATCGGTGCCCCCATTGCCATAGCGGCCATCAATGGTTGGTGGATTAGTGATGTCCGAGTTGTAATCATCGAACTGGCGGTCCACTTGATAAAAGACTGGCTGAGCCCGAAATTCGATGGGGCGATAGTCAGAGCGCAGGCGCAGGCCCGTTGTGCGTTCAGCCGTGCGGCGACCAATCGCAGCAAAGCGCGGTGAGGCGGCTTTCAGCTTTCTTAGTTGTTCGCCACTGGTTGTGCGATGGCGGGCAATCTGAGCCATCAGCTGTTTGCGGGTGCGTTTGCCTTTGATTGTATAGCCATTATTGATCAGACTGACTTCAATGCGGCGATTGATCTGTGAGTTCGGATTATCCCGGTCGGCCAGACGCTGTTCGCCAAATCCGGCAATGGCCAGTCGATCACCATCAACGCCCGGATTATTGACCAGATAGGCTTTGGCGCTACGGGCGCGCCGTTCTGACAAATTTTTGTTTGCCGCGTCATCGCCCTTGGCATCGGTATGCCCGCCAATCAGATAGCTGGCATCAATGAGCCCTTTTGAGTTCAGCGCTTGCGCCAGATCATTCAGCAGAGTGCGGCCCTTGTCGGTCAGTTTGTCAGAACCCTCTTCAAAGAGCACAGACAGATCGAGACTGCGGCGGCTATTGACAAGAATGCTTTGCTGGCCAACGCCATCAGCGGAGACAACAAGCCGTTTGGCCAGAGTGCTTGCACCCTTTTTAGGGGCGTTTTGAGCGCTTTGTGGCATCAGTTTCTGGGCAATCAGTTCGGCCCGCGTAGCGTTGCGCGAGCTTTGCTCTTGTGCGGTGGCCAGTCCAACATTGACGACAAATCCACCAGCCAGCGCCATGGTGACGATCAAAAGGCTTTGTTTTTTGTTCCTGCGTTCCATTTCTCGCTCCTGTTATGCAAAATTCGAGGGACCCGAAAGCTTTTCGGTCCGCTTGTAAATCAATTGGAAGGGCCAGAGCGTTTTGCGGGGCGGGGGGAGGAGAAAAAGATGGAATCTACACAGAGGTTTTGTGGGAACACAATGCCATTGAGCGATAAATTGAGAGGTGCGAACTTGCTTTGCAAGTGGGCTATCGCCCACACCCATTTGGGAGGAGACCTCCCAAACCCTCCCTTGATTGATTTTAAAGATAGAAAAACGGGGGTCTGGAGGGCGTTCCTCCAGCGGGTTTTAGGGCTGGCCCCGTCGCGTAGCGAGTTTGTGCCGCAATACTGTCCCGCTTATTTCTTGCCGATCATGGTGATGGTGGTTGTGTTGATGGTTGGGTTGGCCTTGTCGAGGTCCGCTTTAAAGATGACTTCGATAGGGATATCAAGGACGCCAACGCGCAGCGGGCGGATAGGGATCATGACCTGTTGGTGGGGGGCAATCACCATACCGGTGAACAAATCTGGATCTGGGGAGATCGCCAGAGTTTCAAAGCTTTCGCCCATGCGTATA
>JAKIUO010000123.1 GCA_021647535.1 Hyphomicrobiaceae bacterium
ACCCGGCCGTGTACATCTGTAGGGATTCCTCCCATGGCGTAGTGCGCTGTGGGCTGAACCGGCATGGGCTCTACCGCCGGGTCCACCCCGAGATAGGTACGGCAGAAATCAGCAATATCGGGAATCTTGGCTTCCACGGTTTCCCTTCCCAGGTGACTGGCATCCAGGTACACCCAGTCATCAATTTTTCTGTTGCCGTTGATGCCCCGGCCTTCGGAGATTTCCGTCATGATGGCACGGCTCACCATGTCTCTGGGTGCCAGGTCCATCATGGACGGGGCGTACTTCCCCATGAATCGTTCACCCTCCCGGTTCAGCAGTATGCCCCCTTCTCCCCGGACACCTTCGGTGATGAGTATTCCCATTCCCCTGATTCCCGTGGGGTGGAACTGGACAAATTCCATGTCCTGCAACGGCAGGCCCGCGCGCAGCGCCATACCATTGCCATCGCCCGTGCAGGTATGGGCCGAGGTGCAGGAAAAATAGGTGCGGCCATAGCCACCCGTTGCCAAAATGGTGCGGTGTGCCCGAAAGCGATGCAGCGAGCCATCTTCAAGACAAAGGGCAATAACGCCGCGACAGGCCCCCGCTTCGTCCATAATCAGATCAATGGCGAAATATTCGATAAAAAACTCGGCAGCGTGGCGGATGGCCTGGCCATAAAGCGTATGCAAAATGGCGTGGCCCGTACGGTCAGCGGCAGCGCAGGTGCGCATGGCCGGTGGCCCCTCGCCATATTGCGTCGTCATGCCACCAAACGGGCGCTGGTAAATCTTGCCCTCATCATTGCGCGAGAACGGCACACCATAATGCTCCAGCTCATAAACAGCAGCCGGGGCTTCGCGGCACAAATATTCGATGCTGTCCTGATCACCCAGCCAGTCAGCGCCTTTCACCGTATCATACATATGCCAGCGCCAGTCATCCGGCCCCATATTGCCTAATGATGCCGCAACGCCGCCCTGCGCCGCCACCGTATGAGAACGTGTTGGAAATACCTTGGTGATGCAGCCGGTGCGCAGGCCCGCTTCCGAAGCGCCAAGCGTTGCCCGTAATCCGGCCCCGCCAGCCCCCACCACCAGCACATCAAAATCATGATCAACAAAATTATAAACGCCAGGGCTGGCCTGCGCCGCGTTGACTGTGTTTTTGTCTTCCGCCATGAGCTATTACCCGCCTGTTCTCGCCGCCCCTCTAAACTGTCATCCCGGCGCAAACCGGGCGATAGATTGACAATTGAAGTGCAACAATTATTATGTAAAAATCTCAGCAGGGATTTTATAGCCAAGACATTTTCTAGCTCTGTTGTCGCAAATGGTGGCGCTCTTTTCAATCTCCTGATGCGAAATTTCTTCAACACGCTCTTTTCCCGGCAAAAAGCGTCGCAGCCTGCCATTAACGGTTTTGAAAATATGGGGAGGCGGGGATAAAAAATGATTTTTGGAAGAAAAAGACCGGCGGCTGGACAATTACATCCTCGGGATCAATGGCCACGGCCGCCGGTAGAGTTTCGGTCCCGCACTGGGAAACAGTATTGCAGGACACGGTAAAGCACTGGGTAAATGAACAAAAAACGAATGCCATTCTCTGTTCGGATTAGCCACTCTAGGTATAAGTCACCATAGGCGACACAACCTAATAGTGTGTTAATAGATTCGCGCAACCCTGCAAAGACCTCATTCGCAATTATCAAAATATCAGGATCTATTTGCATCCAGCTAAAATTGTTCTAAATTAGAAGACAGGAAACCAATTGCCCCCGGCCTGTACTCCTGCATTTCGCAGACAAAGAGCAAGCGGGCGCATATTTTTGCAGGAGACACGCAGCCATGTTTATTCAGACCGAACCAACCCCCAATCCATCCACCCTGAAATTTGTACCGGGCAAGCAGGTGCTGGCCTCTGGTGTCGAGGACTTCAAAAGCCTTGCCGATGCTGGCAACTCGCCGCTGGCCACCCGTCTTTTCGAAGTTGATGGCGTTGCCGGGGTCTTTCTGGGCAATGATTTTATTTCCGTCACCAAGGGCGATCTCGACTGGGACTTGCTGAAACCTGCTGTCATGGGCGTCATCATGGAGCACTTCATGTCCGGCGCACCAGTCATGGAGGGCGATGCTCAAGGGGACAATCAAAATGAAGTGTTTGACGAAGAGGACCGCGAAACCGTCGACACCATCAAACAGCTGCTGGAAGAAAAAGTGCGCCCCGCTGTTGCACAGGACGGCGGCGACATCATCTTTCAGGCCTATAAAGACGGCATTGTTTATCTGGAATTGCGCGGCGCCTGTTCCGGTTGCCCAAGCTCCACTGCCACCCTTAAAAACGGCGTTGAAAATCTGCTGAAGCATTTCCTGCCCGAAGTCAAAGAAGTGCGTTCGGCCTGATTTTCCTCCAGAAAACCATGCTCAAATGCGAGATCAGGGCGCTTTGCTCTTGATCTCGCTGCTGTTCAGAGTTAGCTAAATCTGGCAGAGTGAGCTAATTTGGCAGAGCTAGCTAATTTTGGCAGAGCGAAGTCAATCTGGCATTTATAGCCATAAGGTCAGGTTCTGCATCACGCCTGCCTTTTTCCAATTAACAGGACGTCCAGGATAATTATATGACCGAAAGATTGGGCCAGCGCGGCCTCGACCTGCTTTTTTTTGAAGCACGGACCTTCAACAACTGGCAGGACAAGCCGGTTTCCCCCATGGCCATCAAAGAGCTCGCCAACCTGATGAAATGGGCCCCGACCAGCGCCAATTGTTCACCCGCCCGCCTGGTTTTTGTGCGCAGCGATGAAGCCAAAGACAAGCTTGCCGGTATGGCCATGGAGGCCAATCAACCCAAAATCCGCTCAGCGCCGATCACTGTCATTATTGGCCATGATCTGGATTTTGCCAGCCACCTGCCCAAGCTGTTCCCGCACACTGATGCCAAAAGCTGGTTTGAGGGCAATGAAGAGTTGACGGCAACAACAGCCTTTCGCAACGGCACCCTGCAAGGCGGCTATTTCATCATTGCAGCGCGCGCCCTTGGCCTTGACACCGGCCCCATGTCAGGTTTTGACAATGACGCCGTCGATAAAGAGTTTTTTGCCGGTACAAAAATCAAGTCCAACTTTTTGTGCTCCATTGGCTATGGCGATCCAAAAGATATGTTCGATCGTTCGCCGCGTTTCGATTTCGATGAATTCGCTTCTGTTGTCTAACTCATGAAGCTGCTCGCCCTTGATACCAGTATGCAGGCCTGCTCAGCTGCCGTCCTTGTCAAAGAGGACGGCGCCAAAGAGGGCGGCGCGTGCAAGGTCCATGGCCTGCGCGAACATCGTGAACGCGGCCATGCCGAACGTCTGATGCCCATGATTGACGAGGTATTGGCGCTGGCCGGACTTGGCGTGCGCGATCTTGATCGTCTGGCCGTGACCACTGGTCCCGGCACTTTTACCGGCGTGCGCATTGGCGTGGCGGCGGCGCGTGGGTTGGCTCTGGCGCTTGGTCTCCCGCTTGTCGCGCAAAATTCTCTGCGCGTCATTGCAGCACAAGCCTTTGAAAGCTGGGCTCCCCCGCCAGAGCGCGCCCCCAAACGTCTTGTCGGGGTCGTCCTTGATGCGCGGCGCGACCAACTCTATTTTCAGCTGTTTGATCAAGAGGGTGCCTATAAAAACAGCGCGCCACAGGTGATTTTCCCACAACAGGCCGAAAAAATTCTACCCACTGATAAAACGGTCTGCCTTATTGGCTCCGGTCGAGAGTTGCTCCGTCAACACATCAGCGAAAATCATAGTAAAAACATAGTCCTGTCTGACTTTGGGGAGGGCACCCCCCAACCAGATGCGGCTTGTCTGGCCAGGCTGGCCCACGACACGATACCCACAGACCAACCGGTCGCCCCCCTTTATCTTCGCCCGCCAGATGCCAAGATACAGTCAGGATATGCTATAGAGCGGAAATAGCTCTGTAACAGCGAAGAGATCGTCATAGTATAGGACAAGGTGCGTGATTACCCATATATTACATGCAGGCAGCGTTGATACGCCTGCCATGGCCCGCCTCCATAAAACCGGTTTTGCCCACCCGTGGGATGAAGGGGCCTTGCGCAACCTTATGGATAAGCCCAACTGCCTGACCCTCGCCGCCTTTGGCGACACGCGCCAGCTGGTGGGGTTTGTTATGACCAGACAGGCCGAGGATGAAGCTGAAATCCTCACCATTGTCGCCGACGACCATTATCGCCGCTCCGGCATTGCCAGCTCGCTGCTGTCGCACGCCCTTGAACTCACACGCCTGCGCGCCGCCACCCGTATTTTTCTGGAAGTGGCCAGCGGCAACAAGGCGGCCATCGGCCTTTATGAAAAACACGGCTTTGTCGAGATCAGCCGCCGTTCGGGCTATTACCAGCAGGGCCGCGATGCCCCCGAAGATGCGCTTATCATGTCACGAGAGCTCGACGGCCAATAAATCGACGAATTCTCAAATATACTCAAAACACTTGAAAAACATAAAAAAGTTAGAGAAAAACCGTCGTCGGTTCAACGAAATACTCCCGTTAGCAACCAAAACGCCATGGCCGCTGGCTATATATGCCTTCCCTTGCTGGACGCCTCCCCCTTATATGCGCTATATGAAAACAAGACGCATTATAAACAAACGGGATGAGTGACATGAGCAAAGCATCAGCCAAAGAGACCCCGCTTGAAGCCCTGTGCGCCCAAAAAGGGCTGCGCATGACCGGCCAGAGACGTATTATAGCGCAGGTCCTTTCAAAATCTGATGATCACCCAGATGTCGAGGAAGTCTATAAGCGCTCCAGCGCTGTTGATCCTCATATTTCCCTGTCCACCGTCTACCGCACCGTGCGCCTTTTTGAAGAAGAAGGCATATTGGAACGCCACGAATTTCGCGACGGACGGGCGCGCTATGAGCGCGTCGACAAGCAGCACCACGACCATCTCATTGATATGAAAAGCGGTGAAGTCATCGAATTTCGCAACGAAAAAATAGAACAGCTACAAATCGAAATCGCCGCCGAACTCGGCTTCAAGCTGATTGATCACCGTCTGGAGCTTTATGGCGTGCCCATAAAGAAGGATGAGGCTTGACTTCGCCCCTGCAATCGACGATTATGCGCGAAATTCCCAAAGGCTTTACCCGAGCCGCCGAACTGGACATGAGCCAGCAAGGTCAACATCCGCCAGCGAGTTTCGCTTGTGGGTGCGTTTTGCGTTTGGCGTTTTGAGACTGTCCGTACTACAAAACCGGCTGTGCCGTAAAAAGAGATATAAATGTTTGAAACCCTTTCCGACCGCCTTTCTGGCGTCTTTGACAAGCTGACCGGTCGTGGCGCTTTGTCTGAAAAGGACGTAAAAGCCGCCATGCGCGAAGTGCGCCGCGCTTTGCTTGAAGCGGATGTGGCGCTGGAAGTGGTGCGCGGTTTCATTGAAAAAGTGACGCAGCGCGCCGTTGGCCAAGAGGTTGTCAAATCAGTGACGCCGGGCCAGATGGTCGTCAAGATCGTTAATGACGAACTGGTCAAGGTACTGGGCGAAACGGCTGTGCCCATTGATCTGAACGCGGCCCCCCCTGTTTCCATCATGATGGTCGGCTTGCAGGGCTCTGGTAAAACCACCAGCACGGCGAAAATCGCCAAACGCCTCAAAGCAAAAGAAAACAAAAAAGTGCTGATGGCCTCTCTCGATACGAGACGACCAGCCGCGCAGGAACAATTGAAAATACTGGGCAAGCAGATCAGCGTTGCCACCCTGCCGATTATCGAAGGGCAGACGCCGCAACAGATCGCCAAACGGGCTGTGCAATTTGCCAAGCTGTCAGGCTTTGATGTGATCATGCTGGACACGGCGGGCCGTCTGCATATTGATGATACGCTGATGAACGAAGTCGCCGAAGTGCGTGACATTGCCAAGCCACAGGAAATATTGCTGGTGGCCGATGCCCTGACCGGTCAGGACGCCGTTAATCTGGCCCGCGCTTTTGACGAGCGCATTGGCATTACCGGCCTCATGCTGACCCGTATTGATGGTGATGGTCGCGGCGGTGCGGCGCTTTCCATGCGAGCCGTTACCGGCAAGCCGATCAAACTGCTGGGCACCGGTGAAAAACTAGACGAACTGGAAGAATTTCACCCCGATCGCATTGCCAATCGTATTCTGGGCATGGGCGATGTGGTGTCGCTGGTGGAAAAAGCCGCTGAGACCATTGATGCTGAAAAAGCTGAAATAATCGCTGCCAAAATGCAAAAGGGGCAGTTTGATCTCGATGATCTGTCCGAACAGCTCAGCCAGATGCAGCGTATGGGCGGTATGTCTGGCGTCATGGGCATGTTGCCCGGCGTTGGCAAGATGAAAAAACAGATGGCCAATGCCAATATGGATGACAGCATCCTGAAGCGTCAGCAGGCCATGATTTCCAGCATGACCCGCAAGGAGCGCCGCCGTCCCAAACTGCTCAACGCCTCGCGCAAACGGCGCATTGCCAAGGGCTCTGGCACCTCGGTACAAGAAATTAACAAGCTCATAAAAATGCACCGGCAAATGGCCGACATGATGAAAAAGCTTGGCAAACGCAAAGGCGGGCTGGCCGGATTGTTTGGCGGCGGTGCCATGCCCGAAATGCCGACTGAAGCAGGTGGTGGTTTGCCGCCTGGCGGATTACCCGGACTGGGCGGCGGTTTGCCCCCCGGTGCTGGCCTGCCCGGCGGTCTACCCGGATTGGGTGGCTCCGGATTGCCCGGCCTGCCCCGAGGTAAAAAGAAAAAATAGCAAATCACGATTGCCCATCGCAATCAGCAAAACAGACAATAGAACAAACCTATTCTAACAAAGGAAACTGAAAAATGGCTTTGAAAATCAGACTGGCCCGTGGTGGCTCCAAAAAACGTCCTTATTACCGCATTGTGATCGCCGATATTCGTATGCCGCGCGATGGTCGCTTTATCGAAAAAGTCGGTTCATGGAACCCCATGCTGCCCAAAGATGACGAAAAACGCGTTGTACTTGACATTGAGCGCATCAAATACTGGATGAGTGTTGGTGCCAAACCAACTGATCGCGTTTTGCGCTTTCTCGATGCGGCCGGATTGATGAAACGCGAAGCCCGCAACAACCCCGACAAAGCCAAATGGGGCAAGAAACGCGTTGAGCGCGAAGAAGAGAAAAAAGCGGCAGCTGAAGCGGCCAAGGAAGCCGCCAAAGCCGAAGCAGCTAGCGAGTAAAGCTGTTGTCAGCAAGCGACAAAGACCGATCCGGCGGCTCCAAAAGGTTGTGCCTTGGCATCATCACCGGCGCTCATGGCATTCATGGCGAGGTGGTGATCAAGAGCTACACGCAAGATCCGCTGGATATCAAGGCCTACGGGCCACTTGGCGATGAACCGGATGAACGCCAGTTCACCATCGCCAAGGCACGTCTGGCCCCCAAAGGGGTCGTCGCGCGCCTCAAGGGTGTTGAACATCGCAACGAGGCCGAAGCCCTGAAGGGCACCGGCCTTTTTGTCGAGCAGAAAATGCTGCCCGCACCTGAAGAAGAAGACCAATATTATTTCACCGACCTCATTGGTCTGGCGGTTGTGCTGGCGAACAAGCAGCCCTACGGCACGGTCACAGCCTTGCACAATTTTGGCGCTGGCGATCTCATCGAGATCAAACCCGTTGACGGCAAAGCAACCGAAATTTTTGCCTTTGACAAAGAAACAGTTCCCCGGGTTGACCTTGAACGCGGCGAAATCACCCTTAATCCGCCCTTGATGATTGCACCCAAAGAGCCCCCAAAGAAATCCACCTAACCAATTATGAGGTTCGACCATGACCAGCAACAATAATCCGTTGCGCGAGCAAATGAAGCAGGTCGAAAAGGCAATCCCGGCTGACCAGAGACGCCACGCCACCAACGCCCTGGCCGATGTCGGCGCTGATTTTCTGGCTTCCACCGGCCCCAAAACAATTGCCGGCTTCTTTCCAACCGGCCACCAAATCACTCCATTATTGCTAATGAATGCCCTGCATTTGCGTCAGCTTCCCCTCGCTCTGCCCAAACGCTGTGAAAATCATGGGGTGGTTTTCCACAAATGGTGGCCCGGTGCCAAAATGGCCGCTGGAGATCGCAATATTCCGGTTCCGGCGGACTGTGAAAACGAAGTAGAGCCGGATTATCTGCTTGTTCCGGCTCTGGGCTTTGACCGTATGGGCAACCGCCTTGGCTATGGCGAAGGGTTTTACGATCAGGCCATCAGCACCCTGCGCACCAAAAAACAGATCATGGTTGTTGGGATCGGCTTTGCCGAACAAGAACTGCCCACCATGATTGAAGGCGAAAACGATGGCCGCCTTGACTGGATCCTTACCCCACAAGGCCTGCACGGCTTTACCCAATAAGATAGGCTGAAAATAGAGGATTGGTATAACCCTGGGCGAACCGACTATATCTGCGTGAAGAGATTGAAAAGCCATTGAAATGACATTAACTTGAGAAGAAGGTCACAATACCAGAAGATTTTTAAAACACTTTCGGAGTGCGGTCATGAAATCAGGCATACGCCTTTCATTCAATTCTTTATTTTTGATATCCCTTTTATCAGCGGCTTTTTTGCTACTCGCCAGCAGCTCCTTTTTGCAAACAGGCCCAATGAGCGCCCGCGCCGCCAGCTTTGAACAACAAATTTCGCAGCTACGTGCTGATATTTACAAGATGATGAAGCTCGGGACCTATGCCCCGGCCTTGTCCAAGGTCAAACGCTATGTCTTTCTGGTACAAAAGAAATATGGCAACCGCCATCCGCGCTACGCCGATGCCCTCAATCTCAAGGCCAAAGTCTATTTCAAGCTCAATCGACGGGTGGAAGCCAAGAGATTTAGCGTTCAGGCCACCCGGATCCTGCGCAATTACAGCAGGCAAAATACCGCGCAAAAAGCGGCTATGCAAAGGCGTCAGGCAGCTCTCAAAAAGCGAAGAGCCGAAGCCC
>JAKIUO010000124.1 GCA_021647535.1 Hyphomicrobiaceae bacterium
GATGGACCGGCCATTCAGCTGTCCTCGCAGCGCGCATTGGCGGCCGGCCAGACCATGGCCAAAACCCTCGACATGGTGCGCCGCTTTCGTCAAACAGATGATGAAACGCCGATTATCCTGATGGGCTATTATAATCCGATCTATGTCTATCCGGGCGATAAATTCCTCGATGATGCCAAGAGAGCGGGGGTTGATGGTTTGATTATTGTTGATTTGCCTCCTGAAACGGATCGTGAATTGTGCCTTCCGGCGCGTGACAAAGATATTAATTTCATCCGTCTGGCGACTCCGACTACGGACAAAAAACGTCTGCCTGCCGTGCTGCAAAATGCCAGCGGTTTTCTCTATTATGTGTCGATTGCCGGTATTACCGGAACGGCAGCTCCCGATCCGGCCATCGTGCTGGGGCAAGTCGCTGATATCAAGCAGAGTACCGATCTGCCGATTGCCGTGGGCTTTGGGGTGAAATCTCGCAAACAGGTTGCCGAACTGGCCATTGGTTGCGATGGGGTTGTGGTGGGATCGGCCATTGTCAATGCCATTGCGGGAAGTCTGGATGAGGCCAATAAGGCGCAAAAAGAGACAGTTGCCCTGCCGCTGGCCCTTGTTCTTGAACTTTCGCGCGGTATATTTGATGTTATGGATGGAAATTAACCAAAGTCCTATGAAACGGGGCACTGATTCTTTGCATTGCAGCTGTTTGCGTTCTAAACTCGCAAGTGAAGAAAAAACCGTGAATTAGAGTAACTTAGCTGACGGGATCGTGTTGCTGTGAACTGGATCAATAATGTTGTTCGCCCGAAACTGACGGGTATTTGGAAGAAGAAAGATGTCCCCGATGATCTGTGGGTGAAATGCCCTGATAGCGGGCAGCTGATCTTCCACAAGGATCTGGAAGACAATCTTTACGTGGTGCCGGGCAGTGATTATCACATGCGAATGCGTGCCAAAGACCGTCTCAACATGATTTTTGATGAGCAGGAATATGAGACCTTAAAAGCCATCAAGGGAATAGTTGACCCACTCAAATTCAAGGACCAGAAAAAATATAGCGACCGTTTGAAGGATGCGCGCGCCAAGAGTGATATGGATGATGCCGTTCTGGTGGCCAAGGGTAAGCTTGAAGGGCTGGAAACGATCGTCGCCGTGCAAGATTTTGCCTTTATGGGCGGCTCGCTGGGCTCTGATGCAGGCGGCGCCATTGTCGCGGGTATGCTAAAGGCCGTTGAGTTGAAAACACCCTTTGTTTTGTTCGTCGCCTCTGGCGGGGCACGTATGCAGGAGGGCATTTTTTCCTTGATGCAAATGCCGCGCACCACAGTTGCCTTGCAGCGTCTGCGCAAAAATGGTCTGCCTTATATTGTTGTGCTGACCGACCCGACCATGGGCGGCGTCACCGCCAGTTATGCCATGCTAGGGGATATTCAGATCGCTGAACCCGGCGCGTTGATTGGTTTTGCTGGGCCACGGGTCATTGAGCAAACCATCCGCGAACAATTACCCAGCGGGTTCCAGCGCTCCGAATATCTGCTGGAAAAAGGCATGGTTGATCTGGTTGTGCATCGCCATCAAATGCGCACAACTCTTGGCCATTTATGTGCCTTGCTGACTAAGCAGCCTGTGCAAGAAGAGCAGGCGGCAGCTGAACCGGCTTTGGATGCAGATGATAGCGATGTCGTCGAGATCATCCGTGCTGATGAGGGAGTGCCAGACAGCAAGACAATAGTGAACAGCGACAAAAAACCGGCAGCAAAAGCCAAAAGAAAAACCGCGCCGAAAAAGACCAAACCAAGAGTGGCGCGATCGAAAAGAGTGCCCGCATCCAAAAAAGCTGATTAGAGACCCCCATGATATGTTTTGAGCACGAAGACAGGCAAGCTGTTGGACTTTGCAGGGCGTGCAATAAGGGCCTGTGTGCAAAATGCGCGGTTGATCATGATTATGGGCTGAGCTGTTCTGGTGATTGTGAAACAGAAGCTCGTCTGGTTCAGCAGCAAATTCTGCAAAATCGAAAATCCCTGCGCACTGGTCGTCAAAGCCTTTATCTCTGGCCGGTTATCTTTTTGTTTATGGGCGGCTCCATGCTGGTCAGTGAACTACTGAGGAGAGGGCCTGTGTTGAACTGGGCTACGATATTTGGCGGTGGCTTATCTCTTTTTGCTCTATATATGTTTTTCATCAATCGCAAATGGGGACAGGTAATGGATGCAAGCGAGGCTGATGAGTAGGTTATGACCTCTTCCAAGCAGGTGCTGGCGCGTTTGCGCGAGTTGCACCCCAGCCTTATTGACCTATCCCTTGGCCGCACAAAACGGGCGCTGGAAAAGCTGGGGCGTCCCCAAGACCGCTTGCCGCCGGTCATTCATATTGCCGGCACCAATGGCAAGGGCTCTACGCTGGCCTATCTCAACGCTTTGATCGAGAGCAGTGGCAAGAGCTGCCACAGTTTCATATCCCCGCATCTGGTGCGTTTTCATGAGCGTATCCGGCTGGCCGGGAAAAAGGGCAGCGCTGATATTTCAGAAGATGTGCTGGTCCATGTACTGGAACGCGCCGAAGCGGCCAATGACGGCGAGCCTATTACTTTTTTCGAGATCACCATGGTGGCTGCTTTTCTGGCCTATAGCGAACACCAAGCGGACTATCTGGTGCTGGAAACCGGATTGGGTGGGCGCTTTGATTCAACCAATGTCATTGATCAGCCCGCTCTCACCATCATCACGCCTATCAGTATGGATCATATGGATTTTCTGGGCTCCACACTGGAAAAAATAGCCTTTGAAAAAGCGGGCATCATGAAGAAGGGCGTGCCGTGTATATCGGGTCGTCAACCGCGTGTGGTTCTGGATGTGTTGCGCCAATGTGCCAGAGATCTTGATGCGCCGTTTATCGCGCAAGATGATGACTTTAAGGCTTATGAGCAATTAGGGCGGATTATTTATGAGGATGATACGCGCCTGCTGGCGCTGCCGTTACCGCGTTTGATTGGCTCTCATCAGATCGATAATGCTGGTTTGTCGATTGCGGCGGCTCTTCGTTTGCCGGGGCTTGAGTCCGCGCAGCAGAACATGGAACAGGCCATGCGCCAGGTGCGATGGCCGGCGCGCTTGCAATTGCTGGAGACAGACCGGCTGGCGCAAAAGGCGGGTCTTAATTCCGAAAGCGAAATTTGGCTGGATGGCGGACATAACCGTGCCGCTGCCGAAGCGCTGGCGGCCAGCATGGCTGACCTTGAGGAGCAGGTTTCACGCCCCTTGCACCTTGTCATCGCTATGATGAAGCGCAAAAATGCTGAAGAGTTTTTGCAGGTCTTTGAGGATTTGTGCGAGATGGTCTTCACCGTACCGGTCCCCGGCAGTCCCAATGGCTGGCCCCCGGAAGAGCTTTCCAAACTCGCCAAACAAGCCGGATTGCGCGCCATGGCGTGCGAAGATGTCACGCAAGCCCTTGAAGCCAGTGGTGAGCGCGCCCGAAACCTTGGCAACGAGCCCGTGCGCATTTTGATCTGCGGATCACTCTATCTGGCTGGCTCCGTGCTCGAAGGGCTTGAATAATCGAGCCTGATTTTCAATTTTACTCATCAAGACCAGCCCTCTGATGGATCTGGAAAGCCGTAAGAACTGTGCCAGATCAGCCTGATCTCACGTGCAGTTGATGAGTGATGATGACAAAATTATAAATGTCACAAAAGTTTAAACCTTCGACCTGATTTTCGTGAAGATTTGATCACGAAAATGGCAGGTTCCCTCACTTATTTTCCCAAAATATAAACAGCAATCACATGGGCGTGAGAGGGGCTATTCTTTTTTTTCAAACGAGCTTATCTTCAATTCATCGCAGTAATAAACCTGCAAAAAATAAAAATGAAAGCAAAGATATTATAACGAAGTAGAAAAAGGGGCTAAAATGAAAAAATTACTTATAACAACAGCTATTATTGCCAGTACATTCGCGGCTATTAGCAGTGCATCAGCTTATGAAGACAAAACTCTGGGAAGTTATTCTGGCTGGGCTTTTGAAGCCATGGGTGTTAGCCGCTAGAAATAATTTTCTATCCATAAAACTAAAAAGGACCTGAAACCATGAAAAAACTACTTATCGCATCTGTTCTCATCCTTGGCACATTCAGCGCCATTAGCGGTGCCTCTGCCTACGAAGATAAAACACTTGGATCATATAGCGGCTGGGCATTTGATGCTTTGAGCGGTGGTGATCGCTAGAACGACTTCCTCTCTCTCTACCTACGGAAAACCAAAAAAGGAACTAATCTCATGAAAAAAATTCTCTCCGTTTCAGTGATCGTCGCCGCAACCCTTGCCAGTGTTAGCCTGGCTTCTGCTGATACGATTTATATCGATGGTTACAGCGGCTGGGCTTCATCTGCCTTTAGTCAAACTCAGTAAATCAACCTCGCCTGAAAAGGCCCCCCCTTGGAAAGGACCAGACCGATGAAAAAACTATTACTCGTATCAATGATGATTGCAGGATTGTTTGCAACAATTGGAACCGCATCTGCTCTTGAAACGATGAAAGGTGCACCAACCTGGGTGACTGATGCCATGGCAGAAGACGTCTAAAAAGCCAATGTCTTGAAGACTAAAGAAAACCGGCCGCAATCAGATTGCGACCGGTTTTCTGCTTTTGATCAGAATAAGCGCCTGATTTAAGCGCTGATGGTTTTGTTGACCCAGCTTTCAATCTTAGATTTGGCTAGCGCGCCCATCTGGCGATCAACCATTTCACCCTTGTTGAACAGCATCAAGGTTGGTATGGCCTGAATGCGAAGTTCCGTAGGGATCTTCTGGTTTTCATCGACATTCATTTTAACAATCTTGAGTTTGCCTTCCATTTCTTTGGAAAGCTCTTCAAGCGCTGGAGCAATCTGCTTGCAGGGGCCGCACCATTCGGCCCAGAAGTCTACAAGAACCGGAACGTCAGATTTGAGTACGATTTCTTCGAAATCGGCATCTGTGATATTTGTCGCCACAAAAATTCTCCTGATTGCTGGAAAATCACGCAAGGGTGCGGATCAGCCAATATTTCACTTAAGGCAGAAACTAAGTAGTCTGTGCCTTTTCGTCAAGTGCGCAGGGCAAGAACAGGGAAAAGTGCTCGTAACAAGCTGATGTGCAGCTTCGCCCTCGCCGGCCCACTTTTCTCTCTGCAAGGCTTGGCAGCTTGTTCAGCTGGAACCAAAGGCTAGCCTTTGGAAACCATTTTGACAATTGGGGTTTGGGGATTAGTCCCCAATGCCATCTGCAAAGATGCCCGTCTGGCGAAGACAAAGCGACGCCAGTCGCTTATTTTTGGCCAACTATTTCGCTTAATGACCCTTCGTATTGATCAAGCACGGCATCAGCAAGCCACATGAGTTTGGGAGTTCTCGTCCATAACAAGGCGCATTTTATGGTTTTGCCTGTAAAAAGCGGGCGCACAGAGGCTCGATAGGCCGCGAGTTGGGCGAGATAGGCGGGGGGCACCTGCTCGATTTTTGTCGGCACCTGACTGTTGCTTTTGTAATCTATGATCAGCACTTCGTTCTCGCTGACCACCAGTCGGTCGATCTGCCCGGCCATGCGCAGGGGTTGTTTTTGGCTACCCAATCCAGACAGAGCGGCATTGAACGAGCATTCAGCCGAGGAGCCTTGCGCAAACAAAGGGGCAAACTCTTTTGTTGCAAGCACCTGCAAAGCTTCATCAATAATGACCTGACGTTGCTCGTCGTTGAGCACATGTTTGTGGCTGTCAAGAACGCGGGCAGCGGCGGCGGCTCGAAGCTCGCTCGGTAAATCGGGCAAATGTTCGAGCAGCGCGTGCACTAATATACCGCGAAACTTGCCCATATTGCGCGTCAGGCGCTCGCGTTCCAGATCGTTGGGTTCTTCTGGCAGGTATTCTCGTGGTGTATCCGCCAACTCATGAGGCACAAGGCTGGAGGGCGACAGCGTCTTGATTTTTGCTGGTGGTTTTTGCGCCGTTTGCTCCATCCAGTCCGGCACGACAAGATCTTTTTTTTCGGTTGTGGGGGCGGGCCTCTGTTCGTCATCGAGCACAGGGGCGCTACCTTTGGCAAAGCGCCAGATTTTCATATCGAGGGCATCATTGGTTTCCTCGCCGACCTCTTCCAGCACTGATTTAATGAGGGCATACCAGCTTTTGTCCTGCAATTTATTGCGACCGAGCCAGCCGCAAATATAAAGCCGGTCGCGCGCTCTGGTTATGGCGACATAAAGCAGACGGTTATACTCTTCCTGTTCGCCTTCTTTTTTGCCCTCTTTGATCGCCTTGACCTGTTCGACATCATTGGAGCCGGGGACACACCAGACGAGATGATCGGGCGTGCCGGGAGCTTGCCCGGTTGCGGTCAGCTTTTCGATCGCCCCTTTGCCGCTGGAGCTTGAGGAAGTGGTATCGGGCATGAAAACGATTTCGGCCTCCAGCCCCTTGGCCCCATGCACAGTCATCAAACGCACTTCATTAATGCCCTTTTCCATGTCGCGCTTGATTTCGGAATTGGTGTTGCGCACGGCTGTTAAAAATTCCTGCAGGGAGGGCGGCGAATTTTCATCAAAGGTCAGCGCCATCGCCAAAAATTCATTGATGGCGTCACCGGCTTCGGAGCCAAGACGGCTGGTCAGTTTTTCACGCATGGCGTTAATGTCAAGAATACCGGCAAACAGCTCGAAGGGCGGTACTTTATCGGCGCGCATCATCCAGCGGGCCAGCTGGTCATAGGCGGTCGTAAAGCGCTCCCCCTTGTTTTTATCACGGGTCTTTTTCAGGGCCCACCATAGAGGAATGTTTTTGGGGCGCTCGACCCCATCCTCGCTGGTGCGCACCAGGTCAGCATCACCGGGGTCACGGCGAATGGTGAACAGATCATCATCATCAAGGCCAAACATCGGGCTTTTCAAAACGGTGGCCAGCGCCAGATCATCTTCGGGCAAAAGCAGAAAATCACCCAGCGCCATCAGATCTTCAACAGCGATCTGCTCGGCCACTTTCATGCGGTCGGCCCCGGCAACCGGGATATTATGGCGCTTCAGGGCGCGGATCATCGGCTGGGTGAAGGGATGGCGTTTGCGCACCAGAATAAGAATATCGCCGGGAATGATGGGCCGGTTGGCGGCGGTCAACATCTCGCCGTTGTCAAGCCAGCCACGAATGGTCAGGGCAATATGTTCGGCCAGCATTTCCTTGGGATCCTGCGCTTTTTGCAGATCATCAAGCGGGTTCCAGACGGAGCAGGGCTCACCCTTTTCAGCCCTGTGCAGATCCCAGACTTCGACCAGACCGGCGTCGTGTTCACGCCATGCACCATGATAAATATCGCTATCGCCAAAGGTGATGCCTGCAGTTTTTTCTCGATCCGCAAACACCATATCAACGACATTGAGCACCGCCGGGGTCGAGCGAAAGGACAGGGTCAGCGGGATCAGCGGCAGCTCGTGATTGACGTTTTGCGCCTGTTGCTCCATCTGCTCGCGCATCTTGGCAAACAGCTTGGGTTGCGCCCCCTGAAAGCTGTAAATGGATTGTTTTTCATCGCCAACGGCAAACACTGTGCGATCAATACGCTCATTTTCATGGGCGCCTTTGCCCGCAAAAAACTCTTCGGTGAGCTTGGAGATCAGCGACCATTGCGCCGGGCTGGTATCTTGCGCTTCGTCCACCAGAATATGATCCAGACCGCTATCGAGCTTGAACAAAACCCAGGACGCGCCGCCGGATTTTTCCAGCAGCCAGTTGGTTTTTTCAATGAGGTCATCAAAATCAAGTTGGGCGCGCTGCACTTTGCCTTGCGTATAGATCTGTATGATCTGGCTCGACAGCCGCAACAGGGCTTCCGAGGCGCGAGCCACACGCAGGGCACGCTGCTTTTGCCAGAGATCGGCGAACTGCATTTGCGTATCAATGAGGTTTTCAATGAGGGCGGGAGCAGTTTTCTGCACGGCTTTGGCGCACAGGCTTTTCTTGGGGGTGCGTGGTTTGCTTGTGATGAAAAACGCGTCAAGCAGATGGGCCGCGCGCTGGCGCGGCGTGCTGGCATGGCGGGCACTCATCAGCGCCAGCGCCGTTTTAGCCGCGATGCCGCCAGCCGTATTGAGCACTTCATAAACCGCTTCAATTTGCTCGTCGCTGATCGTTTGGGCGAGTTGCTCATTAATGTCTTTGGCACTGTCCTCGCGCTTCAGGCCAAATTCACGATAGAGCCGCTCAACGGCCTGGCCAAACGGGTCCTGGCCCTTCTCGCCGGGTTCTTTTTCAATGATTTTCCTCAGCAGATCGCGTTTGCCAAGCGCCTCATTGATGACGACGTTAAACTCGTCTTCGCTGGTATAGGCCATGACTGTGGTCAGCGCCCGGCCTAAGCGGCTGTCAGGTTTCTTGGCGGCGCGTAGCAAGATGCGCTCGATGGCCTCGGTTTTGAGTTCGCGAGCGGCGGCTTCATCGAGCAGGCTGGAATTGGGGGAGATATCGGCCTCAAGGGGGAAGCGCCGCAACAGACGCTCGCAAAACGAATGAATGGTCTGCACCTTCAAACCGCCCGCCGTCTCCAGCGTTGTGGCGAACAAAGTGCGGGCCAGTTTAAGCTCGCTTTCATCGGCGTTTTTGGCCAGCAAGGTCGAGACTTTTTCATGCAGCAAAGCGGGGCTCATGACGGCCCAGGTGGAGAGGTGCTCGAACAGGCGGTTTTCCATTTCGGCAGCGGCGGCATTGGTGTAGGTCAGACAT
>JAKIUO010000125.1 GCA_021647535.1 Hyphomicrobiaceae bacterium
TTCGAGCCATGCATGATGTTTCCAGCTTTGAGAGAGGTTTGATGGTGGCATTTTTTGCACTCGAATGTCCAAGGTTTTGTCGCCAGTTTCCAGGCCTCATCGTGGTGGCATTCCAGATTGGCGCAACAAAAGGCCACCCCCAATCAAAACGCGACGAGCTCCTGACATGGAACTTCAAACCCCCGTCAAGCTAAAACCCAACGGTACCGCCGCACCGCTTACCTTCAAACTCGTGAAAATGGTTTTGTAGCTCACACACAAAAAAAGCGACCACCTTAAAAAAGGCGACCGCTTTAAATGTTTTCTTCTACTAAAAAAACCTTAGAAACCGAAGTCAAAGACCGAGTTTTGGAAGCTCGCTCTACGTTTTTTGCTACCGTAACCGGCATAGCTTGGACGGCTGGTTTTGTAACGTTTCCATGTCACAAGTACCTTGGTTCCAACAGAGACACGATTGTACAAATCAATCACATCCTTGTTGAACATGCGCACACAACCATGAGAAACAGCTTCCCCAATCAACCACGGTGCATCTGTGCCATGCAGGCGGTAAAGTGTATTACCGACATAAAGGGCACGTACACCAAGCGGGTTTTTAGGGTCACCACCTCGCACAAAGCTCGGCAGTTTGGGATTTTCGCGCCGCATATCAGCAGTCGGTGTCCATCTTGGGTTCACAGCCTTGCGGGTAATCCGATAACTGCCAGACCATTTGGCATCTTTTTTGGGAATAGCTATGGGATAGCTGATGGCCTTACGCCCTCTCATGACATAATAAGCACGTCGATCACCAAAGCTTACAATGATCGAGCCAGGAGCATGTTTTCCTTTGAAGGATACAACATGTCTTGGTGTTGCTGAGGAACCAGATCCCCAACCAAAAAGCTGCGCTTCTGCTTTTTGGTTGGGCAATCCCACCAAAGTAGCCATTGCACAAGCACTAACAACAACAAACGATTTCAGACTAACTAAGAATTTCATACCACTAACCTTTATTTACACTTTACAGGGCCAACTTCTACTAGAGCCACGTTATTGATACCTGATTAAGGTTATCAATGAATTAAAAGGCTCACTTTAATCCTGCTTCTATGCCCCGAAATTCAACTTCCAATTAGACCTTAACCATCTATATATCCCTACCTCTACTGTCATATGCACTGTCAAATTCTGTAACTTACCATTTCACATTACGTCTCCTAAGAAGACGTGGCTTAATGCTCGTTCCAGCTCTTTTCAACACCAGATCTTTCAGCATTGTCCCCTCTTTTCTGGAGGTCTCAGCCAGAGGTATTTTTATGGCGCGCCCATTACCAAGGCTGAAATAAGCCTGATCCCCGGCCTTATTTCCAAATACTTCACCAAGCGGGTGCTTATGATTGCGATCAAGATCAACAACCATTCCTGCGAACGATGAACCACTGGTTGCTCCGACCAACAAAAAAACGCACAAAACTATCTTTTTAAACCGATGAAGTTGACCAGTAATCATAATTCACAACCCAATGACCAAACAAAGCACATTTTTACCAGAAATTTTATTTGAACGCATATTCATCAATTTCTAACTCTTATATGTATTTTGTTCATATCGATGATATCTATTCAAGAGCAGAGCACTGAAATCTCTTTTATCCGCTCTATCAGAGAACGCAATTTCTCTCAGCTGTGTGCTTCTGGCCACAATATTGCCAAAGTTATGCCCGTTTTGGCTCTTCCTCACTCTCTTGCCAACACAACACCTTCTACTGGCTCAAGACATATTTCGTCGGAACAGGCTTGCAAAGTGATTTTAAGATTGACGCGCTCGGAATGATTGACATCAAGAGGTACTTTCATTTTTACAGTCTTTTCATAAAGAGCCATTTCACCATCATTGAATTTGAGTCTCCTCATAACTGGCTGCGGGTAAACAGTCTCTCCCCCTCCTGCTCCTATATTTTTCGTACTGACCTTTGTTGGGACAAAGTCTTCCTCAAGCGGCTCGCTGGAATTAATATGCCACCCTGGAGCTATTTTAAGGAGAAGGCTTGCTCTGTTGTTTTTTTTGTCAATGCGAGCCTGCGCCCGCACAACGCCTTGTGCAAAATACTGGACCTCTCCAGTTTCACGACCCCGCATCATATCAGCACCACGCAACACATAAGCAGCCGAACGTGGAGATTGCACTGCCAGTCCTGACAAAGCGGCCAACAACTTATCAGCACTATTGCGATAAGTTGGGTCCCGGTGCCGATGGCTAAGCATCGCCAACACTTCAAGAGCCGTCGAATTTCCAGACGGGGTCGCCCCATCAGATCTGGTTTTCCCTCTGGCAAATGTATCAGATTTCGCCACCATAAAAAAATCGCCTGTATCAGGGTCTACAAACTTTCTGATCATAATCGCAACCAGATCTTGTGCCTTTTTCAGATACTCAGCTTTTTCGCCAGCATCATAAAGGTGGATATAAGCCAATGCCAGGTAAGCATAATCTTCCTGCTGCGCAACCAGCTCCGCCTTACCCTCAAAATAGGAACGCATATAACCGCCTTCCTTTCCCTTCATATTTTTATCAATAAAGAGAAGAGCCTTTTCAGTCATTTTTATATATTGAGGGTTCTTTAGCACAAGCGCTGCCTCGGCAATGGCTGCGATCATCATACCGTTCCAGGACAAAATCACCTTTTCATCAAGATGCGGAGGCACGCGCTTATTGCGAGCCTCATAAAGTTTGGAGCGAATACGTAAAACCGCTTTATCAAACTGTTCATTTGTTAGCTTCAAACGATCCGCCAACTGTTCTGGATGTTCCGGGAAATGCAGGATTGTGCGACCTTCAAAATTACCTTCATCCGTCACGCCAAAAATATTGGCCGCCAACTTAGCATCAGCATCACCCAAAACCTTTTTTAACTGTCCTTGCGTCCAGACATAAAAAAGGCCTTCGCCGCCCTCACTATCAGCATCCCATGCCGAAAAAAAGCCACCTTCCTTTGAAGTCATGTGCTGGGCGACATAAAAAATTGTGCGCTCTGCCGCACGCGCATATCTCTTACGTCCGGTAAGGCGGTAGGCCTGCAACAGCACTCGTACCATTTGCGCTTGATTATAAAGCATTTTTTCAAAATGAGGGACACGCCATAAATTATCAGTGGCATAGCGATGAAAGCCCCCTCCAACATGATCATGAATGCCTCCATCCAACATATAATCAAGAGTTCTGGTCACAGCCTCAAGAGCAGCCTTATCCTGATGTCCCGCAGCCAGTTGCAACAAGAACATCAATGTCGGTTCGTTGGGAAATTTTGGAGCCGTATCAAAACCACCGTTAAAACTATCTGCATCGCGTAATATGACACGCCCCGCCTTGGCAAGAACATCTGGCGTTATACTGCGGGCCGCCACCCGGCGATTAAGAATATCCTTGATGACATTGGAAATCTTGTCACCGTCCAGACGCAATGCCTTTTCGTTCTCCAGCCATTGCGTACCGACTTCATTGAGCAAACGCCCAAAGACATCTCGTGGAAAATATGTCCCGGCAAAAAAAGGTTTCAGATCAGGAGTCAAAAACACAGAATTTGGCCAGCCCCCCGCCTTTGTGATAATCTGTGTTGCGATCATATAGGTTTCATCAACATCAGGGCGACGCTCGCGATCCACCTTGATGGCAACAAAATATTTATTGAGAATGGCCGCAATGCCCTCATTCTCAAAACTCTCTCGTTCCATCACATGGCACCAATGACATGTGGAGTAGCCAACAGACAAAAAGATCGGCTTGTTCTCTTTTTTTGCCTTCTCAAAAGCCTCCTTGCCCCATGGATACCAGTCAACCGGATTATTCGCGTGTTGACGTAGATATGGAGATGCTGTTCCGGCCAATCTATTGCTCATTTGATGGCTTTCCTTCGCATTTGCATAAGAGATAAATACCAACAGAGCCAATAGTGCTCCTAATATGACCCTGAAATTTCTCATAACGCTCCAAACATTCTATTTTTTTAGTACCAGATAGCCCATCCTAAAAGTTTGCCCTTGGCGATACGAATGAATAATTCGTGACTTCTTCTATTGATTAGACATTAAACCCTTGACACTGTCTCCACATTTAACTAGAACATTTTAGGAACAAATGCAAGGGAAAATTCACTTATGTCGTTTGATAGTCCTGATGAATTATGTGTCCAGGTCTCACAAACCATAGGATTACAGGTCAGGCTTTTCTGCTTGGGTGAAATTCCACACCCTAATTCCAATCGGAAGGAGAATCCCTATGGCGACCACAAATCAATATAAGCAATAGCCCATTAGCGCAGAGATCAGGTGGTCTGCGCCGCCTCATTATGCCAGGTATCAATCATGCGCACGGTGCCACTGGAGGCGCGCATGACAATGCTTTGAGTGCTGGCCCCTGTGCCGGTGCGACGCACGCCGTCCAGCAGATAGCCATCGGTCACACCGGTTGCCGCAAAACTGACATCGCCGCCGATCATATCGTCGAGGCTGTAAATTCGGTTGAGATCAGCGATCTCATAGCGATCGACCAAACGCTTGTCGTCCTTGTTGCGCAGCACCAGACGCCCCTCAATCTGCCCGCCGGTACAATGCAGGGCCGCCGCTGCCAAAATGCCCTGGTCGGCCCCGCCAATGCCCAGAACCATATCAATACCGGTCTCCTCCGGGTCCGTGGTCTGGATAACACCGGCAATATCGCCATCGCCAATCAGCCGTATGGCGGCCCCAACCGCGCGCACATCTTCGATGAGCTGGCGATGGCGCGAGCGATCCAGAATGCAAACAGTAATGCCCTCCAGAGCAACCCCCTTGGCCTTGGCCAGCGCCTTGATATTTTCAGCAGGAGAACGGTCCAGCCCGACCAGCCCTGGCTCATAGCCCGGTCCAATGGCGATCTTGTCCATATAGATGGGTGGCACTTTCAGCAGACTGTTTTTTTGCGCGATGACAATCACCGACAAAGCGTTGGACAAATCCCGTGCATTAATGCTTGAGCCTTCAAGAGGCATCAGCGCAATATCCGTGTCATGCTTGCCGCTGCTGCCGACAAGCGCCCCGGCCTGCAACTGTTCATTTTCGGAATAACCCTGCTCACCAATGATGATCTTTCCACCCACCGGCAATTGCTGTAACTGCTCTGCCATGGCCTGCAGGGCCGCTTCATCGCCCGCCATTTCATCGCCGCGCCCGGTGAATTTTGCCGCCGCCAAGGCCGCTTGCTCCGTTGCGCGCACAATGCCCATCGTGCACATGCGGCCAAAATCCATTTTTTCGGGATTCGCGGCTTTTTTATTCATGGATTTTGACCTTATTGCGCAACGACATTGCTTAATAATGGAGTTATAGGGATTCGATGCGAATCATCTGGGTGTTATCATCCGCATGACCATCACTCTTAATATTCTCAAGAGCCTTGCGAACAGCGCTTTCTGTGGTTTCATGGGTGATCAGCACCACCGGCATCAGGGTCTTATCTGTCGCACTCGTACCTTTTTGCACAATGCTTTGCAAAGATATGCCCTGCTCGGCCATGCGGGCCGCAACCGAGGCGATGGCGCCGGGATGATCCTTGACCTGTAGACGGATATAATAGCCCCCTTCATGACGACGCATTTTCGCCCGTTGGTAAGGTTTCAACTCGCTCGCCTTTGTCAACAAAGGCGGCAGCAAGATGCCCCGTGCAATATCGACAACATCACTGAGCACAGCCGAAGCGGTTGGCCCCGCGCCGGCACCTGGCCCGACCAGCATGATCTTGTTGACAAAATCGCCATCCACGGCCACGCAATTGGTGACGCCAGCCACTTCGGCAATGGCTGTGTGCTTTGGCACCATGGTAGGATGGACGCGCTGTTCGATGCCTGTATCGGTGATCTGTGTGACGCCCAAAAGCTTGATGCGATAGCCAAGCTCATCGGCGGCTTCAATGTCCTCAATCTTGATATTTTCAATACCCTCAAGATAGATTTCATCAAAAGCAACCTGCGTCCCAAAGGCCAGCGAGGTCAAAAGGGCCAGCTTGTGCGCCGTGTCATGACCACCAATATCAAAGGTCGGATCCGCTTCGGCATAACCCGCTTCTTGCGCTTCCTTCAAAACCACATCAAAGGCCAGGCCCTCTTCCTGCATCTTGGTCAAGATATAGTTGCAGGTGCCATTCATAATACCATAGACCCGCGTAATATCATTGCCCAACAGACCTTCACGCATGGTCTTGATGATGGGAATGCCGCCTGCCACAGCTGCCTCAAAATTAAGTGAGACTTTGTGGTCTTCGGCGAGTTGCGCCAGCTCGTTGCCATGTTTGGCCAACAGAGCCTTGTTGGCGGTGATGACATGTTTGCCACTAGAGAGCGCCGCCTCGACGCTCGCCAGCGCTATACCGTCCGAACCGCCCATCATCTCGATAAACACATCAATTTTATCAGACTTGGCAAGCTCAAGCGCATCACCAAACCAGTCATATGTGGAAAGATCGACACCCCGGTCAAGATCACGATCAAGATCACAGACGGCTTTCAGCTCAATGACCCGGTCCGTTTGACGCGTCAGCTTGTCACCATGCCTTTGAAGTACCTCGACCACGCCGACACCAATCGTGCCAAGCCCTGCAATTCCAAGCCGCAAACTATTCGCCATATTCAGAACCTGTCCCTATTAATCGCCTACGCGGCGGGCGGAAAAGGGCTAGCCCCTTTCATCCCCATTTGTTTAAAAAAAATCGGGGTCTTGAAACCAGTCCCCAGCTCCGTCCTCATATAGCAAAGCGATAGGACAACCAAAAAGCTCCGCGAGGACATTTTCTTCATGCCCGATACGTTGTAAAACAACACAGTGATCAGGAAAATGATTGAGATCAGCCATTCGCACAGCTTATCCGTTTATTGGAATGACGTTATGCATGGTTTCATCGGCTTCGGCCAGAAATTTCCGCAAAGATCGGGCGGCTTGACGGATGCGGTGTTCATTTTCCACAAGCGATAAACGCACATAACCCTCGCCAAACTCGCCAAAGCCAACACCAGGCGAAACGGCAATATGGGCTTTTTCCATCAATATCTTGGAAAACTCTAACGATCCCAAAGGCTTGAATTTATCGGGAATAGGCGACCAGGCAAACATGGTGGCGGGCGGCGACGGGATATCCCAGCCGGAGCGCGCAAAACAGCTAACGAGGCAATCACGGCGCGATTTATAGATCTGCCGGATGTCTTCAATGCACTTGTCAGGACCGTTCAAAGCCGCCGTTGCCGCCACCTGAATAGGCGTAAACGCACCGTAATCCAGATAGGACTTGACCCGTGCCAACGCCGCAATCAGCCGCTCATTGCCCACTGCAAAGCCCATGCGCCAACCCGGCATGGCATAGGTTTTGGAAAGCGAGGTAAATTCCACAGTAACATCCATGGCCCCTGGCACCTGCAAAACGGAGGGCGGCGGATTATCATCAAAATAAATTTCTGAATAAGCGACATCGGACAAAATAATCAGGTCATTTTTGCGCGCATAGGCCACGACCTCGGCATAAAAATCAAGATCAGCCATCTTTGCCGTTGGATTGGACGGGTAGCTCAGGACCAGCGCAATCGGCTTGGGGATCGAGTGCTTCATGGCCTTATCAACATGGCGCAGAAAATTTTCATCCGGCTCCACCGGCAGATGACGCAGCACACCACCTGAAATAATAAAGCCAAATTCATGGATCGGATAGGTCGGGTTGGGAGCCAGAATGACATCGCCCGGTGCCGTTATGGCCTGCGCCATATTTGCAAAGCCTTCTTTCGAGCCCAGCGTCGCCACCACCTGCGTATCAGGATCGAGCTTGACGCCAAATCGACGCCCATAATAAGCGGCCTGCGCGCGGCGCAATCCTGGAATACCCTTGGAGGCCGAATAGCGATTGGTCCCCGGTTTTTTTACCGTCTCAATGAGCTTGTCAACAATATGCTGGGGCGTTGGCATATCGGGATTACCCATGCCGAAATCAACAACATCCGCGCCTGACGCCCGGGTCGCCGCTTTCAGCCGGTTGACCTGCTCGAACACGTAAGGGGGTAGTCGTTTGATTTTATGAAATTCGCCTTGCACTTTGGACCTGCTTTATCTGTTTGTTGGATCGCATAAGCTATCAGAGCACAATATGCCCCTGATAGCCCTTATAGTATAGAAGCGAAAATTGCGCGCACCAAGACCCAAAATAACTACAGAAAATTAACGGGCCTCAATCTCGCGCAAAGCTTCTTCGCGATGGTGTTTGCGCGCCCTGATCAATCTTTTGATAAGACGCTGACGCTCTCTGGCCGAGATTGTGCCCCGCTTCACCGGCGCAATACGCCCAATGCGACTGAGCTGATCTTCGCCTGAAGGGCTATAACTCCCCCCCGAACTACATCCACCAAGGACAAGCGCCACGAGTACAATACTTCCAAAACGTTTCACTGCTTACAACCTCTGTTTAAAGATCGGAACCCCCCCGAATCTCCGACAAGAATTTACACCAACTTGTTACAGGCTGAAGAATAATGACTAGCAAATGATTAAAGCTGTGGTGAAATTGAGACTTTAGGGAAATAAAGGCAGCTGCTCAAGGCCGAGCGTTTCGTCAAGGCCGAACATCAAATTGAAATTCTGCA
>JAKIUO010000126.1 GCA_021647535.1 Hyphomicrobiaceae bacterium
AGCAAGATTATCCTTTACGATGATTTTGCAATGAAATCCACGCGCAAACAGATTTTTGTTCACGGCGAGCTCAAGACTCTCCCGATTGGCGCTGAGCCATAGGCCTCTGCCGGGCAATTTACAGCGCAGATCAGGCGTCACGATTTGCTCTGGTGACAGGACAAATCGAATGAGCTGATCCACCGGCAATTGACACTTGCTTAAGGCGCACTGTCGAAGCGGCCTCTTTTTAGCGTCTTGAGGAGCCGTGTGGCTGTTTTTGGCGCTGCTGCCTATGGTCTGCACTCCCTGTGATTTAAGCGTTCATGTCAGCTTTTGAAGATATTGGCTTCGCCCGGTTTTGCCGGTTTGATGGCAGAAGGCACGGAAGATGTGGCTTTTTCATCCACCACCTCCTCCTCTTCGGGTGGGTTCATGATGGCGTCAAAATCTTCTTGAGAAATAATCTCCGCCTTGAGACGGGCAGTCATGATCATGGTCTGGGCAGTGTCACGTCCGATTTTGAAGCGCTCAAACAGGCCTTCAAAGTGTTTGCGCTGGCCCTCGATTTTTTCATACCAGCCTGCCAGTTCGTCAATGTCGCAATAGGCAAATTCTTTCATATTGAAGATTTTGTTTTCGCCAAGTACGATCATCATGGGCAGGGTCATGCCGTCAAGTTCGCGCAGTTCTTCGAGGACGCCCATTTTTTTACATTCGGCCAGCTGCTCGGCTTCTTGCTGTTCAAGGTAGTCCTTGGCGCGCCCTTGAATTTCAATCGCTGTGTCTTCATCAAAGCCCTCAATGGCAATGACTTCGGCGGCTTCGACATAAGCCACTTCTTCGACGCTGCTAAAACCTTCGGAGACCAGGAGTTGCGAGATCACCTCGTCGACATTAAGGGCATCCATGAAGGCTTGTGAGCGCTCTTCAAACTCGGCCTGGCGGCGTTCGGATTCTTCTTTTTCAGTTAAAATATCGATGTCCCAGCCGGTCAGTTGCGAGGCGAGGCGGACATTCTGGCCGCGTCGCCCGATGGCCAGTGATAATTGCTCATCTGGCACAACCACCTCAATGCGTGTGGCGTCCTCGTCAAGCACCACCTTGGCAACTTCAGCCGGGGCAAGGGCATTAACGATAAAACCCGCCGCATCTGGCGACCACTGGATGATATCAATTTTTTCGCCATGCAGCTCATTAACGACGGCCTGCACACGAGAGCCGCGCAGTCCGACACAGGCACCAACCGGATCAACCGAGCTGTCATTGGAAACAACAGCGATTTTGGCGCGCGAACCGGCGTCTCTGGCGACCGAACGGATTTCGACAATGCCGTCATAGATTTCCGGCACTTCCTGGGCAAACAGCTTGGCCATGAATTCAGGCTTGGTGCGCGACAGAAAAATCTGCGGGCCGCGCTGTTCCTGACGGACATCAGAAATAAAGGCACGGATACGATCGCGCACCTGAAACATCTCGCGCGGGATGGCTTCGTTGCGCCGCATAATGGCTTCGGCCTTGCCAAGGTCAACAACGACATTGCCATATTCGGCGCGCTTGACGACGCCGGAGATAACTTCGCCAACGCGGTCCTTGAAGTCAAAATACTGGCGCTCGCGTTCGGCTTCGCGCACTTTCTGGACGATGACCTGCTTGGCGTTTTGCGCTGATACGCGGCCATAATCAAAGGGCGGCAACTGGTCGATGATTTCGCCACCCAGTTCAATCTCCTTGTCGATCTGTCTGGCGTCTTTAAAGGAAATCTGCGTATGTTCGTTTTCGACCTCTTCAACAACGGTCATGACACGGGTTAGTTCGGTGTCGCCGGTTTTTGTGTCGATTCTGGCGCGGATATCATTCTCATTGCCATAGCGCGATTTGGCCGCTTTTTGCACGGCCTCTTCCATGGCGTGAATGACAATCATCCGGTCAATGCCCTTTTCACGGGCCACTGCATCGGCAATTTGCAACAATTCAAGTCTGTTTGCACTTACACCAGGTTGCGCCATTGTAGCTCTTTCTTTTCAAGAGGCTCCTTGTGCGAATTGCACGCCGGGGCCGTTTGCCAATTGATTTCGTTTGTTTTGACGGGATCAATATTTACTCTTCGATTTTCGTATCTTCAATGCCCGTATCTTCAATGTCTGTGTCGGGGCTCTGGGCCGCCTTGCCAGCCATCGCGGCCTTGATCAAAGCGTCGGTCATCACCAGCTTGGCTTCTTCGATGAGCGCCGGGGCGAAACCCAATATCTCTTCGGTTTTGCTGGTCCCAACCGGGGCGCGCAGCAAAATTTCATTATTCTCAAAGCCCTCAATAAAGCCGCGAAAGCGTTTTTGGCCCTCGATGGCCTGTGTGAGCTTTATTTTGGCTTCATAGCCCACCCATTTTTTAAAATCACCGGGGCGCACCAGCGGGCGGTCAATGCCGGGGCTTGAGACTTCCATAAAATAACGATCGCTGATAATGTCATGAGCATCCAGCAGGGGCGACAGGTCACGGCTGATTTTGGCCAGCTCGTTAACGTCAATCTGCCCATCAGCGCGCTCGGCCATGATTTGCAGCGTGCCGCCATCGCGATTGGACACGGTCACCCGCACCAGTCGAAAGCCCAGAGCTTCAATCACCGGTTCAGCCAGCGCGGCAATTCTGCCAGCCTGACCGTTTTCGGAAATAAAGCGCGGCTCGTTAGCGGCGGCGTGTTCATCACTCATCAAAAGTCTCAATTTCTTTTTGTTCCTGGAAACGAAAAAAGAGCGGACCTCCCCGAAGCTTTCGCCCCTGAAGTCCACTCCATCTAAGACAAAATGTCTTGTTCAGGAAGTATCGTGCATGTGTTTTATATAGAGGAGCGGGTAGGTCTATGCAAGCGAGAAGTTGCGGGCGTGGAGAAATGGTTACTTGCGTACAAATGTTAAATGAGCGGGCGGGCGGCCTTCGCGCAGGGCTTTTTGGCCATAGCGGGTGGCGGGCCAGTCAGCGGGGCGGCTGCGCCAGTCTTTGGCTGATCGTGCCGTCCAGATGAAATCGGTACGCGGTGCCATATGTTTCAGGGTCCAGGCGACATAATGCGGGATATCGCTGGCAAAACGCAGCTCGGCACCCGGTTTCAGGACTTTGGCCATCAGGTCAAGGTTGATCCGGGAGATAAAACGGCGCTTGTGATGGCGTTTCTTGGGCCAGGGATCGGGGTGCAGGATAAACAGGCGATCAATGCTATTGGGGGCAAGGGCTTCCAGAATATCAACGGCATCATCATCGCGTATGCGGATATTCGGGAGGCCCTGCTCATCAATAAACACCAGCAGCTTGGCGACACCATTGAGAAACGGCTCGCAGCCAATAAAGCCGATGTCAGGATTTTGCGCGGCCTGCCACGCTAGGTGCTCGCCTCCCCCAAAACCAATCTCCAGCCAGACTTTTTGGCTGTCGGCAGAAAACAATTTAAGCGGGGTAAGGCTGTCTGGTTGGCAGGGCGTGATCCGCAGGCGAGGCAATAGCTCATCGCATAAAATCTGCTTGCGGGGGCTGAGCTTCCCCCCCTTGATGCGGCCGTGTACCTGTCGTCTGCGTTGTGGTTCGTTCGTGCTCATATTGCTTGCTTCGCAAATGGGCTGCCGCCCAAACCCGCTTGGGGAAAGGGTTTCCCCCAAACCCCCTTCTTTTTAAATTCAAAAAAGGGTGGGTTTGGGAGGTCTCCTCCCAACGGGGTGCGGGGCTGGCCCCGCTCGCGCAGCGAGGTCTGTTTTAGCTGGTGGCGCCTTTGAGTGCTTCCACGAGGTCGAGTTTTTCCCAGGAAAAACCGCCATCATTGTCGGGTTTACGGCCAAAATGGCCATAAGAAGCGGTGCGTTCATAGACCGGGCGGCGCAGATCGAGCTGTTTGCGGATGCCGCTTGGTGTCAGGTCCATGACCTCCATCAAAATGGCTGACAACTTGTCTTCGCTGATGGTGCCAGTGCCGTAAGTGTCCACATAAAGCGACAGGGGTTTTGCTACGCCAATGGCGTAGGAGAGCTGCAGGGTGCAGCGTTCGGCCAGACCGGCTCCAACGACGTTTTTGGCGAGATAGCGCGCCGCATAAGCTGCCGAACGATCGACCTTGGAGGGGTCTTTGCCAGAGAAAGCGCCGCCGCCATGGGGGGCCGCGCCGCCATAGGTGTCAACAATGATCTTTCGTCCGGTCAATCCGGCATCGCCATCAGGTCCGCCAATGATAAACTGGCCAGTGGGATTGATGTAAAATTCTTCTTCGGGACAGTTCCAGCCGTCGGGCAGCACATCCTTGACAATGTCGCGAACAACTTCTTCCACTTGCTCTCTGGTGGCCTCTGCCGTGTGCTGGGTGGAAACAACGACAGAGCGGACACCAACGGGTTTGAAATTCTCATAGCGCAAGGTGAGCTGACTTTTGGCATCGGGGCCAAGCAGGTCAGTCTGTCCCGAGTGGCGCGCTTTGGCCATATCGTGCAGGATTTTGTGGGCGTAATGGATGGGGGCGGGCATCAGATCTTGCGTTTCGTTGCAGGCATAGCCAAACATGATGCCCTGATCACCAGCACCTTCGTCTTTTTCTTCGCCACGCTCGACGCCCATGCGAATGTCGCTGGACTGTTCGTGCAGATAGATTTGCACTTCGGCATTTTTCCAGTGAAAGCCATCCTGCTCATAGCCGATTTCACGCACGCAGCGCCGGGCGGCTTCTTCAATGGCGGCGTTGTCGACGGAAGCGGGGCCAAAGGTTTCACCCGCCAGAATGATGCGGTTGGTGGTGGTCATGGTTTCGCAGGCCACTTTGGAGGCAGGGTCAGCCGCCAGAAAAAGATCGACGACGCTATCGGAGATGCGGTCACAAATCTTGTCGGGGTGGCCCTCGGAAACGCTCTCGCTGGTAAATTCAAAATCTTTTTGTGGCAACGCAATTCTCCTTGAATATAAACGCGACGAAGTCGCAGCCTCGCATAGGGCATCAAAAAATCAACTATGAAGCCATGTCTTTCTATATTTTTTCATGATTTGTCGCAGTCAGTGGTGTGCAGGTCAAGGAGGAATTAAGCATAGCCGCAAATTAAACTATTTGCGGTTGGCCTTGTCGTCATCGCGGGTCGCTTCATCCTCATCTGACAGGGTGCGCACAAGATCAACTACGCGCTTGCGTACTTTGGGGTCGGCAATGCTGACGAAAGCGCGAATCAGCTCCAGGCCGTCTCTGGTACTGATGAACTCATAGAGGAAATTCTCCATTTTGGGTTCACTCATGCCATCGGCACTCTGGTTGACGGCAAGGGGCGCATCGTCAAAAAAGAACTGTACTGGAACATCGAGTATCTGCGAAATGTGATAGAGCCGCGAAGCGCCGATGCGATTTGTACCCTTTTCATATTTCTGGATCTGCTGGAAAGTCAGGCCCATCTGGTCACCAAGCTTTTCCTGGCTCATGGAAAGCAGCATACGCCGTAACCGCACGCGGCTGCCGACGTGGATGTCGATGGGGTTAGGTTTCTTTGCTACGGTCACTTGGCGTCCTTGAACTGTTTTTTCGTTTCCGGGTTAAAACTCTGGTTATATTTAGCATTTAACATCGATAAACAACAGTGTGTCGCGGTATATTGCAACTTATTTGCGAGAATAATTTGTTCGTTCAGTTGTTTTTGAACACAATATTAAGGCCTGAGTGATGAATTGCAGCGCGTTTCAGCTCTTGCTTGGCAAAATGCCTCACCCCTGATAATTGCAACTATCGAGTGTATTGTTATCACACACACCCTGTGGATATTTATTTTTCTGTTGGTCTGGTTAACAGAATTATGCCGCTTGCACACAAAATTACCAGCCAGAATATCGCAGATCCAAAGCGGGCATAGAGGGTTGGGCTGATGGCCGTGGGCAGGGCTGCATCAATGATGCCAGCGGTTGCCAGGCCGAGCGATTTCTGCACGCGTCCATAGGGATCGATGACGCCCGATATGCCAGTATTGGCAACGCGTACCATGGGCAGGCCTTGCTCAATGGCGCGCATTCGCGCTTGTGCGAAGTGCTGATGGGGGCCGGTTGAGACGCCATACCAGGCATCATTGGTGACATTGACCAGCCATTGTGGACGCTCCCCCTTTTCGACGACTTCGCGGGGAAAGACCACCTCATAACAGATCAGCGGTGCAAAGGGCGGGGCGTTGGCAAGTTTGATCAGTCGGGGGGTCTTGCCGGTTTCAAAAGTGCCACGTACCTGAACGATTTTGCGCAGGCCGATGCTTTCAAGGGTTGATTTCAGCGGCAGATATTCGCCAAACGGCACCAGATGTTTCTTGTCGAAAGTGCGTATGATGTTGGCCTTGCCATCGAGCACAAGCAGGCTGTTATAGACCTTGCGGGTCGAGATGCCCTGCGGGGTTGTCGGTTGATTTGTCGTGCGCAGAGCGCCGGTGATCAGGGTGACATGATCGGGCAAAAGCGCGTCTATGCCGTCAAGGGCCTGTTTGGAGCGCGCCATCAAAAAAGGCAGGGCGGTTTCGGGCCAAATGAGGTGGGTGACCTGTTTAAGACCGTTTTCATATTGGGGGCTCTGAAGTCCCGACAGTTTCAGCATGGTCTGGTAGATGGGACCAGCCTTGCCCGGACGCCATTTATCGCTCTGGGCAATATTGGGTTGTACCAGACGCAGCCGCACATTTGGAACTGTGTCATTGGGAGCGTAATAGAGGCGGATATGCCCGCCGATGGAAAACAAAAGAAGGGCAGCGATGGCAACTGCAAAAGGTTTGAAGCGGCGGCCCGATTTAAAAAGGCCAATGGCCGGAGCTGCAAAGATCAGCACGCAAAAAAACGACAGGGCATAAGGCCCAAATATGGCGGAAAGCTGCGACAGGCCGCTTTCCCCCAAAAAGACATGGCCAAATGTGTTCCATGGGAAGCCGGTGAATATAGTGCCGCGCAGTCCTTCGCCAAGGGCAAGGGCAAGGGCCAAGGTGAGGACGCGCGACAGGCCGGGCTTCCAGTAAAGGGCAGAAAGGGCAACGGCCAGCGCATAAAACAAGGCGAGCCCGGCGGGCATCAGGGTCATGGCGATGGGCATCAGGAAGATATAGACCCCGGCCTCGACCAGAAAAGCTTTGCCGATCCAGTACAGGCCGAACAAAAAAGCGCCAAAACCAAAGGCCCAGCCCGTGGCAAATGCCGATTTGAACAGGGCGCGGCGCCCCTCCTTGTATGGGGCCTCGCCATGCTGCGCGACAAGGCCATCGATCAACCAGACAAGCACGGGCAGCGTGACAAACAGGACCGGCCAGAAATCGAAGGGGGCTTGTGCCAGCACCCCAAGCGCTCCTGCAAAAAAGGCGGTGAGCAAACGGGCGCGGCCTCGCAGGTCATGAATGTGCGGGACAAATGCGCCGGGTGTCATCAGGCTTATTCTCCAGCATCAACAGCTTTTGGCGTGCCCAGATCCGTTTTTGGCTGAGGCAGGCCGTTTTTGGGAATATGGATGCGCAGGCGTTTGATGCGCCGGGGGTCGGCATCCAGAACCTCAAATTCTATGCCGCTGGGATGGCGAACAATTTCTCCGCAGACCGGCACCCGCTTGGCAAGGGCGAAAACCAGACCGCCAAGACTGTCAATATCGTCATCTTCTTCATTTGACAAAAGATTATAGCCCAGATGCAATTCAAGTTCATCAATGGGGGTGCGGGCCTTGGCCAGTAATCCGCGTGTGGGGTGAACGATAAGAGAAGAGCTGTCTTCGACATCATGTTCGTCTTCGATTTCGCCAACGACCTCTTCGACAAGATCTTCAATCGTCACAAGGCCATCCGTGCCGCCATATTCGTCAACGACGAGGGCCAGATGGGTGCGGGTTGATTGCATACGCAAAAACAGATCAAGCACCGGCATTCCGGGGGGCACATAGAGCATGGAGCGGCGGATTTTGATAGAAGAAATGCTGCTGGTCAGGTCCATATCGGCCAGCTTGACAATGCGCTTGTCGCTCTCGACCAGATGAAGCGGGGGCTGCTTTGAGGTTGTTTGGCTCGGTTTGGAGCCCTTGTTGCTTTGCTCCTTTGAGCGAACGGCAATCCACAGCATCAGGTCTTTTATATGCACCATGCCGCGCGGATCATCGAGCGTTTCGCCATAAAGGGGGATGCGCGAATGGGAGCTCGTCTCAAATAGTTGAAACAATTCGCCAAGACTGGCCTGCTCGTCAATGGCGATAATATCGGCACGTGGCAGCATGACATCATCAACACGCAGGCTGTCAAAGCGCAATATATTGCGCAGCATGGAGCTTTCCTGCCGCGAAAATTCGGGCGAAGAAGTCAGCGCATCTTGCTGCAAAATCTCAAGGATCTGTTGTCGTGGGTTTGCGGGGGTCGAGAGCCCGAGCTTCTCGCCAATGCTCTGTGTCAAGCGTGTCAAAAGTCCTTGTTTCAAAAGTCCTGGACCTTGCTGTGGCGTGTCATTCGATTGGGGTGCCCCCGTTTTTGTGTCGTTCATGCGCTCCTGGAGCCTCAAGTTCAAATCAGCTTGTGTTAAATGAATAGCATTTTTTTATGTCTGGCGATAGGGGGAGGGGATCTGTAGTTTTTCGAGTATGT
>JAKIUO010000127.1 GCA_021647535.1 Hyphomicrobiaceae bacterium
GGCGGTTCGCTACGCGCGAAAGCGGCAAAGGGTCGAGACCCTTGTGCAATCCCAATTGTTGGGTTTTTAGGGACTAGTCCCTAAATGCCCGCTGCATAAGCGTCGCCGAAGGCTCTTTTTCGAGACCGGCCCAAAAGTTGGGTGCGTAACATCAGTTAACCAATGATAAGAAGAGCCCCGCAGAAATGAGAGCCAGCCCGATATTAATGTTTGCTGCGTTGGCCTATGTGCTGTTTGCGGTGGGCCTTTATGTGATGCAGCGCAAAATGATGTATTTCCCATCAGCTGAGCGGGTGCACCCGGACGATCTGGGCCTGGTCGGGGTGGAAGAGATTGTCGTTAAAACCAAATATACCAAGCGCCTGTTGGCCTGGTATCTTCCCGCGCAACCGGGGCAGCCGACCATTTTGTATTTTCATGGCAATGGCGGTTCGCTGGCGACACGGGCCGGACGGCTCGATTTTTTCGCTCAGCAGGGTTATGGCGTTTTGCTAACGACCTATCGCGGTTATTCCGGCAGCTCTGGTCTGCCTGCTGAATTTCCCATCAAGATGGATGCGCTTTATTTTTATCACTGGTTGCAGGCGCGCGGCGTCAAGGAGAGCAACATTATCCTGTATGGCGAGTCTCTGGGGACCGGTGTCGCCGTGGCCACCGCGCTAGACCACCACCCCGGCGCCGTTATCCTGGAAGCGCCGTATAGTTCAGCAGCTGATGTCGGCGCGGCCCGGTTTCCCTATATCCCGGTGCGCTGGTTTATGAAAGATCGCTATGAAAGCGCCAGCCTGATCGGTCAGCTCACGGCACCGGTGTTCATTGTGCATGGCGAGCTTGACCAGATTATTCCTATTCGTCTGGCTAAAAAACTTTATGCCGCTGCCAGCCAGCCCAAGGAAGCCGTCTGGCTGCGCGATGCCGCCCATAATGACCTTTATTCAAAAGGCGCTTTCGAGCTGATTGCCCGCTTTATCGAGCGCCATGTGTGAGGGCAGGCTTTGCTGTCGGAGCAGGGGCAACCCCATCTGATCAGCGATTACTTTTTATCATGCGTGGCCCCTATAGCTTCGGCCATTTCGGCTCCAACGGTACTGTCGATGTGAAGAGAGTCTTCCGGGCCGATTGAGCCTGCATCTGGATCATTGAAGACTGATACATCAATTTTGCGCTCACTCTTGGCGACAACAGTAGAGACGACGGCATCCCCCGAGACATTGACAGCCGTTCTGATCATATCCATCAAGCGGTCAACACCAAGCACGAGGCCGATACCTTCGATCGGCAGGCCAACCTGGGCGAATACCATAGAGAGCATGATCAAACCAACCCCCGGCACCCCAGCCGTGCCAATTGAGGCCAGCACGGACATCAAAATAACGGTCAGATAGCCAGCAATGCCAAGGTCGACATTATAGACATTGGCGATAAACACGGTGGCGACACCCTGCATGATTGCCGTGCCGTCCATATTGATGGTCGCCCCAAAGGGAACGGTGAACGAGGCTACAGAATTATTGACGCCAAAGCGGTCGGTAACTGTTTTCATGGTGACAGGGATGGTGGCGTTTGAACTCGCCGTACTGAAAGCAAACACCTGGACGTTTCTGATCTTCTTCAGGAAAGTGAGAGGACTTAATCCAGAGAAGAATTTCAGCACGAGCATCAAGGTGATGAACAGATGGACCATCAAGGACCCGACCAGCACCAGCACATAGCCCGCCAGAGAGGCCAGCAGGTCAATGCCAAGATCGGCCACCGCCTTGGCTATCAGGGCAAACACCGCATAGGGCGCGACCGCCATGACGATATTGACCATTTTCATCATGACTTCATTGGCGATCTCGGCCCCTTCAACAAAGCTTTTGGCCTTGTGACCGACCAGCAGCAGACTGATCCCCACCAGAATGGAAAAGAAGATGATCGGCAGCATATCGCCATTCGCCATGGCGTGGATGGGATTTTGAGGAATGATGTCGATGAACACCTGCGTCAGAGGCGGGGCTTCCTTGCCGGTGAAGGTGGCGTCTGATGTTTGATTCATGCCTTTGCCAATGCCCAAAGTAGCGGCGATGGCAATGGCTGTGGCGATGGCGATGGCCGTGGTCATCATGTAAAGGGCGAAAGCTTTGCCGCCGACGCGCCCGAGCATTTTGATATCACCAATCCCGCAAACACCGCAGATGAGCGAAAAGAAGACCAGGGGAACAACCAGCATTTTCAATGCGTTGACAAACATTTTACCAACGACAAGAAACAGACCATTGACGATGTAGTCATTGATAAAACTGCCAGGAGCATTCAGACTGGCCATGTTGATGACCAGTCCAACGGCGATCCCCAGCGCCATACCCAGCAGTACCTTGGCTGTCAGGCTCATTTTCTGTTGTTTTTCCATCTATTAAAACTCTCTTTTTTTATTTGCAAAAGAGAATTTATGGAATTCCCTTGGAGTGCCTTGCCAAAGGCCGAGATGTGATGACGAACCTGTTGGCCCATGAGGTGCTCTGGGAGTATTGATGATCTGCCAGGTGCAAGCAACAATTAAGAAATTTATTGCCAATGATAAACCTTCATTTCTGCCGGAGCCTCTGCCACGAACGAAAACGTTCCAGTTTTTTCAAATCATTGCCATTGTGCAATCTGGGTGAAGAACCCGGGAGACGGCTGCAACAGCCATGAGGCCGCATTTTTGCGGGTTGGTATTACTTATAGCCGCGCATGGCGTCTATGGATTCGAGTAGCCACAGGGAGAGAGCAGGGCTGTAGGTGACCATGCCGATTTCCATATTGACCACCATGATACTGCCAAGGTGAATGGGGTCGATGCCAAGCTTCAGGGCGATGGGCAACAAGATGGGAGCCATGATCAAGAGGATAGCTGAGGGCTCCATGAAGTCACCGCCAAGGATCAGCAATATATTGACAATGATGAGGAACGACCAGGCCTCCAGGCCCATGCCGGTGATCAGTTCGGCGATCTGGTGGGGGATGCGTTCTGTGGTCAGCACATGGGCGAACAGCATGGCGTTGGCGATGATAAACAACAGCATGATGGAAACTTTGGCGGCATCCATAATCGTTTTGTGGACTTCGGCATTGAAAAAGCTTTTGGGTAGAGCGAGGCTCATCTGGCCCAGATTTCGGGCGAGCATGGCGGGGATGTTTTCATCCTCTTTGCGCCATGGCACTTCTTTCAGTGGGCCGATATCACGATAGCCGAAAATGGCGATGAAGAAGGCGTAGACAGCAGAGATAGCGGCGGCTTCGGTCGGGCTGGCACGCCGCCGGTCGAGAGGAATTGCGAGGACAGAATAAAGAACGGAATGGCCAGCAGGGTGTAGTACTCGGAAACATTGGCCATCATTTTCAGGGCGATGGTGGCGAGGCTATCGCTGGAAAAAAACAGGATGGTAATGACACTGGAAAAACCAAGGGCGAGGGCAATGGGCATACCGATAAACATGCAGACAAACAGAGAAATAAAGAGCACGGCAGTGGTCATGAACCGGGCTCCCCGTTTTCAGGTGCTTGAGGATTGTGTAGGGTTTCGAGCGCTTTGCGGGCTTCATCGACGCTTTCAAATCCAAGAGACTGGCCGCGCATGATCTTGATCAGCAGCTCCAGCAGGCGAGCGGCCAGCAGCGCCATACCAATGACCAATATGGAATGGGCGATCCATTTATTGAGGGGGATGTCTTCCATCTCGATAGAATATTGGCGGATTTTAGCCAGGTAGACCCAGCCACCATAGCCAATCAGGCCGCAATAAATGATGGAAAGCATAACGGCCAAAGGGCCAAGTCGGCGGCGAATTTTATCTGAGAGGTGATTGATAAAGGCATCGACGCCTATATGAGCGCCAACCCGTACACCATAAGAGGCACCAAACAAAACCATCCAGGCGGAAAGGTGAAGGGTCAGTTCCTCCATCCACAAAAAACCGGTGTTCAAAACGAAGCGCATGAAAACTTCGGCAAATACCAGAAGAGTCATGGTGACCAGCAATGTGTCGATGATGGTCTCTTCCAAAGTGTTCCAGAGGCGCAAAAACATGCTGCCCCTTTTTCAAGGCAAAAGGTAACGGCGCGGTTCTTGTGAAAAGGCAAGAAAAACGCCCCATGAAAGTTTTATTATTAAATCTGGCTCATGGGGCGTTGGACTGCACTTGCGTCAGTCCTTCCTGTCGCCCTCTGGCATATCCTGAGAGGATTTACCAAAGAGAGGCAGGAAAAGTGAAGTTTTGTTGTTATTATTGTTGTTATTATTATTGGTTTGATTTTGAGGTGGCGGCGACCAAATCGACACCGATTTCCTTTTCAAATTTTACCAGACGGGCTTCAGCGCGGTTCGCCATTTTTGGCAGTAAACCGCCCTGATATTCTTGAATTGACTCTGTCAGTCCTGCGAATATAAGAGAAATTTTCGCCCCAAAACCTAGTATATTGGTTTGTCAAAACCTCAGCGGTTCGGAGTGAAAATCTATTAATAGTGAATACCGATGCAATGAGGATGCCAAGTTGAGCTGACCTTTGAGGGTATGATAAAAACAGAGCCAAATATTGAGGGTTTCGGCCCCAAAAAATAAAACAGGCGCAGTATGGTTTTTAGTCAGCCCAAAGAATATGAGTAGAAATCCACCCGTAATAAAAAGAAAATGGGTATAAATATACCCATCATTTCGATAGCTCATCTATAGCGCTATTGGCGCGATCCTTCTGGCTCGGCTCTTTGTCTTTGAGCGGTTTGGAGAGCTTATATTTCTGCATTTTGTCATATAAGGTTTTGCGCGAAATACCGAGCTGCTCATAGGTGGCCTTGAGATTTCCGTCATTGCGGGCGATTTCATTGGCAATGAGTAGTTTTTCGAGATTGGCGACGCGATCGGCAAGAGGGGGCGAACTCTTGGCGTGAGTGGAGATTTCCACCAGCTTCTGGTCGATCTGCAACTCGCCACTGAGCAGATAGCGAAGGGCGGTGTTTTGTAACTCGCGTACATTTCCGGGCCAGTTATGGGTCATCAGAGCCTCTAATATTTCGGTCGCAATATCACTGGTTTCACACCCATACTGTTCTGCATAAAGATTAATAAAATGATTAAACAAGAGCGGAATATCTTCGCGGCGCTGGCGTAAAGGAGGAATTTCCAACGATAATATGTTGAGACGATAGTAAAGGTCTTCGCGAAAATGACCGGCGGCGCTCTCTGCTTTCAGATCGCTTTTGGTGGCCGCCAGAATACGGATATCGACCTCTATTTCGCGGTTGGCTCCAAGGCGTTCAATTTTGCGCTCTTGCAGAACACGCAATAGTTTGACCTGCAATTGTATCGGCATACTTTCGATTTCGTCGAGCAGAACTGTGCCACCAGTGGCGTGCTCGAATTTTCCCGTGCGATGCTGCGTGGCCCCGGTAAAAGCGCCTTCAACATGGCCAAAGAGCTCGCTTTCAATAATATTTTCGGGCAGCGCACCACAATTAATGGCGATGAATTTCCCTTTGGCGCGCGGGCTGTTTTCATGCAGGGCGCGCGCCACCAGCTCCTTGCCAGTGCCGGTTTCGCCAAGGATCAGCACATCGGCCTGTGTCGCTCCAAAATTGCGGATCTGTTCGCGCAGACGGTTCATTGCCGGGGCGCGTCCAACCAGTCGTTGATCCAGTCCGGTATAGCCAGCCAGTTCGGAGCGCAAATGGCGGTTTTCCAGCACCAGCTTGCGCTTGTCGAGGGCGTGCCGGACAATTCCCACCAGACGATCGGACGGAAAGGGCTTTTCAATAAAATGATAGGCCCCTTCGTGCAGCGCCTTGACCGCCATGGGAACGTCGCCATGGCCAGTGATGAGAATGACGGGCAGGCCGCTATCTATTTCGCGTATTTTTTGCATGAGCTCCAGTCCGCTCATGCCGGGCATTTTGATATCAGTCACTAATATGCCGTCAAAGGAGGGCGAGATTTCGGGCAGCACGTTCTTGGCGGAACTGTGCGTGCTGACCTGATAGCCGGCAAGTTCTAGCGCCTGCGTACAGGCCTGACGCAAATGTTTTTCATCATCGACCAGTATGATCTTGTTGCACATGCTCGCATTCTCTTTCTCATTTAGCCTCTCGAAGGGCAACCTTGAGGGCCGCACCGGGTCCGTTTTTGCAATTGGTGATCTCCAGATGGCCACCAAACTGCTGAATAATGCCATAGCTGATGGAAAGCCCTAGCCCCACTCCTTGGCCAACTTCCTTGGTGGAAAAAAACGGGTCAAAGGCATGGTTGAGTTCATTTTCGTCAAGTCCAGGTCCGGTGTCGCAGACTTCAATGATCTGCATATTCTGGCTTTCTTCAAGGGTCAGAATGATCTGTTTTTGGGGCGCGTTGGCGAGGGCATCCAGAGCATTGCTGACAATATTGATAAAGACCTGTTGCAGGCGCACCAGTCCACCATGCACAAGGATCGGGCGTTGGGGAAGTTCGTCAATGATGGTGACTTTTTCCTGGTCGATGCGATGGGCAAGGATAGCCAGTGTTTCTTTTATGACAAGGCGCAGGTCTATCGGTCCAGCTTCGATTTTTTCCTTGCTGGCATAGATGCGCAAATGTTTGATAATGCGTGCCATACGGTCGGTGAGTTCGCCAATATTTTTAAGATTGGCGGCGGCAGGCTCGCTCTGGCCGCGCTGCAAAAAAATATCGGCATTATCGGCATAAGAGCGGATGGCGGCGAGGGGCTGGTTCAGTTCATGGCTGAGCCCGGCAGATATTTTGCCAAGGGCGGCCATCCGGCTGGCCTGCACCAGTTCGTCTTGGGCTTTTTGCAATTCGCGGGTGCGCAGTTCTACATTATATTCCAGTTCGGCCCGAGCCTGCTGCTGTATTTCGATGCCTTCGCGAATACGCCGGGCGCGCTCCAAAAAAAGAGCAATCGCAGCAAACAGGCCAAGCAGAAAAATGGTTGTGGCAATGGCATTGCGCCAGATCTGTGTCTGAACAGTAAGGGTTTTGGCCAATATGTGGACCCGCCAGCCCGCTTTTTTCATATCTCGACCCAGCATAAGATATTGCATGTTTATTTGAGAGGCATCATCAGGCGGGAAACTGCTTCCCCTGGCTTTCCTGGTGTCTGGCAGATCAGCATTTACAATCTCGATGAGCCTGCCGCCCTCTTTAAAAGAGCGCTGTTTTTTGATGAGCAGGCTTTTTATTTTTGTTTCAGCATATTGACGATCCAGAGCAATGGCGTCTTTCTGTTTTTGGGATAGGGGACGCAAGGAGCCATAGCGCCAGTCGTCATTGGAGCTCATAAAAATGATACCCTGATGATCGGTGACGATAATCTCGTTATGTTTGGACTTCCAGGCCGTTTCAAAATGCCCGACGGCGAGTTTGCAGACGACGACGCCAAGGATTTTGTTGCCCTTGCGAATGGGCCAGGAGAAATAATAGCCGCGCTCTTGTGAGGCCATTCCAAGGGCAAAATAGCGGCCCTCTGTCCCTTGCATGGCGTCTCGAAAATAAGGTCGGAAGCTGAAATTATCACCAATAAAAGTATATTTCGAGCGCCAGTTGCTGGCGGCGATGGTCTTGCCATCTGTGTCTAGAATATAGAGTTCGAGCGCTCCGGTGATGTTTTTGTTTGTTTCCAGCATAAGATTAATACGCTGCAGGTCTTCTGGCGTTTTGTTGGGATTCCAGAGAGCGAGATAAGCCTGGTCGACGGCCAGCAAATGCGGCAGAGCCTGAAACCTGATGAGTTCGCCCCGCAAATTTTCCACCACCAGATCAAGGGTGTGGGCGCTTGTGGTGCGAATATCGTTGAGGAGGGTGCTGCGTGTGTAGGTTGCGGATTTATAGATCAAAAAAGGCAGTGTCGCCAGCATCAGGGCGAGCAGTCCGACCAAGGGTCGGTATTTCTGCATTTTCGTACGTTTTTGCGGTGCAAAGCTGGTCATCTGTTTTTGCTCAAAAAATCCTGTCCAAGATTACCATAGCATGAGGAGGGGGATCAGGGTGAAAAACACACTGGCTCAATTAACTACATGAGGGGTTGAGAATGGTCAAAAAACACTTTTATAGTTAGAATTTCTTTAACAATGCATGTTGATGACAGCCCGCAAGGGGCGTCATTAAAGATTGTTATATTCTGGAGGCTCTTATGGAAAACGACGCACGAAGCCTTTCCCGTTCTCGCACTTGTATGCCGGCAAAAATAGTTTTTAATAACAAACAAAGCGTATTTGACTGCCTGGTGAGAAATATTACGACCAATGGGGCTTGCCTGAAAGTACCCTCACGCCTTGGACTTCCCAATCAGTTTACGTTGATTATTCCGCACGAGGAAAAACGCTATGCCTGTTGGGTTGTCTGGGGAGGGCTGAAGGAATTTGGCGTGTCATTTACGTCACCCACACCTATTACAGGCAAGCCGGTTTTGCGGATCGTTAAAAGCTAGCCCGAATAATTCATGAGGTGGCCTGATTTGGTTGGCGGGTGTGGATCAAGCTGTTGTAATGTCGTATGGTTTTGGTGTTGAAACAAGACCAGACACCCACAGAGAAACCTCACATCGCCATGACCGA
>JAKIUO010000128.1 GCA_021647535.1 Hyphomicrobiaceae bacterium
TGGGGTTGTTAGGGTGAATGATCACCAGCACATCAAGGGTGTCCAGCTGTTCATGCATGAGCTCAGGAGAAAGCCTTTGAACTTCGTGTCCCATTTGTTGCCAGGCGTGATGATGTTCGCCGTATCCCGGATCAATGATCCCCACACGGCTGTGGGTAAATAGGGTGGGGAGCATCTGAATGGCGGCTTGCGATCCAGCCACCGGTAAAAGGTAGTCTGTGCCATAATAGTCTTGTGCAGCCGCCAGCAGGCCATCTTGTTCTTCTGGCAAGCGTTCCCAGCAGGTTGCGGGGATCGGTGGGACCGGCCAGCCATTCGGGTTGATGCCGGTGGACAGATCGAGCCAGTCTGCAAGGGGGATCTTGTAGCGCTTTGCCGCCTCTTGCAATCGTCCGCCATGTTCAAGCATGGGGTCATCCTTCTTTGAAAAAGGCGATGCCGAGAAAAACGGCAAGCCACAGGGTAAGGGTAAGGGTGACGAGCTTGAGGGCGCGCGAAATATCCCTGGCCTCGGGGGCGGGGCCAGCGCCAAGCGTTGGGCGTTCGTGCCATTTTCCATGATAGCGCGCCCGTCCGCCCAGGGAGACGCCAAGCGCCCCGGCACCGCTCGCCATCACCGGCCCGGCATTGGGGCTTTCGCATAAATACCCCTGATTGTACCAGCACAACAACGCGGTTTCGAGTTTGCCACCAACAAGGGGGGCCAGCAGGGCATAGGATAAAGCCGTGAGGCGGGCGGGGATGAAATTGAGGGCATCATCAAAGCGTGCGGCGGCCCAGCCGAAATTTTCAAACCGCTTGTTGCGATAGCCCCACATGGCATCCAGCGTGTTGGCGAGGCGATAGAGAATGACCCCGGGCAATCCCGCGACAAAGAACCAGAACAGCGCTGCAAAGGTGCTGTCATTGCCATTTTCCAGCACAGATTCGCAGGTCGCCTTTGCAATGTCGAGGGTCTCTGGATCACGGCTTACAATACGCCCGGCGAGCACCCGGGCCATGGCTTGATCGTCTTGAGCAAGGGCGTCAGCAATGGGGGCGGCGTGATCAAACAGACTCTCATGACCAATTGCCAGATAAAGACCAAGAACAGTGAAGGTCAGCGACAAAGCGGGGGGAAGAAAAAGCGGCAATACGGCGAGCGCGGTGATTGGCAATAGCAGGGCGGCAAGGGCAAGCAGGCCGTACAGCCTTTGTTGCAAGGGCGAGCCCATATGCTGGTTCAGGCGTTTTTCAATGCCATCCGCCAGAGCACCAAAGCCGACAAGCGGGTGCCAACGGCGCGGTTCGCCAAGCAGCCCGTCAAGGCAGACGGCAATAATCGCTGCGAGCGCCGTCATGATCATTTTGAGCCCTTTCGTGTGCCCCAGCGATTGTCATCGACATAATTTTCAAGAGGTTTGCTTTTGGCCCAGCCCTCCAGCTCCAGCATGGGTTTTTCGTAAAATCTTTCCACATGGCCAATGCATAAAATGGCGACCGCTTTGGCCCCCTTTGGCAAAGACAGCAATGCGCCCAGTCTGGCGGGGTCAAAGAGCGACACCCAGCCAAGGCCGATCCCCTCGGCCCGCGCGGCCAGCCACATATTCTGAATGGCGCAGGCCACCGAAGCCAGATCCATTTCGGGCAGGGTGCGCCGGCCAAACACATGCTTTTCGCGCCCGTCCATGAGAGCGACCACCAGCAATTCACCACATTGCAAGATACCCTCGACTTTCAGCGCCATAAACTCATCGGCACGTTCGTTCAGGGCATCGGCGGTGGCGCGGCGTTCTTCATCGACCAGAGCGTGAATGTCCCGGCGCATTTGCTGATCTGATATCCGGACCATACGCCAGGGTTGCATGAGGCCAACGCTTGGCGCGTGATGGGCAGCTTGCAGCAGGCGGGCCATGAGAGCAGGGTCAACAGGGTCAGGCAGAAAATGGCGCATGTCGCGACGCTGTTCGATCACGCGGTAAATCGCGTCGATTTCGGCTTTGCTAAAATCACTCATCGGGGTCCGTTCCTGCAAGGGGCTTCATTCAAGCGCGAACCATATCAAGCTGTGATGGCGCGGTCCATATGTTTGCGCGGGGGTGTCTCGCTGTCGCGAATGGGCTATCGCCCATACCCATTCGGGGAAAGCATCCCATAGACGCTAAGTTAAAAATTCGGGTTCCCAAGCTCTGCTTTTTTGAAACAAAAAGAAGGGGGTTTGGGGGGATTTTTTCTCCCAAGCGGGTGTGGGCAGCCGCCCACTTGCGCAGCAAATCTAGACCTCAAGCACAAAGGGTTCGCCCTCAAAAGCTTCGGCACCACGGCCAATGGCTGCGATGGCCTTTGTCATGCGGCCTTTTCGTTCGAGTAGTTTGTCAGCCAGGGTAATGAGGCGGATATTGGGGGTGGCCGAGGGCGAGAGACAGCGCAGTTTTTGCGCTAGCTGGTGTTCGTCGAGTGTTGGTTTGGCGGCGCAGGCCAGTATATAGGCGCTGGCCGTGGAGCGGCTGATGCCCGCATAGCAGGTGAGGACAAGGGGAGTGCTGGCGGGCCGGGTCGCATTAAAATCAAGCAGGGCTTCCAGGTGATGAAGGGAGGGCGCGGTGAGCCCGTCGCGGGGTTCGACAATGTCGTTCATGACGCTGAGGTGAAATTGGTTTTGCGGGATTTGTCCGGGCCGTTTGAAGTCTGCCGGATCGCTGACCAGTGCCAGCAGATGCCGCGCCCCGCTTTTTTGAAGCGTGGTTTCAAGCTGTGAATGGGGACAGACCCAGAGTGTCATTTGTGATCCTTAGCGTGCCATTTTAATGATGGCCTCTATGTCCATATGGGTTTCCAGATGGTTGGCCAGTGCGTCCAGCACCTCGTTGATCTGGCGTTCATGGTCAAGGTTTGAGGGCTTGCCACCCAGCCGCTTCAGCCAGCTTGAGCGCTGTTTGTCATTGGCAAACAGGCCATGAATATAAGTGCCGCAAATGCGTCCGTTCGGGCTTAGTGCACCCTCCGCCTGACCGTTTTGAAGAGTGGCAAAAGGAGTTTGCAGGCCTGTCCCGCTCATTTCGCCCATATGCATCTCATAGCCCTCAAATGGCGTGCCGTCAAAGGAGTGGCCGCTTATCTGTTCAAGATGTTTTTGCGGGCCAAGGACCGTTTGTACGTCAAGCAGGCTGAGGCCCTTCACGGTTTGCGCCGATCCCTCGACCCCCTCGGGGTCAGCAATGTAGTTGCCAAGCATCTGATAACCACCGCAAATGCCCAGCACAGAGCCACCGCGCCGCATATGGGCCTTGATATCCACATCCCATCCTTCAGCGTGCAGGGTCGCCAGATCGGCAATGGTTGACTTGGAGCCGCACAGGATGATCAGGTCCGTGTCGCTCTGGATCACCTCGCCGGGCCAGATTTTCTGTGCGCTGACATCAGGTTCGGCAATGAGCGGGTCAAGATCATCAAAATTGGCAATATGGGGCAGGATGGGGACAGCGATTTTCACGTTGGCGGTGCCGTTTTGCTGTTGCTTCTCCTCTAGTTTGAAACCATCTTCAGCAGGCAGTTTGAAGGCATTTTTAAAATGCGGAATGAGCCCGAAGTCCTGCCAGCCGGTTTTTTGTGCAATCAGTTTCATGCCCTTGTCGAACAAAGCCGGATCGCCCCGAAAACGGTTGACGATAAAACCACAGACCATGCTTGCATCTTCTGGCGCAATGACGGTTTTGGTGCCGACAAGCGCTGCGATGACGCCGCCCCGGTCGATATCGCCAATCACCACCACAGGCACATTAGCGGCTCTGGCAAAGCCCATATTGGCGAGATCATGAAGGCGCAGATTGATTTCAGAGGCGCTGCCAGCTCCCTCTACCAGCACAAAATCAGCATGGGCTTTCAGGCGCTCGAAACTCTCCAGCACGGCATTCATGAGCTTTGGTTTTGTGCGCTGAAACTCACGGGCTTTTTGATTGCCTATGACCTTGCCCTGCACGATGACCTGCGCCCCCAGCTCGCTTTGGGGCTTTAATAAAACGGGGTTCATATCGGTGAGCGGTGGGGTGCGCGCCGCTTTTGCCTGCAAGGCCTGGGCGCGGCCGATTTCGCCGCCATCATAGGTAACGGCCGCATTATTCGACATATTTTGCGGCTTGAAGGGCCTGACGGCATAGCCGCGATTGGCAAGGGCGCGTGCCAGTCCAGCGACGATCAGCGATTTGCCAACATCGGAGCCAGTGCCCTGAAACATGATCGCCTTGCCATTCATCTGGAACTCGATACCACCTTTAAAATTTGATGCCGCCCTTAAAACTCAATACCGGATTGCGCTTTGACGCCTGCTTTGAAATGATGTTTGACGAGGCTCATTTCCGTGACCATATCAGCCACTTCGATCAGCTCGGGTTTGGCATTGCGCCCCGTCACGACCACATGTAAATCCTTGCGCCGCGCCACCAGCGCCGCCACCACTTTTTGCAGGTCAAGATATTCATAGCGCAGGGCAATATTGAGTTCGTCCAGAATGATGAGGCTGATTGCCGGGTTGGCCAACAGCTCTTCAACCTTGCCCCAGGCGCGCTGCGCGGCGGCGATATCGCGCTGTTTATCCTGCGTTTCCCAGGTAAAACCTTCGCCCATGGTGTGCCATTCCATCAGATCGTCAAAACGCTTCAGGGCATCGCGCTCTCCGGCCTGCCAGGCCCCCTTGATGAATTGCACAATGCCTACGCGGCGGCCATGGCCGAGCATACGCAAAGCCAGACCAAAAGCGGCGGTGGACTTGCCTTTGCCAGGGCCTGTATTGACAATCAGCAGGCCTTTTTCAATGGTTTTGGAGGCCACTTCCGCATCCTGTACCTTTTTGCGATTGGCCATTTTACGCTGGTGTTTTTGTTCGGCGTTTTCTTTTTCATCACTCATTGTTTTTCACCTGTAGGGGCGTTTTTCAGCTGTATGGGAAGTCCGGCGGTCATCAATATCACCTCATCGGCAAGCGCCGCAACCTTTTGATTGAGCATTCCTGCCGCATCGCGAAAACGCCGTGCCAGCGCATTTTCAGGGACGATGCCCATGCCGGTTTCATTGGCGACAACAAACCAGGGGCCGCGCGGTTTTTGAAGAGCGATCAGCAGCGCATCACATTCATGGGCCAGATCGCACTCGCGCAAAATATGGTTGGAAAGCCACAGGGTCAGGCAGTCCACAAGGATTGGCGCACCAGCGGGCACCTGCTGCAATGCCTTTGCCAGATCAAGTGGCGTTTCAATCGTCTGCCAGCCGTTTTTACGCCGCATCTGATGTTTTTTGATGCGGGCGCTCATTTCGTCATCAAAGGCCTGTGCCGTGGCAATGTAGATCCATGGTGCGGGCAGGGCGGAGATCAGTGTTTCGGCATGAAGGCTTTTCCCCGAGCGTGCCCCGCCAAGTAAAAAAGTCAGTCGCGGGGCTGTCAGCTCTGCCATTGGTTTACTTCCTTCCTTGCTTTCCGTATTTCGCACCCAAGTTTTGGGCCGGTCTTGAAAAAGAGTCTTCGGCGACGCTTATGCAGCGGGCATTTAGGGAATAGTCCCTAAAAACCCAACAATTGGGATTGCACAAGGGTCTAGACCCTTTGCCGCTTTCGCGCGTAGCGAATCCCCGGAGGCCTTCTTTTCTTCTTTTGCGTAACATCAAGTTTTTAAGTCCAGTCATAGGCGAGCCTTGCCAGGCTGACAAGTCGGCAAAACCATCGCCAGCCTTGTTGACATCCCTCATGCGCTCCCATAGGTTCGCCGTGATGGTGCCGCTCGTTTGAGCGGCAAAAAGGGAACGGGGTGCGATTGTTTTCGATCAATTCCCCGGCTGTCGCCGCAACTGTAAGCGATGAGTTTTCTTTCAGGATCCACTGGGAAACCGGGAAGGCGAAAGAAAACGTTTTAGTCGCAAAGCCAGGAGACCTGCCATCTATAAATGCAACCCGAACTCCAGCGGTATGTACTGGAAATGGAGGACAATATGGCCCTTGAGCCTGATGAAGCCACGCCTGGCGTGAGCGAGCTGTTTGATGTGCGCACAGACGCCCCAAAACTTCATAATGTGAGCATTCTTGTCTGTTCCACCTGCCGCAATAAGGAGGGGGACGAAACGTCGCCAACGCCGGGGGAGCGCTTGTTTTCTGCTGTTTGCGATGCCAATGGGGCAAGCGGGCAGGGGCTTTTGCAGGTGAGCAGCGTGGAGTGTCTTGGCAATTGCAATCGCCGCCTTTCAGCCGCCATTGCCACTTCGGATTGCTGGACCTATGTGTTTGGTGATCTGCAGATTGAAAATGGTGCAGATCTTGTGGCTGGCGCGCATTTGATGACGGACACGCCGAACGGTTTGATGCCGTGGCGCGATCGTCCCCAATGTCTTAAAAAAGGCATGGTCGCGCGCATTCCACCGTTAAAATTCTGATCGCTTCTTTCTTTCATTTCGACAACAAGGCGAGTTTTATGAGTAATAGTCTAAGGCGCGTGCCCACCACCATCATCACCGGTTTCCTTGGGGCGGGCAAAACCACCATCATCCGCAATTTGCTGGAAAATCCCGGCAAGCGACGCCTTGCGGTGATCGTCAACGAGTTTGGGGATATGGGCTTTGATGGCGAGGTGCTGAAAGGCTGTGGGCTTGAGAGCTGCCCCGAAGAAAATGTTGTCGAGCTGGCCAATGGCTGTATTTGCTGCACGGTAGCGGATGATTTTCAGCCAGCCCTTGAAGATATATTGTCGCGCCAGCCCCCCGTCGATCATATCCTTATTGAAACTTCCGGGTTGGCTCTGCCAAAGCCTTTGGTACAGGCCTTTAACTGGCCCGATATTCGCGCTCGTGTCACGGTAGATGGTGTGGTTGCGGTGGCTGATGGGGATGCGCTTGCCCGTGGTCTTGTGGCTCATGATATGAGTGCGCTTGACGAGCAGCGTGCCGCCGATGACAGTCTTGACCATGATAATCCGGTGGAAGAAGTCTTTGAGGATCAAATTGCCTGCGCCGATCTCGTATTATTGTCAAAAGCCGACCTTATTGATGATGAGGCCAAAGCCCGCGCCCTGCATCTGCTAGAGCACAGCCTTGGCGCATCGGTGAAAGTGGTGCCCGTTAAAAATGGAGCCATCAGTCATGAAGTCTTGCTGGGGCTTGGGGCAAATGTCGAGGATGAGATTGAAAACCGCAAAACCCATCATGATGGTGAACATGACCATGAGCATGATGATTTTGACGGTTTCGCCCTGCATCTTGATGATATTGGCGAGACTGCGGCCTTTGTTGAGCGTCTTGAAGCTGTGGGAGCGCTTGACGATGTGCTGCGTATCAAGGGATTTGCCAATATAGAGGACAAGCCCATGCGCCTTGTCGTTCAGGGCGTTGGCGCACGGGTGCAGACCCATTTTGATCGCCCGTGGAACGACGGGGAACAACGGGGGACACAGCTGGTGGTGATTGGGCTGCACGGCCTTGATCGCGTCCGCATTGAACGCCTGTTACTGGCTTAAAGGCGACCTCCATGCATATTGCCAATATCAGCTCAGCCTCGTGCGATGACCTGCTGGAGCCTGTCGATCTGGGACAGACACCCGCCGATGTGATTGTGCTGTCTTTTTCGGGCAGTGACCTTTCGGCGCTGGCAAGAGCCTGGGAAAAGGACCGCGAACAATTGCCTGATATGCGCCTTGCATCACTTTCTCATCTACGTCATCCCATGTCGGTGGATTTGTGGATTGATACGGTGGCCCGTCATGCCAAGGTCATCCTTGTGCGTCTGCTGGGGGGATATGATTACTGGTCCTATGGCTGCGACCAGCTGGCTGAGATGGCGCGACGCGAAAAGATTGCGTTGGCTTTTTTGCCCGGTGAAGACAGTGCGCAAGATGACCGGCTGGCGAAAATTTCGACGATCAAAGAGCATGATCTGGAAGGGCTGTTAGACTATTTTCGCGCGGGCGGCGCGCGCAATATGTCGGCTTTGGTGCTGCAACTGGCCGCGCTGGCCGGGGAAGATGTGCACGTCCCGAAATGTCGCAGCGTACCGCGTATGGGGTTTTATCGCCCTGGCGCCGGACCAGACAGCTGCATTGTTGAACTTGACGAATTGATGACGGGTTCAGCTGACAGGGTCGGGATCATTTTCTATCGCTCCTTGTTTCTGGCCGATGATGTGGCGCCGGTTGATGCCTTGTGCGCGGCGCTTGAAGAGCGTGGGCTGGCAGTGGTGCCGATTTTTGTGCCGACCCTTAAAGACGAGAGGGTCGGGGCGTTTGTGGTCAAGGCGGCGTCGCGGGCCAAACTCAAGGTTCTGGTGACAACCACGGCTTTTGCGGCGCAAAGCGGTAGAGCTGGGCGCTCGCTTTTTGAGCGGATCGGTGTGCCGGTTTTTCAGGCGATCCTCGCCACCACCCGACTTGAAAGCTGGCGCGAGCAAGACAGGGGGCTGGGCATATCGGACCTTGCCATGAATGTCATTTTACCTGAACTTGATGGTCGTTTGCTGGCTGGCGCGATCTCGTTTAAATCATTCGAGCGAGAGGTGAGCGAAGG
>JAKIUO010000129.1 GCA_021647535.1 Hyphomicrobiaceae bacterium
GAGCCCAGCTATTTGCGCACCAGCTCGGGGTGTGTTTGCAGGGCTTCCGAGATCGGGCAAAAGATCACGCCAGCCTTTGCCAGCTCGGCCTTGAAGGTTGTCGCGACGGACACGCTATCAAACACGGCATCGACAGCCACCTTGTTTTGCGTACCCTCGACACCAGCCAGAATTTCTTGTTCTTTCAGCGAAATGCCGAGCTTTTCATAGGTCGCCAATATTTCGGGATCGACATCATCCAGACTGTCGAGCATGACCTTTTCCTTGGGCGCTGCATAATAATACAGATCATCAAAGTCGATCTTTGGATAGTTGAGAAGAGCCCATGAGGGTTCTTCCATGGTGCGCCAGCGCCGATAAGCATCAAGGCGATATTCGAGCATCCATTCCGGCTCTTTTTTCTTTTCCGAAATAAAGCGCACAATATCTTCGGACAGGCCTTTGGGGGCCATATCCATTTCGATATCGGTCGAAAAGCCATATTTATACTTCTCGACTTCGATCTCTTTGACCTGATCAATCGTCTCTTCGCGTATGTTAGCCATCAATGTGATCCCTTGCTTGTCAATAGTTGGGTTGATTGCGACCCTACGAGTGTTTTTAATCTATTCATGCGTTCAACGGCCTTTTTTATTGAGCCCACCAGCCGGTCCACATCATTCAGCCAGTTCTGCGGGCCAAAGCTGATGCGAAAGGCACATCTGGCCAATTCATCATTGACGCCCATGGCCGCCAGCACCGGTGAGCGCGTCACCTTGCCTGAAGAACAGGCGGAACCAGAGCTTATGGCAATACCATCAAGATCAAGCGCAATGATCAGTTTTTCGGCCAGCACACCAGGAATGGCCATAAAGGAGGTATTCTCCAGGCGGTCCGTATCCTTGGCAAACAGGACCAGATCAGGATGCTGCGCCTTTAACCGGCTCTCGGCACGGTCGCGTAAAAATCTCACCATCTCACGCTCGGCCAGCTCTTCGCATGAAATCTCTGCAGCCGTCGCAAAACCAGCGATTGAAACAATATTTTCGGTTCCGGCCCGACGTCTCATTTCCTGCCCGCCCCCCGTCATCAAGGGATCATTCAGCACCCGATCAATACCAGGACCGATCAGCGCGCCAACCCCTTTGGGGCCACCAATCTTATGCGCGGCAATGGTCACCAGATCAGCCCCCAGCGAGGCCATATCAAAAGGCATACGCCCCAGAGCCTGCACGGCATCACAATGCATCAAGCCACCGCGCTCCAGTACAATACCCGCAATTTCCGTCACCGGCTGGATCGCACCCGTTTCATTATTGGCCAGCATCACCGACACCATAAAAGGCACCTGGTCCTGTTGGCTAGTGGCAGCGCCAATATCATGGGCATCAAGCAGATCAATAAAAGCTTCAAGATCAACGACCCCCGATGAATTCACCGGAATGGTCCTGACCTGCTCTAGCGCATAGCGCCCGCCCTTGCGCACCGATGGGTGTTCCACATCAGAGACAAAACAAAGGGCCTGGCGACGTTCCGCCGGATTTGGAGCAACCAGTCCAGGAGACAGCGCCGTCAAATTAGCTTCGGTCCCCCCTGACGTAAACAGCACTTCATTTGGGTTGGCACCAATGAGCGCCGCGATCTTTTCCCTTGAGCGCTCAACGACCGAGCGGGCCGCGCGCCCTTCTTTATAAACAGCAGACGCATTTCCCGCCAGATCCATGGCACCAATCATCGCTTCGCGCACCCGTTTGCGCAGAGGTGACGTGGCGTTATGATCCAGATAGATGCGGGTGCCCGAAACATGACCTGAGGCGTTCATATTACCTCCTCATCAGACTGTTTTAATAATTTTTGCTCCGCTTTATTATTACTGACCATTTCCAGATTGGCCGCCAGAGACCCTAGCGACCCGACCTTTTTATCCAGAACATCTTGCAAGGAGATACTGGCCAGAAAATTGTATATATGATCGCTCAGGGCATTCCACAATGAGTGTGTGAGGCAATCCTGGCCACCAATACAGCCCGCATCCTTGTCAGTGTCGCGATTGCAACGGGTCATTTTTACCGGCTCGCCTACCGCCTGCATAATTTCACCAATATAAATTTTATCCGCCGGACGGGACAAAACATATCCACCGCCTGGCCCGCGCAGACTGGAAACCAGATCAGCCCGACGAAGCTTTGAGAACAGCTGCTCCAGATAGGCCAGGGAGATGTGCTGGCGCTTGGCAATCGCCGCCATGGGAATGGCTTTTCCCTGACCGCATTTGGCGATATCCGCCATCGCCATTACGGCATATCTACCTTTGGTATTCAGTTTCATTCACTTCATCCATTATAGCCGTTGCGAGGTGTGCCTTGCTTTTTCTGATCGCGGCCTGTCATTCTTGTCCAGGATCTGCGGTTTTTCGACGTATTTTGCTTGCTTTGTGCGTGTAGGATCGTGTAGACAAGATCTTTCGAAACCACATGAATTTCAGAACCTGCGGCACCATAAACTGGATAGATCATTCAACATCACTTAAAACAGATATATAATTCCTGACTGTGTTAGTCAAGTATTAAGCCTGTCGCCATTGTCACAGGGGACAGGCTGTGTTTTCACAGCTGTTAGTATTTTGGTTTTAAACAAAGCCGTTCAACCCTTTACAACAGCAAAAGCCGGAGCGAAATATTCATGCCTGAGGTCGTCTTCAATGGACCTGCTGGCCGCCTCGAAGGCCGCTATCACCATAACACCGATCCTGAATCACCGGTTGCCCTGATCCTGCATCCCCACCCGCAGTTTGGCGGCACCATTAATAATCAGATCGTTTATCACCTCTATTACAGCTTTGTGCAACGCGGCTTTTCGGTTCTGCGCTTCAATTTTCGCGGTGTCGGACGCTCGCAGGGTCTGTTTGACAATGGCGCTGGTGAAATGCTTGACGCTGCTGCTGCGCTCGACTGGATGCAGGCCATCAACAAGGAAGCCACCAGCTGCTGGATTTCCGGTGTGTCATTTGGCGCCTGGATCAGTATGCAGCTTTTGATGCGACGCCCGGAAATCGAGGGTTTTATCTCTGTCGCCCCGCCAGCCAATCTCTATGATTTTTCATTTCTGGCCCCCTGCCCGTCCTCCGGCCTCATCGTCAATGGGGAAATTGACCGGGTTGTGCCCGCCGCCGATGTGCGAACACTTGTGGAAAAGCTGAAAACTCAAAAGGGCATTGATATCGGTCATGTGGTTGTCCCCAATGCCAATCATTTCTTCGAAAACCGGGTAGAGGATCTGATGGCCGTCATTGATGGCTATCTCAACAAAAACCTTGAGGACAGCTGATCTCGTCTTCTCATGGAGACTGATTGAGGGCGAGAACAACGGCTAGAAAATCACCATACCTATATTTTCGAGCCTGTTCTGCGTCCTCATCCTTGCCCCATTGCTCGGCCTGAAAATCTTCATCAATATGACACAGCTCCCACACTTTGGCTGGAGCCAACCAGCCCTTGCCAAGCGCCAGCGCCAGGATGGCAGAACCGCTTAGAGAGGTCACCTCTAGCAAAGCGCCCAATACATAACCATCAAAATGCTCAAGCAGGCTGGCAAAGCGTTCCATATCGCCCGCCTCTTGATCAATCCACAAAATACCACTGGAAACTTTAAAGCGGATATTGCCCTCGCGTACAAAGCGCTCCAGCACTGGATCCCACAATTTTGCCTGCCGTTCGACCAAAGGCTCTGGCTGCTCGGCGCGATAGCAAAGCAGATCTGAATGCGCGAATTTCAAAATCTCAGTTCGCGCGCTTTGTATTTTTGGCAAAATATTATCATGTACCCGTCCAGCAAAACGCATGACCGGCATACTGGCAAGATCTATGAACTCTTCCTGACGACGCCATTCTTCCGCCAACTCGCTCGCCAAGGACTGATGAGGCAAAACCAGTACCTCTCGCCCCGGTGACTTGATCGCTCGCCCATCAAGCTCAATTTCGTAGCCATTTTCATCACCGACAATTTCCACACGCTTGTAAAAACGCTTCACCTTGTCGCTCATGCTCGATCACCCGCTGCCACAAGCGTTGAAATCTCACTAAACTTCTCGATCATATGATGCGCTCCTGCCTCATGCAAAATATGTCTCTCATGATAGCCCCAGCCCACGCCGATCGCCCTCACATCGGCATTGCGGGCCATGGCCATATCATAGCTGGTATCGCCAATCATAAAAACATTCTGCCCGCGCACACCGCAAGCCTGCATGGCGTTTTCAATCATGCCAGGGTGCGGTTTGGAGGGCGCATCATCCGCCGTTTGAATGGTGAAGAAAAAATCACCAAGACCCTCTCGCTCAAAAAGCACATCAACGCCGCGACGTGATTTCCCCGTGGCGACCCCCAGCAAAATATCGGGCTGCGCTGCCAGATCCTGTAAAATTTCTCGCGCACCAGTGAACAAGGGTTCATGAAAATCGGGGGATTTCCGCTGCTCGATAAAGGCCGCCTTATAGCCCTCAACCAGATCATCAAGCTGCTTTTCATCCATCTTCTGCCGATCCATCTGCTCTTGATCCATGGGAGGGACCAGCGCGCCAACCGCTTCATGCAGCGACAAACCGATAATCCCTCTTATTTCATGATCGGCAGGGCTCACCAGCCCGGCATTTTCAAAGGCGCTTTTCATGGCGCCTATAATGACATGCTGGCTGTCGACAAGCGTACCGTCACAATCAAATATGACCAGCTTTGGCTGATCACGGCCTTCCGTGCTTTCATTGTTCATGGTGGCTCTTTCGCTCTACATAAAGGGATTGTCTTTGTCCAAACCATCAAATCCGAGCAGGTCAAAGCTTTTTTGCATATGGTCTGGCAGCTCAGCGCGTATGGTCAGCAGCTTGCCTTTATCGGGGTGCGTAAACGAAAAAGAGCGGGCATGAAGGTGCAGCTTTCTTGAAATCTCTCCACCTGGATGAGCATCTGCCCCGCCATATTTGCCATCACCAACAATGGGAAAACCAATTTCATTCATATGCACCCGCAACTGATGGGTGCGGCCGGTCACCGGCGTTAGCGCCACGAAAGAAAAGCGCTGTGCAGCAGACTGCAGGACAAAATATTTGGTAAGGGCAAACTGTCCCTCCTCTTCGTCTTCATAACAGACCTGCATTTTTTCACCGGCACGGCCTTTTCTTTTCGCCAGCGCCAGCTCAATCTGTCCTTGCGCTGGTCTTGGTGTACCCATCGCCACCGCCCAATAGAGCTTGCTGGTATCACGTTTTTTCAGCATTTGTCCCATGAGGGTCGCGGCTTGGCGTGACCGCGCCAACATCAAAACGCCGCTCGTATCGCGGTCAAGACGATGCACCAGCTTGGGGCGCTCCTCCAGTTCAAATTTCAACCCCTCAAGCAGACCATCGACATGGCGTTCTTGTCCCGTCCCGCCTTGCACAGAAAGCCCGGATGGTTTGTTGATGGCAATAAAATTCTTGTCGCGGTGGAGGACCAGCGAGCGGATAAATTCCACATCGCGTTCCGTAAGGCGCTTTGGTTGGCGCGGCCTGTCCTGTGCTGTTTGCTCTGGCAATGGCGGGATGCGCACCTCTTGCCCCGAGATAAGTCGTCTTGAGGCTTTCGAGCGCCCACCATCAACCCGGACTTGCCCCTTGCGCAAGAATTTTTGCAGCTGACCATGGGACACTTGCGGGAAATGCAGATGAAACCAGCGGTCCAGCCGCATACCGTCTTCGCTCGTGCCGATACTTTTTTGTGTAACGCCGCTCATATTTTTTCTCTTTTTGGATACCGCCCCTTTAGCCTGCCAGGGACCGCGTGACAGCCAGCCCCAGAAACAGCGCCAAAACAGAACAGAGTACAGAAATGCTCATATAGCCCATGGCAGTATAATATTGTTTTTTCTCAAACAGATAGACAAAATCCAGCGCAAAGCTCGAAAAGGTCGTAAAGCCGCCGAGCACACCGATGGCCAATAAAGCGCGCACTTCATTACTGACCGAAAAACGAAGAGCCAACAGCGTGACCAGAACCCCCATCATGAAAGACCCTGTAATATTGACAATCATCGTGCCCCAGGGGAAATTAATGCCGAACAGGCGGGTGGCCAATACTCCGACCAGATATCGCAAGGAGGAGCCGATTGCTCCCCCCATCGCCACCATCAGCATCATCTTCATGGTCTTTGCCCTTCTAGCTTGCGCGCTTTCCCAGCGCCAGACTTACAAGCTTGAGAAAAAGTAAAATCCAGGGTGAGCCGTGCATCAAAAGATCGCCAATATCAACCAACCTGTGGAGGTTTCCAGAAAACAACATACGCAACTTCTCGACAACATGCGGCTCAGGGACAAAGGGCGCCAGCCCAATGGTCAAGCACATTATGATGACAATAGTAAAGGGAATAGCATCCAGAATTTTCATATTATTTTCTTTTCAAGCCTTGTTAAATTTATCTCACTTGCGCTTTTTGCGAAGAGCGTCCCAATAGTCAAGCCTTTTCTGGATTTCGCGCTCATAGCCGCGGCTCACTGGCTGGTAATAGCTCTGGGCGGCAAAGCCATCTGGAAAATAGTTTTGACCGGAAAACCCATCCTCACAATCAGGGTCATATTCATATTCCGCGCCATAGCCCTCTTGCTTCATAAATTTTGTCGGCGCATTTATAATGTGTTTGGGCGGGGCCAGAGATCCCGAGTTTTTGGCCGAACTCATGGCCGCTTTATAGGCTGCATAAACCGCGTTCGATTTGGGCGCTGTCGCCAGATAAACAACGCTCTGCGCCAGTGCCAGCTCGCCCTCTGGTGACCCCAAAAACTGATAGGCCTCCTTGGCGGCATTGGCCTGCAGCAGCGCATGAGGGTCGCCAAGCCCAATATCTTCGACAGCCATACGCACCAGACGCCGGGCGATAAACAAAGGGTCCTCCCCTCCAGCCAACATGCGCGCGAACCAGTAGAGCGCAGCTTGCGGATCAGACCCCCGGATGGCTTTATGCAAGGCACTTACCAGATTATAGTGCCCTTCACCGCTTTTGTCATAAACAGGAGCCCGCCGTTGCACCAAGGCCACCAATTGCTGCGTATCAAGCAATTCGCCCTCTTTGGGAGCGCCCCGCATCACGTCTTCGACCAGATTGAAAACAGAGCGGCCATCACCATCCGCCATGTTGACAAGAGCGGCGCGGGCTTCTTTGTCGAGCGGCAAAACCCGCTCCAGATGGCGCTCTGCCTTTTGCAGCAATGTTTCAAGCCCACTCTCATCAAGGCGCTTGAAAGTCAAAACGCTGGTGCGCGACAGCAAAGCGGAGTTGAGCTCAAAAGAAGGGTTCTCGGTGGTCGCCCCCACCAAAACGATGGTGCCATCCTCAAGATGGGGTAAAAAACTGTCTTGCTGAGATTTGTTGAAACGATGGATTTCATCAACAAACAACAATGTGCCGATTCCATCACGTCGCCGCTTTCCTGCTCGCTCAAAAACCTCGCGCAATTCTTTTACACCAGAGAAAATAGCAGAGATCTGCTCAAAATGCAGATCCGTTTCATGAGCCAGCAAACGCGCGATTGTGGTTTTTCCAGATCCCGGTGGCCCCCAGAATATGACCGAACCCATTTGCTGCGTCCGCACCATCGCACCCAAAAAACCCTTTTCCCCCAGCAAATGCTCCTGCCCCACAACCTCTGCAAGTTTTTGGGGGCGCAAACGATCTGCTAATGGCCTTGGCGCTTGGTTTTCAAGTCCCGCATTTTCAAATAGATCACTCATTTTGATATAGGGTTATCGACCAAGGCTCATGGACAGGATATTTTTGCCCCGCTTGATCATAAAGCGCCAACGACGCGGGCGCTCTTTCAAGATTGTCAGTAAATCCGCAACGCGATCAATTTCCACGCCATTGATTTCAAGAATAATATCGCGTTGTACCAAGCCGATACGCCGGGCAAAAGAGCGTCGGCTTAACCCGAGCACCACGACACCAGACTGATCACTCATGGCGATTTCCTCAGCAAGCGCCGGAGACAGATTGGCGACCAGTGCTCCTGAGAACGGGTTTTTACCACTCAAACGTTTTTCGTTGCGCGGCGGCCTCTCTGGTGCCCGTATCAAAGAAACAGTCTTGCTAAAGTTTCTGCCATCGCGCCAGACCTTCATATCCACCACACCCCCCGTGCCATTGATCGAAAAATGGTAACGAAAGGCTTTGGCATCAAGAATAACATGATTATTAACGGACAGGATCACATCCCCTACCCGCAATCCTGCATCGCGCGCCGGACTTTCATCGCCAAGACTGGATATAAAAACGCCAGTGGGTTTAGGCAATTGCAAACCTTCAGCAATCGTCGAGGTCACAGTCTTGACGCTGCCGCCAAACCAGGGACGCTGAACCGTTCGACCGTGCCTTGCTGAATTAACAACCAGAGCCACCATATTGGAGGGGATGGCAAAACCAATCCCCAGTGAACCACCAGATTTTGAGAAAATAGCCGTATTAATACCAACCAGATCGCCATTTACATCCACCAGTGCCCCACCT
>JAKIUO010000130.1 GCA_021647535.1 Hyphomicrobiaceae bacterium
CTTTTTCGGAACAACAGAAAATGCGGTCAAAACGCAGCTATGGATCGCCATCTCGGTTTATGTGCTCATCGCCATCATAAAAAGGAGACTTGATCTGCCTGCTGAGCTCTACACAATTCTGCAAGTGATCAGTGTGACGATTTTCGAAAAAACACCATTGGATCAATTGCTTGCAAACGCGGAGTGCAAAAGCGCGAATTCCGCTTCAGATAACCAGTTGAATCTATTCAATTATTAACCGGACACTAGTGGCCTTTTATGCGTTTTCCAGTCCGTTAAAGAAGATCAGCAGTCGGTATTTGATCGCCAACTTCATGTTCGGGAAGTTGAAGAATTATCTGCGAGATTTATTCAGGCACACATAATTATTGGCAATGAGTATTTCACGACGCCATAGCGCACTATTATGAAGCTTCTTGACGCAAAATTCATCGCTATTCTCACGAAACCATGATATTAGGATTTTATGATATGAGGTGCAGGGGATCATCCCCTGCTTCCAGCTGAAAAGCTGCCGCCCGGCGAGCGCTGGCCGCGCCAGCGGCCAATATGACAATAAACGGAGTGAAACCGATGAGCGATGACAAGAAAAAATCGTTGAAAGACATTGATGATCTGAAAAAAGAAACCATGCTTGAGCACGCCAAGCGTCTGGACGATGAAGACCGCGACCGCCGCGCCGCTGAAGCCGATATGGATATTGATATTTTTGACGGGGTGCGCTCCGCTGATGGTAATCCCGTGCAGCCCGTCAAGATCAAGGGGTCTGACAGTTTTTGCTTTTCCTGTCACAAGGGGGTGTCGTGCTGGAACGTTTGTTGTCATGGTGCTGATATTACCCTGACACCGTTTGATATATTGCGCCTGTCGAAAGGTCTCGACATCAAGCCTGCCGAATTTCTCAAATTGTTCACCGTGCCTGCCATGTGGCACGGGGCTGATATGCCGGTGGCCAAGCTACGCATGATGGGCAAAGACGGCAGGGGCGCTTGCGTCTTTATGGATGAGGAAGAGGGCTGCACAGTCTATGAAAATCGTCCGGTCAATTGCCGCTATTATCCACTTGGGCTGGCCGCCGTCAAAATGAAAGGGGCGAAGGGGCCGGAAGACTTCTTCTTTCTGGTCAAGGAAGATCACTGCAAGGGCCACGAAGAAGACAAAGAGCTGTCCGTCAAGGATTTTCGCAAGGAGCAGGGCGTTGAGCCTTATGACGAGCAGAACCGGGGCTGGGTTGAAATTTTGATGAAAATGTCGAGCTGGAAAGTCATGGGGGGGCCTAACGGCACGGTGGTTCCTGAGAAGACCAAGCAGATGTTTTTCATGGCGACAACTGATATCGAGATGCTCCGTAAATTCGTTTTTGAAAGCAAGTTTTTGCAGACCTATCTGGTTGATCCAGAGCTTGTCGAGGAGTTGCGCACCGATGATGAATTGCTCTTGAAGCTTGGTTTTGACTGGATGAAAAACGTTCTGTTCAACGATCCAACCATCAAGCTGCGCCAGGAAGTCCTGAATGATGCCATTGGTCAGGCTCGTGAGAATAATCCGCGCGGTGGGGGTTGATTAACTTTCGCAGTTCATATCTGAAATTTTGGCACGCCCCGTCCGCCTTGCTTTTAGGCGAGACGGGGCGTGCTTTTTTATGAGCACTTTCTATTGCTATTAAAGGAAAAGTGGCAATGAACTTGATGTGAGGAGTGCCCGAAAGTGCAGAAATATTCGTTTGTCCTGTTTGCCACTATTTTGTGCAGTGCGTTTGTGCTGGGTGCCAATGAACGGGTCAGGGGGGAAGCGACCCCTGCAGTGATCCAAAAGGTCAAGCTGCATATTCCAGTGACGCTTGACGATAAACGGCGCGCTCTCATCGTTGAAAAGTTGACCGGCATGGAGGGGCAGGGTTTTATCTATCTTGATCTGTCTATTAATTTCACGGATCGCCCTGAGGGCGGGCAACCTTTTACTGTCCATCTAAACGGCAAGCAGCAAGCGCGCAAAAGTTGTCCCATCGGCCCCTTGCCTATGGGGGAAGGGGTGAGCTATGAGCTGGGGCCTCTGGCTGCTTATAATCATTTGGTGATGAGCATCTTTACCGGCGGGCGCACCGTCTTTCCCTATAATGATGTGGCCTGCGAATATACCGATAGCGGTTCGCTCAACCAGTTTCACATACGCGGCTTTTTTCATGTTCTGAGCAATTCAATTCCGACCGCTGTTAGCCTGCAGCTGCGCCCGATTAACCCCCCATTTGATATGGCAAGACGTCTGCTGGCGAGGGAGTGAAGTGGGTGAGTGTGGCTGTCTGATCTGTGTTCGATGGCAATTGTCTGGCGGGCAGCGGGTATAAAGTTAGTCAGAAAACGGGTGATTGTGCTGATCGGGACTTGAGAAGCGGGTTACCATCCTGTTGAAAAAATACAGCCTTATAAAAGCGCATTTTTCTAACTTTATGTGACGAAAGAGACTCATTTTTTAAAAATATGAAATTATACAAGGAGTTAGTTCGTCAATTATTTTCCCTTGATCTGTCAGGTCTGCGACAAAAAGGGAGGAATTGTCCACACAAGCACTATCACTACGAGAATAACTCACTTTATTGGGCTAGACTTAATCAAATTAGCGTATAAACACGGTCAGGGATTCCGTTCCGGTCTGCTGCGTATTTTGGCATTGATCTAGTTTCCCGAAAAGGTACCCACCCGTAATTATTGTTTACCTTTTTATAGCTCTCGTCGGTTTCGACGTTTAGAGGTTGTTTGAAGATTCAAGGAGACCTTGTTGGATAAGGAAGAGCGTGGAAAGAAGCCATCAGCCCGCAAGCGTGTGCGCAAGCCCCGCAAGGCGACAGGCAGGGTTTCACGGCGTCCACGGCGAACAACAAAAAAGCAGGAAGCCGAAAAAGAAATTGCGGCTTCAATGAGCCTTGCTTATTTGAGCAAGGCCGACCTGCGCCGTCACATCCATGAAGGACTGAAGCCTTTTCAGCATCTGGCCGACCATGCAGGTATGCACTTTTTGTCCTACCTGATCGCCATGGCCGTTGAAGAGGCGAGTAGCGACATGGAGAAGAAATAAAGGCTGCATACGCACGCCATCATCAGGCGGCATCCCGATTGGGTATCGCCTGATTTCTGTTGGTTTTGCCCGGAAAGTGGCAACTGACACGAGTGCCGATATTGACGGCACTTTTAATATGAAGATGCCCTTGGTGAAGCTCCATGAGTGAGCGTGAAATGGCAAGGCCAAGGCCGGTGCCGCTATGGCTTTTGGTAAACTGGTTCTCGATCTGCTCGAAGGGTCGCCCAAGTTTGGCGATTTCACTTTGCGGAATGCCAATGCCATTATCTTCAATGGTGATGGACAGCTTCTCATCTGTTTGCTCAACAAGAATTTTGACATTGCCGTGTTCAGGCGTGAATTTTATGGCGTTGGACAACAGGTTCAACATGATCTGCTTGAAGGCGCGCCGGTCCAGTTTATGGATGAGCTTTTCGGGGCCCTCATAACCAAGCGTAATTCGTTTGTCGCTCGCGGCACCGGAAACAAGGCGCATACATTCATCAAAAATATTGCACAGATCACCGCTTTCCAGATCAAGCTCGACCTTGCCCGCTTCAATGCGTGACATATCAAGGATGTCATTGATGACCTGCAGCAGGAAATGACCACTCTGGTAGATATCGTGAGAATATTCTGCATATTTCTCGATGGTCATATCGCCAAACAGGCCGTGCTGCATAATTTCGGAAAAGCCGATGACCGCATTGAGTGGCGTACGCAGCTCATGGGAAATATTGGCGAGAAATTCCGATTTTGCATGATTGGCAGCCTCGGCGCGGTTCTTTTCGCGGCCATATTTCTCCGATAATTCAACAAGAATTTGCTTTTGGCGTTCGAGCTCGCGGCGGCTTTCGCGTAAATCACCGACGGATACACGCAGCTCTTTTTCGTTCTCTATGATTTTTTGCGCACTCTTTTTGAGGACGGTAATATCAGTGCCAACACTGACCAGCCCCCCTTCCAGGGTTTGGCTCTCATTGATGTGCAGCCAGCGTCCATCCGGCATCAGCACTTCAAAGCTGGTGCTGTCGGGCTTCTGGCTACTGGGTTTTTCGATGACCGTGGTGCGTATGGGGCGTACGCCCATTTGCATAATTGAGCGGCGCAACATGCCAGAGGCAAGAGACGCATCCACCAGTCCAAAAAACTCGCGAAAGCGCGCATTGCAGGTGACAAGTCTATTGTCGCAATCCCAGAGGGCGAAGCTGTCAGGCAGGGCTTCAACAGCACTTGCCAATCGGTCAGCTTCGACCTTTGAGATCGACCCAAGTCTGGTTTTGAGTGGAGGAAGTTGGGCTAGCCACCTTCCCACAAGAAATTTGTTTTGAAATGGCGAAAGGCCATTTCCGTCCGCCGTACGCATAACGGCAAATCGGCGGGGCAATTTAGCCCGCACCATAGTCTATATCCCTCTAAAGAGTGGCTCGCATGATTATCGCAGTACTGCAGTTTTGTTGAAGGATTGTATCCTTCAATAAGGGGCCTTTTGTCGAATCAGTTGGTTAATAGTGAAATTAAAAGGGCGGGTTGTCCACAAGAATGTCTTACCAAAATGTAAACGGACAGGTTGAGTGTGGTTTTATTGGATCACTTTGAAAATGATCTCATAGCAGTCAACCGACAGGCCCTTATGAGCGGCCAACTCGTCGAGAATGGGTTTGATCTTGGCGCGACGTCCTGGCTCCAGGACTTTCCAGCTCTCGAAACTGCCAGCGAGGCGAGAGGCGATTTGCGGATTAAAGCTGTCAATCTCTATAATATTGCGGGCGACAAATTCATACCCTTTGCCATCGGCGCGATTAAATTGCACAGAATTGCTCATGGCAAAAGCGCCGATCAAAGCCCGGGCCTTATTGGGGTTTTTGAGAGAAAACAGCGGATTTTTCATCAGTTCGGTGATCAGGTCGAGCGTGTCATCGCAGGGCGACATGGCCTGAAAGGCGAACCATTTGTCGATGACCACATGATCATCTTTCCATTTGTCATAAAAATCTTCAAAGGCCTGCTGGCGCTCGGGGGTATTGGTTTGCGCCAGAAGCTCAAGAGCTGTGGCCACTTCGGTCATGTTGTCACCGTTGCGATAATGCTCATAGAGGCGCTCAATGTCTCCGGGCTCATCCGTGGCACATAAAAGGCCAAGGCAGGCATGGCGCAGGCTGCGCTTGGCAGCACTGGCGGCGTCCGGGCTAAAGGGGCCGGATACATCAGTGGTCTCATAGATCTTTGTCAGCTCATCGCGCAGCTGCTCGCCAATCGCGCTGCGTAATGTCTTGCGCACCTCATGGATGGCCGGATGGTCGATATGTTCGCCGAGCTCACGGGCAATATCATTGACGCCGGGAAAGGCCAGCAGGGCAGGCGAAAACAAAGGATCAAGCCTCTTGGGCTGCAAGGCGTTGTGCAGGGCATTGCCGAGCTGTTTGCCGGGGCGTTGCGGCTTGCCGTTTTGCGCAGCTTTTACGTTTTCAACGAGCAGCGCCAGCATGGAGGATTGCGTGGCCTGCCAGCGGTTGAAACGATCACTATCGTTTGCGGCCAGAAAGAGCAGCTCGTCACTATCGCTATTGGTTTTGAGTTTGACCGGCGCGGAGAAATTTCGCAGCAGGGAAGCGGTGGGGCGCTTTTTGATATTCTTGAAGGTAAAGCTTTGCTCCCGTTTTTTGACATGCAGCAGACCGTCAACGATTTTTGTTCCGTCCGATAATTGAAGCGGTAGATCGTCGCCGTTTTCGTCCAGCAGACCCATTTTCAGCGGGATATGGTAGGCGTCTTTATGCTCTTGCCCGGGGCTTGGCGACAGCAATTGTGTGACGTGCAGCGTTGCCGTTTGTGCTTTTTCGTCAAAATCGAGCGCACAGGCCAGCTCAGGTGTGCCGGCTTGCGAATACCACGCCATGAATTGCGAGAAGTCTTCACCGCTGACATCGGCAAAACATTTGATGAACTGTTCGACAATACAAGCTTCGCCATCATGACGCTCGAAATAAAGATCCATGCCTTTGCGGAACATGTCTTCGCCCAGCATGGTATGGATCATCCGAATGACCTCGGCGCCCTTGCTGTAGACGGTCGCGGTATAAAAATTATTGATCTCGATAAAGTGGTCAGGGCGCACCGGATGGGCCAGTGGGCCAGCATCTTCCGGGAACTGGCCAGCGCGCAGGCCGCGCACATCCATGATGCGCTGGCTGGTGCGATCGCGCTCATCCATGGAAAATTCCTGATCGCGAAACACCGTCAGCCCTTCTTTCAGGCAAAGCTGGAACCAGTCGCGACAGGTGATGCGATTGCCGGTCCAGTTGTGAAAATATTCATGGGCAATGACGCCTTCAATCGCCGCATAATTACCATCGGTGGCGGTATCGGGACGGGCCAGAACAAGCTTGTCATTAAAGACATTGAGCCCCTTGTTTTCCATCGCCCCCATATTGAAATCGGAGACGGCAACGATCATGAACAGATCAAGATCATATTCGCGGCCAAAGCGTTCCTCGTCCCATTTCATCGAGCGCTTCAGGCTGTCCATGGCCCAGTCGCAGCGATCTTCTTTGCCTGGCTCCACATAAATATGCAGATCGACGGTGCGCCCGCTCATGGTTTCGAAGCTGTCTTTGACGACAGTCAGATCGCCGCCGACCATGGCAAACAGGTAAGAGGGCTTTTTGAAGGGGTCTTCCCACAGGGCATAATGGCGGCCATCAGGTAGATCGCCTTTGTCCATTAAATTGCCATTGGAGAGCAGAATGGGCGCCTGTTTTTTGTCTGCCTCAAGACGCACACGATAAGTGCTCAAAACATCAGGGCGGTCCAGAAACCAGGTGATGCGCCGAAAGCCTTCGGCCTCGCACTGGGTGCAAAATATATTGCTGGAGCGGTAAAGCCCGGACAAGGATTTGTTGGCCTCGGGATCACAGCTTGAAAGGGTGATGATGGTGAACTGGTCGGGCAGGGGGCGTTTGGGAGCCTTGTCCGAAAGCACAGGCAAGCGAGAGATGGTCAGTCTGTTGTCTGTGATGTCGAATTGTTCTTTCGGGATGGTCAGACCGTTTATGGCCAGCTCTTGCAGCTTGATGTTCTCGCCATCCAGCACGAGAGGGGCGCTTTTATCGGGGTGCTCAGGGTTGCGCCTGATTTGCAGGCGTGAGGCAATGGTCGTTTTTGAGGGGTGCAGCTTGATATCAAGATCGACCTGGTCAATCAAAAAAGCGGGGACTTCATAGTCCTTGAGATAGATCATTTCTGGTTTTTTATCTGCGCTTGTCATATCCAACCCCGTTCAACCGTTCATAAAAAAAGAGCACCATACCCGAAGATATAGTGCTCTTTACGCAATACGTGTGCGCTTGCAAACCGTTTTGCGTGTTTTTTTTGAATTTGTGATCGCAATGCTCTAGTCAATCTGCGCAAGAACTTTTTGCGCCAGAGCGGCGATCTGCACAGTCGATTCTGGCAAGTTCTCTTCCTGCTCATTGACATCCTCAATAAACTGGTAGAGCAGGGCGGCAATCATTGGCGCTTTGGCCAGCAATCGGGCTTGACGCTCAATGAGGTCAGGGTCGCGATCATATTCCGCTCCTGGGACACGCCAGCCGCCCCAGTCGCGCTCAGTGGTGACGACAACGGGGTGTGTGCCGGGATAGGGGTGGTGTCCGCATTCCTTGGAGCTTTTCCATTTGTTCTGGGCGCGCACAACGTGCCAGGTGCGATTGTCCTCGGACTTCACGCCGATAGGGGAGGTCGCAGCATCAATGTCGGTTTCACCGGCTTCCAGTTCGTCCTGAGCGAATTCGCGGCCCATGCCGACATCATAACTGATCTTGATGGGCTCTTCGATACCCTTGATCCATTTGGGGACAATGGTCTCGATGAAGCCCCATGTTCCAACAGGTTTTACAAAAACGCGTTGTGCTTTATGATATCGTGCTTTAGCCACTTATTTGTTCTTTCGTCTTGTATGATTTCACACCGACAATTTGCATAAAAGAGTACGGCGGGGATCTTAATTTCTGGTTTATGGCGCTCTCAAAATGAAACAATTTCTCAATCCCCGCTTTTCCATCGCTCCGATGATGGAGTGGACCGACCGTCATTGCCGGTTTCTACACCGTTTGCTGACCAGGCGGGCGCTGCTGTTTAGCGAAATGGTGACCAGCGCCGCGCTCACCCATGGTGACCCTGAACGTTTGATCGGGTTCGATCCGGTGGAGCACAAGGTTGCGGTGCAATTGGGGGGATCAGACCCGGACGAACTGGCCAGAGCCACCGCGAAC
>JAKIUO010000131.1 GCA_021647535.1 Hyphomicrobiaceae bacterium
ATGTCTGATCTTTCTCAACAAGCGCCCTCGTCAGTCAGAGTAATGAACGGCTTTGCCCCCTTCTCCCCGTCCATATTTGGGGTGCTGGCCTTTGCCGCCGATTTTGGCGCGATCATCGCCGTTTCCATAGCCACCGGCATGGCGTATCATTTTGCAGCCTATGGCGACATGGGACCGCTTTTCATATTCCTGCAGGCCGGTTTGCTGGTTGGCTTCTTTTATACATTGCCCTTTTTGTTTCAAGAGAAGTACAGCCTGACAAGCTATATCACGAATGATGATCCCCTTATGGGCCGCTTCTTCATCTGGAATTATGCCTTTTTCAGCATGTTTGCCCTCGGGTTTTTGACCAAATCCACTGAAATTTTTTCCAGAGGCACAGTGGTTCTGTTTTACTTCGCAGGTTTTGTCGCGATTGCCTTGTTGCGCCACCTGCTGATTGGTGCGGTCAAATCGGGATGCAAATCCGGGCGCATTGCAGCCCGCCGGATCATGCTGGTGGGAACCAAATCCCGCATCAACGCGTTTCTTGAGACTTATGAGCCCTGCAATCATGGCCTGCACCTCAACCATTCGATCCACCTTGATGAACATTTTGAACGTTTTGAGCCAGAAAGCGACAGCGCAAAACTGCAATCAGTCCTCAAAAGCGCCCTGACCTTGACCCGTCAGGACAAAATTGATGATGTTATTCTGCTTTTGCCCTGGTCTTGCAGCGAGCTGATAGAGCATTGTGTCTCGTATTTTTCAAAAAGCTCGATCTCTATTCATCTGGGACCACAAGCCATTTTCAGCCGTTTCCATGATACCAAACTTGGCAAGCTGGGCGGCATTAATATGCTCAATCTGGTGCGCCCGCCTTTGTCGCGTATGGAAACGGGCCTGAAACGCAGCTTTGACATTGCCGCCTCCCTCGCTGGCCTGCTGGCTTTGCTGCCTTTGTTTTCACTGATCATGATCGCCATTCGCCTCGATAGCAAAGGCCCGGCTCTGTTCTCGCAGACCCGTTATGGCCTTAATCAAGAGCCTTTTGAGATCCTCAAATTTCGCACCATGACCGTCATGGAAAACGGCAAGGATGTGCGCCAGGTTGTTGAAAATGATCCGCGTATCACCCGTATGGGGCGCTTCATGCGCAAATGGAATATTGACGAGCTGCCCCAGCTCATCAATGTGCTGACCGGCGATATGTCCCTTGTCGGCCCGCGCCCCCATGCCGTTGCCCATGATCATGAGTTTACGAAAAAAATCTCGGACTATGCCCGGCGCATGAATGTACAGCCCGGCATAACAGGCCTTGCGCAGGTCAATGGCCTGCGCGGCCCAACCGATACGGATGAAAAGATCCAAAAGCGCGTCGAACATGACCTGCACTATATCGACAACTGGTCATTCTGGCTCGATATGCACATCCTTTTCATGACCCTGTTCTCGAAAAAAGCCTATGACAACGCCCATTGACCTAGGACAACACCCATTGAGAATGGCTGACACAGACCCACGTAATTTTTAACAACCAATTGTTTTAAATTGTTAATTATAACATTAAGCGGCATTTTTTGTTATGAAATCGTGATGTTTTATTGTCCTCAGAAGCCTATACTCCATCAAAGGGTTGACCAAGGTTAGATATCAGCCTTCCCGCCCGCTCCCAAACGGAACTGGCACTCAAATTGCTAGAAAATATACAAGTGTTTTTGAACAAACCAACAGCCACTCAACGACCAGGAGGACCTGCCATGACACAGACAATATTTGACAACTGGAAAGCAGAGCACTCAGCTCTCTGGGGTAAAAGTCCGGTTGTGCAGCAGCATAATCTGCACAAATCCGAACTCTTTACAGACGAAGCTCTGGCTGAGTTGATTGAAAATTATCCGCGCGAAGACTATTCGCTGGTCGTCCCTGGCCGTCAGGATCAAGGGCAGCACCACAAATGGCGTGAAGGTGATATTGGCGATGCCACTGGTGCGCAGGTTCTGCAAGCCATCAAGGACGGTTTCTTGTGGATCAATCTGCGCAATCTTCCGAAAAACAGCGCGCCCTTCAAAGCCCTGAAAGAGCAGCTATTTGCCGAAGTCGAGGCCAATGTCCCTGGGCTTCATGTCAAGCAGAGTGATATCACCCTGCTCATCACCTCGCCCGGTGCTCAGACCTATTATCATTGCGATGTGCCGGGACAATCTCTCTGGCATATTCGCGGGCGCAAGAAAGCCTACATCTATCCAGCGATTGATCCCTTCTTGCCTGATGATGTTCTTGAACAGATCATCATGCAGGAAACCGAAGAGGAAATCCCCTTCAAAAAATGGTTCGACGATCACGCCCTGATTGTTGATATGGAGCCCGGCATGATGGCTCACTGGCCACAATTTGCCCCGCACCGTGTCGAGAATTATGACGCGCTCAACGTCTCGATCACCACCGAGCACTGGACGCCTGAAATCGAGCGCAACTACAAAGTACGCTACGCCAACGGCCTGCTGCGCCACAAAATCGGCCTCACGCCCCAAAGTGTTGCCACCAGTGGCATGGCCTATTTCTCCAAAGCTGTACTGCAATCACTTTGGCGGCGCTCCGGCCTCGCCCGAAAATACATATGGGCGCGTAAAATAGAGTTCAGGCTGAACTCATCGGCACCCAACATGCTGAGCGAGATCACGCCTTTCACCCTTCGTCCCAATAACAGCTAAAGTAACTGACCATGAGCTATATCGACTTACGTGATGTCCTTTTTAAAGCTGAAATGAGTTTTCCAAAAAAGTTTAGGAACCTTTTTTCTGCCAAAAAAACCAGCGCTGTTTCTACTCACAAAGTTCATGTCTGGACGAGCTGGAACAATCGCGCCGCCGCTTTTGCCCGTCAGGTAGAGGGCAAAGGCGCGACTTTGTTCCAGAGCGAAAAATGGCTGGCAAACTGGTATGAAACCTTTGCCACAACCCCTGCCATAGAGCCGGTCATTATTGCCATTGAAAGCCGACAAACAGGCCAGCTGATCATGCTGCTGCCCTTGTGTAAGCATAAAGAAAACGGTCTTTCAATCATCAGCTTTGCCGATCTTGGTCTGGCGGATTATAATGCCCCGCTCCTCCACCCTGACTATGATCTGGATACCAATCAGACCACGAAGTTGCTGCACGATATCTGCAAGGCCCTGCCCTCTGCCGATCTTCTCAAGCTGGAAAAAATTCCACAGTTCATCAATGGCAAAGCAAATCCTGTTGCGGCATTAGCTGCCATGCAGCCCAGCACCCTTAGCCATTACGGTATTGAAATCACCGGCAGCTGGGATGAATACTGGAGCAGCCTGAAGCGTAATTTTCGCAAGGATCAGCGCCGCCGCTGGCGCGTTCTGGAGAAAAAGGGCGTCGTCTCATTCAGGTGTTACCGCAACTCGCTTCAGGCCTTGACCCTGTTCGACACCTTGATAAAACAGCAACAGGCAAGGCTGGCCGGACTGGACCTGCCTTATCTGCTCGACGACAAACGCATGAGAAGCTTCTATCAAAAAGCCATAGAAGAAGGCTGCGTCGATAATTCGGTCATCTTCACCGCCCTTCTTGTCGATGGAAACCCCGTCGCCACCTTGTGCGGCCTTGGCGATGGCCATCACTATGCCATGACCCTGTCAGGTTATGAAACGGGCGAATGGAGTAAATGCTCCCCCGGTCGCTTGTTGACCGAGCGCACCATGCAATATCTGCATGAAACCGGCACTAGATATTTCGACTTCACCATTGGCGATGAACCCTACAAAAAATATTTCGCCATCGAGCAAGGTACCCTGCTGGAATTCACCCACCCCCTCAGTCTGAAAGCCCTGCCGCGCCACGGCTGGATGAAACTAAAAGCCCTGCAACGGAAATCGGCTTTGGTGACTTTTTTGAAGAAATGGCTCAGAAAAAGGTAATCCTCCGCAAAAGCCACTAACGTGGCTTGTCTTCGCCAGACGGGCGTCTTTACAGACAGCATTGGGGACTTGTCCCCAAACCCCAATCCAAAACGGTTTCCAAAGTGCTCAAACAGCGCAGCGATAGCACAACCATATAATACCAACCCACAAAAGTATTGACCTATATCATGGGATCATAGCGGCTCATATGGCGGGCAAGCGCGCGCAGAACCACAACGCCGCCATTCGATGACAGCGCGCCGCCATCAAAACGGGCGATGATTTCATGATTTTCAACGGGTGACAGGCCGGGCAAAAGTGGTGTATAATCGGTCATGGCGACGTGAGGTTTCTCTGTGGGTGTCTGGTCTTGTTTCAACAGCAAAACCATACGACATTACAACAGCTTGATCCACACCCGCCAACCAAATCAGGCCACCTCATGAATTATTCGGGTTAGTGGTCTCTTTTATCTCGACGAGTTCTTTGCGGAACTGGTCGGGTGTGCCAAAATACCTTTGCGCGGTTTGAGGGAAACCCAACGCTTGGCATCGCGGTAGCTCTGGCGCTTGAAAAAGCGATAGGGCACTTTGTTCCAGGCGAGCACCTTGGAATTTTTATTATCGAGTATGAAATCACCGTCCGCTGTGCGCGCCGTCAATATGGCGTGTCCGGCACGGTTTTCATCTGTGACCACTGTGATCAGCAGGGAGCTTGCCGGCCAGCCGCGCTCCATCAGCATCCGCCGTTTGAGCAGCACATAATCTTCGCAATCACCACGATTTTCGGGATAGGTCCAGCGCTCGATCTCGCCATAGAGTTCTTGATCGGGGGTTGGTTCGACAATCCGGTTGACCAGCGAATTGATGGCCACCAGCTCGTTCCAGCGATCTGGCGACAAGGCAAAGCGGTCGGTTGACTTTGTCTGAACGCGGCAATCCTTGGGGAAGGTTCGGCAAAAACGGATATGGCCGATGGGGGGCAAAGAATGCCCATAGAGGCGCATAAAGGGGGCGCGCATCATTTGCCCATCAACCCATACACCATATTCGGCCCTGGCCGGATTTGCAGCCAGCAGCGGCATGACAATAATTAAAGAACGCAACATAACGCGGTACATTTACAACTCCCTGAACTTTATTTTCAGGAACTATCTCATACCGGTTTTGATATAATGCTAAATATGGGCCGTGATCTGACCTTGTGCTTAACGTCTTCTTTATATTTAAAATTGTAATTAAATGCAGACCACCCTGAAAGGGCCGGGCTATAGGACGTTTTTCATCTTGTGAAGTCTTGAAAAACGCCATTTTGCGGCATTAATGCAGTACACACCCTAAGTCTAGGAGAAAAATCCATGCATGATTTGGATGGATTGGTCTGTCTCAAATTGAATAGCGATGTCATCTTTGCCCACACGCACCACATAGCCAGAGCTCTTGCCAAGCCAGACTTTTTCACCGGTTTTAAGGTTTGCGTTAAGTTTTACGCGCGCCCCGCCGATTGACAGATCCATGATGCGGGCGTTTATTTCGCTGCCATCGGCACGCACCAGCTTTGTTGTCGGATTGCTTGGCACATCGCGCAAATGCTGCCGCGCTTCAATTCCATCAAGCTCATGGCGGTTCAATATCCAGGTGAGGGACGCCACAAGCTTTTCACGTTTGTGATCCGAGGCCTCAATGGTAATGGCGAAACCATCGTCATGGTTGCGCACTACATGACCTTCGATGCGGCCGAGTTCTTCTATGTAAAAAATGATATATTCGCCAATTTCGCAATTCACAGTTGCCGAGATATTCATGCCGCCAGCCGAGATGTCATTTGTATAGCAGGGATATTCCTGCTGGTCTTCGCGCATGAAGCGCCCGGACAAACGCACCTTGATGCGCCGGTATTTGCGTTGGTCAGCAACAATGGTTTGTAGCTCGTCATGCGATTTGCGTCTGGATTTGCGAGGAGGTATCATATCGGGTTCTGTTCTGACGGCGAGAGGGGCCTGTCTTTGGCCAAATATACGTGCTGTTGCTGTTGCTGATACTGTTCCCATACCCAAACTCCACTACCATACCGGTACTTGAATGACAAAAAATAACGCACGGGCTCTGCCATGCTTACTAAACTCTAAATCAGTATGGTAAAAGAACAGCTAATGAATTGTTCAAAACTGAACAGATCGAGTGCACTAACAATTGGATTGGGATGGGGTGAACTGACCGTTTGTGACTTCTGTTATAAACTTCACGCAGGCGTCAAGCACAGGGGCGCGCCAGCGCAAGGGGCGCGAGATCGCCAGCACAAGACCGACATGACCAATATCAGCATATTCCAGCTTGCAGGTTTGGGCGCCGGCTTTTTCCAGCGCTTTGGCAAACTGGCGCGAGTTCCACGGGCCGACAGTTTCGTCCTTTTGACCGTGCACAAGTAGAACAGGCGGCAGGCCGGTGCGCAACTGAGCGATTGGCCTTGCCAGATCGGCATCGTCGCTTGTGCTGGCAAAGACTTCTTTGGTTGTCTTGTCCGTGGTGGGGTCAAAAGCCATGGGACCGGCCAGCCCGATGAGACCGGCGGGGAAGGTTATGGATTTGTCGATCTTGTGCAAATAGCGCTGATCAAGGGTCAACAGAGCGGCGATATGCGCGCCCGCTGAGTGCCCCATGACAAAGATCGGGCGGCTCTTTTGTGAGGGCGGCGCATTCTTGTTGGTGATAAGACCGTGCTTGTTGGCGATATGATCATGGACCCAGCCATAAGCAAGAGCGACATCCTTTATGAAAGAGGGGAACATCACTTGTGGATAGAGGCGGTAGTCAGGGATGATGGTGGTGATGCCACTATGTATATCCTGATCGGTGCCCGTGTCGAAAATGGTGAAACCGATCTGATCGAAACCCCGACCTCGGAAGAAGAAGTCGCCCTGTTCGCCCAGATTAAGAAACGTCTGGCCGCCAGCCCCGGCTGGTTCACTGCGCAGCGTGACGCGATCAAAGGTGTTTCCGAGGAAACCACAACCGGCGTTCACCGCCTGTATGAACTGGTAAAACAGGGTCAACTGCCCTTCCCAGCGATCAACGTGAATGACTCGGTAACCAAATCGAAGTTCGACAACAAATACGGCTGCAAGGAGTCGCTGGTTGACGGTATCCGCCGCGCCACCGACACCATGATGGCCGGTAAGGTTGCCGTTGTTTGCGGGTATGGCGATGTTGGCAAGGGCTCGGCGGCTTCTTTGCGCGGTGCGGGTGCCCGTGTGAAGGTAACGGAAATTGATCCGATCTGCGCGCTTCAGGCTGCTATGGACGGGTTCGAGGTTGTGCGGCTGGAAGATGTGGTTGACAGCGCCGACATCTTTATCACCACCACCGGCAACAAGGATGTGATCCGCATCGAGCATATGCGTGCGATGAAGGACATGGCGATTGTTGGCAACATCGGCCACTTTGATAACGAAATCCAGGTTGCTGCGCTGAAGAACCACAAATGGACCAACATCAAGGACCAGGTGGATATGATCGAAATGCCATCCGGCAATCGCATCATTCTGCTGTCCGAGGGTCGTTTGCTGAACCTTGGCAATGCCACCGGTCACCCCAGCTTTGTTATGTCGGCGTCCTTTACCAATCAGGTGCTGGCCCAGATCGAACTGTGGACCAAAGGCGACGAATACAAGAACGACGTTTACATCCTGCCCAAGCATCTGGATGAAAAAGTTGCCCGTCTGCACCTTGCCCGCATCGGCGTGAACCTGTCGGTTCTGGACAAAGAGCAAGCGGATTACATCGGTGTATCGGTTGATGGCCCTTACAAGCCGGAACACTACCGCTACTAATCAGCGCAAATAAACCACAGAAAATACCGGGCATCATGTCCGGTATTTTTTTGTCTGCGATTCCAATCGGACTGCAGGTTCCGATCACAGACATGAATGGATCGGGCGCAAGGGCCAATAATCGGAATATATCCGACGGAATACGCCACTTCCCGCTAACCGGATTTCCCCCAAATGGCCGCAGTTTGCCGAATAACACATCATCGGCTTTGTGATTTGTCCCGCCCTTTGGTCTGCCGATAGGCAGTGTTTTGACCTGTGCAACGGGATCACCCTGTTGTCCGGTCAACAACAAAGTAACGAGGAGAAAACAATGAAACACATAAAATCGGCAGCCCTCGCAATTGCCCTTCTGATGCCTGCAACAGTTATGGCACAGGACTGGGGCGGGTTTTACGGCGGCCTGCAGATCGGTCGCGGAGATTTCGGACTGGATGGCACGGCCAGCACGACAGATAACACATATGGCGTTTTTGGCGGCTATAATCAGGATTTTGGCAGCTATGTTCTGGGTCTGGAACTGGAGGCCGAAGGCACCAACATCACGAC
>JAKIUO010000132.1 GCA_021647535.1 Hyphomicrobiaceae bacterium
TGCCGGGTTCAGCGATTTTGTCGTTGTGCCGAAGCGCTACGCTGAAATTATCCACCTTTGGATTGCCGAAGAAGGGAAAGAAAAGATGGACCGGCATTTGACCATGCTTCGCAGCAAAGTAAAGGGCATGCAGTAATGGCACGGTCGGTTGTCCAAGTTGATTTCAAACAAAAGGGCGTCAATGAGGCTCCCCCCGAAAGGTGTTCTGTGGGCGGATTTTCTGCATGGTTCACAGCGATGGAAATAGCTGAACATTCCAAAAATTGCGGCATGAAATTAATGCCAAAATCCCGATACGGTGTTGATCAGTTTATTAAACGTAATAACTGGGGTGCAGTCCCCGGCCTTACTCGTAAACGCGATGGCGTTAGAGGCGGCGGTGGCACCGAATACCATATTTCACTCTTGCCACCCGAACTTGTTGCCTACCTGTACGCCTTAGATGCAAAGCGAGAGGCACAGGCCGACAGCAAGACCGCCATGGCGTTAGAAGAGGGGCGGCAAAAAGAGCTTGTCACCGCCATGATAATGCAGCTCAAGGCAATCATGAGGCGCCCCGCCAGCCTCAATGGTGCGCAGGCCCTCGAAACGGCCAATGCCGTGATCGGCGTGCACAACGGCATCGCCCAGCGAGATATCATTGACCTCGGTGAGAATATCGGCGTCTTTGCGGCGCTTTTTGACCTTGCGGATCAGCCGGTCGCCCAGAATATCCTGTTCGGAGATGATCGCCAGTTCCGGCGTTGCAAATCCTTGTTCCAGCCCGAGCACCGCAAAGCCCGTAACGCCGACGCCCATATTATCCGCTTCGCGCCAGTTCGAAACCAGTTGCGAGCGCTTCAATCCATGATTTTCGAGCAAATGATGCAGACGCTCTCGTGCCCCGGCGCTCCAGCTCGCCAGTACAACACGCTTTTTTGCCTTGTGAAGCGCCCGGATATGGCTGACCACCGCTTCATAGACATTGCCCGTTGCGCTGGCCCGTTCTGTCGCAAAGCTTTTGCCCTGGCGCGAACCAAAGGACACCACCGGCACCCCTTCCTTGCTTTTGGGCAGCTCGAACGGGGTCAAAAGACGGGCGCAATGGCGGGCAATCTGATCGTCCCATTCGGTCTTACCCAGATAGAGCTGATCGGCGGGCAGTGGTTTATAGGGAGCACCACCAAAACTCTTTTGCTCCAGCGAATGCACCCGGCTGTCATAATGATCTTCGATTTGCTCCAGACGATTGGTACGCGCCTCTTCATACAGATGATCAAAGCTGAGGTGAGCATTTGGTAGATAGTCAAATATGGTTTGCAGCGGCTCGATATGAAACAAAGGCAACCAGTGCTCCATGCCTTCAAAACGAACGCCATTGCTGATCGCTTCATAGAGCGGATCGGTGCTGGTCACAGCCCCGAACAAGGCGGTATAGCGCTGGCGAAAAGTCGAACGTGCTTCCTCGCCAAAAGCACATTCATTGACCGGCATCAGCAGCAGTTTTTGCAAATGGTCGCGCGAGATCTGCGTTTCGGTATCAAAGACGCGAATAGTCTCCAGTTCATCGCCAAAATAGTTGAGCCGCACCGGCTTGGCGCGCCCTGGGGGAAACAGGTCAATAATATCGCCGCGCATGGCATAATCGCCGTGATCCATGACTGTGCCGACGCGCAAATATCCGCTTTGTTGCAGATGAGCGGCGATCTTTTTCATGGGGATGACGCGTTCTGGCATCAGCTTGAGAAGAGAGGAGCGAATAAATTTTTTCGAGGGCACCTTTTGTTGCGCCGCATTCATAGTTGTCAGCACAACAACCGGCGCTTTCCATTTTGGCGCGGCCACCATACGGGCCAGCGCCATGATGCGCTGTCCGGCGGTCTCCGTATTGGGTGAAACGCGGTCATAGGGCACGCAATCCCAGGCCGGCAGGACTATGCGTTTGACATCCGGGGCAAAAAAACGAAGGGCCTGCGATAGAGCTTCAAGGCGTTTATCATCGCGCGCCATGTGCAAAATAGGTTGAGCAAGACCGTCACCCTTTTCAAAGCGCGCACGGGCCATATCGCCCAGCAAAAGCGCATCAAGACCCTCATTGACACCCGCCACAAGCAGGCGCGGCGCACTCGATGCCAGCAGCTGCAGATTTTTTTGATACTCACCCACAATGTTCACTCGCTATTTAGATTGGCTTTGGTGGAACAGCGAAATGCGCTCGATCAGGCTTGCCGTTGCCTCCTCAAACTCGCCTGTACCATCAATCAAGGCCTGCGCCAATTCTGGATCAGGCAGTGTCAACAGTTTTTCAAAAAGCTCCAGATCCGGCGCGGTCATTTGAGCAACTTGCGCTCTGGCAAAACGCCCGAGCAGAAAATCCATTTCCCGCGTCCCCCGATGCTCAGCCCTATATAAGGCCCGTTGTCGGCGGACCGACAAATCATGCTCTTCACTCTCGCCCCCAGCCGGTTTGTCTTGCGTCACGTCCCTGCCCTCATTCTTGTGCATGGCTGCACCCTACCAGTTCACTTTTTGTTCATTTTAGTGTATGTAAATGCCAGCACCTCAACCCACCAGAAGAAACCGGGAAGGCCCGGACCAACCAGAACCCTCTCCAGAATGTGGACCTCACAATGCGCCCTATGACTCTTTCGGCCCTGTTTGCCCAAGTCCAGCAACTGGATGGCATCGGTCCAAAACTTGCCGAGAAACTGGCCCGGCTTGTCAATAACACTGTTGCGCGCTCTGATCCACGGGTGATTGATCTTTTGTGGCATTTTCCCAGCGGCATCACTGACCGGCGTCAACAACCCCGGATTGCCGAGGCCATAGAGGGCACCATCGCCACCATAAAAGTACGGGTCGCCAGCCACGCCGCCCCGCCGCGCGGCAACAAAAAGATCCCCTACAGGGTCACTTGCGCCGATGAGAGTGGCGAAATGGATCTGGTGTTTTTCAGAGGGCAGAAAAACTTTATGGAGCGCCTGTTGCCCGTGGGAGAACTCCGCATCGCCTCGGGCCGCGTCGAGCATTATGCGGGCAAGCTGCAAATGACCCATCCCGACCATGTTGTCAGCGAGGAAGAATTTAAAACGCTTGAGCTTATTGAACCCGTCTATCCGCTGATGGCCGGGGTCAGCAACAAGATCATGCGGCGCGGCATTACGAACGCCATCGAGCTCATTCCGCCGCTTGAGGAATGGCAGGATGAGGCCTGGCTGAAGCAAAATAAATGGCCGTCCTTCGAGGATGCCCTGCGCATGGTACATCTGCCTCAGGACTATGACGATCTTTTGCCAAACGCACCGGCGCGCCAAAGGCTGGCTTTTGATGAATTACTGGCCAGTCAACTGGCCCTCGCCCTGATGCGCAACAGCGAGGTCACGGGAACCGGGCGGGCGCTTCTGATCAAAAACAATGGGTTGCGCGACAAAATCATCTCGAAACTGCCCTTTAAGCTAACCGGTTCGCAAGAACACGCTCTTGATGAAATTTACAGGGATATGGCCAGCAAAAACCGTATGCTGCGTCTGTTGCAGGGCGATGTCGGATCTGGAAAAACCGTGGTCGCGCTGCTCGCCATGGCCGCAACAGTCGAAGCGGGAGCACAAGCCGCTTTAATGGCACCCACCGAAGTTCTGGCCCGCCAGCATTTCGCCGATTTTCAGGAAATTGCCGAGCAATCCGGTTTTAGCGTGGCGCTGTTGACCGGGCGCGAAAAGGGCAAAACACGCCTCGCACTTCTCGAAGCGCTGCAAAAGGGTGAAATTGACATGCTCATTGGCACCCATGCCCTGTTTCAAAAAGATGTAGAATTTGCCGATCTTGGCCTTGCCGTCATTGATGAACAGCACCGCTTTGGTGTGCAACAGCGCATGGCCCTGCAAGCCAAGGGCAAAAACACCGATGCCGATGTTCTGGTGATGACCGCCACCCCGATCCCGCGCACGCTGCTGCTCACAAATTACGGCGATATGGAAAGCTCCCAGCTCACCGACAAACCCGCTGGCCGCAAACCCATCACAACAAGAGTTCTCCCCGTCGAGCGTATTGATGAAGTGCTGCACGGCTTGGAACGCGCCCTTGCCACCGGCACCCAGATTTACTGGGTCTGTCCGCTGGTGGAAGAATCCGAGCACATTGATCTGGCCGCTGCCGATCAGCGCCACGCCTGGCTGAAGAGACATTTTGGCGAAAAGGTTGGCCTTGTACACGGCCAGATGAAAAGCGATGAAAAAGATGCCGTCATGCAGGATTTCACAGATGGCAAGCTCGGTCTTCTGGTCGCCACAACGGTGATCGAGGTCGGCGTTAATGTCCCCAACGCCACCATTATGGTCATCGAACATGCCGAACGGTTTGGCTTATCGCAGCTGCATCAGTTGCGTGGGCGGGTGGGGCGCGGCGATCAGCAATCTTCCTGCATATTGCTCTATCAGGGGCCTTTGTCGAAAACCGGCCAGTCACGCCTCAAAGTCATACGGGATAGCGAAGATGGCTTTCGTATCGCCGAGGAAGATTTGCGCCTGCGCGGCGGCGGTGAACTGCTCGGCACCCGCCAGAGTGGCCTGCCGGGCTTTGGCATTGCCCAACTGCCCGAGCATGGCGACTTGCTCAGCGCGGCACGTGACGACGCCGAACTCATATTGTTGCGCGATCCAACTTTGAGTAGTCCACGCGGAGTGGCCCTTAAAACGCTTTTATATCTGTTTGAAAGAGACGCCGCCGCTAAATTGCTGCGATCCGGCTGAAAAGCAAAAAACCAAAAGCCAGACCCAGTATGACCTCGCAGAGCTTCTTTGCGCCTGAAACAGAAGTGGCTCAGGAAATTTACACAGTTTGAACGTGTTTTATAAGTGGCTCCTGGCCTTTTTCATGCTGCGACCGGGATTGGTTGCAGTTGGTTGAAATAGACCTGATCCGGGGTCTTACGGTCAAGCGATGAATGGGATCGTTTCTCGTTGTAGAATTTCAGATATTTGCCGATGGCGGCTCGCGCCTGGGGCACATTTTCATAGGCATGCAGATAAACCTCCTCATATTTGATGGTGCGCCACAAACGCTCGACAAAGACGTTGTCGCGCCAGGTTCCCTTGCCGTCCATGCTGATTTTGATCCCGGCCTCTTTCAGCACATCGGTGAATTTGAAGGTAGTGAACTGGTTGCCCCATTGACCGGCAGCGGCATGCTCGCATGTCATAAAAGGTTGGTCCGTGTTGAAAATCTCCGGCCTGCCATAGCCAAACAATGCTTCTTTGAGAGCGGCAATGCAAAAATCGACCTCCAGTGTGATCGACAAACGCCACGCCAGAACCCGTCTTGAAAACCAGTCAATAATCAGATAAATCCCCGTTTCATGAGGATGTAACTGATGTCGGTCGCCCATATCCTTGTGGAGCAAGGAGATAAGCAATGGCAAGGAATCCTATTCAGTTTCAAAAAGGCCTCAGCCTCATCGACTTTTTCGCTCGTTTCGGCACCGAGGGGCAGTGCCGCGCAGAACTTGAAAAACTGCGTTGGCCGGATGGCTTCAGATGTCCAAAATGCGGCGGCAAACAGTTCTGCCGGTTGGAAAAGCGCAACCTTTTGCAACGCAGCGGATGCCATCATCAGACCTCTGTCAAAGCCGGCACTATCTTCCACGGATCGAAAACGCCTTTGGTCAAATGGTTCCTGCTTATCTATCTGGTAACGCAATAAAAAAGGTATTTCAAGTCTTTCTCTATCACGCCAGCTGGGCGGCAAAAAGGCCGGAAAAGGGGGGGGGGGCAGCGAAAACAAGACCCCTTTTAGGGACGCCGTGGAGAAGCGTGAGAACCGCCCGCAACGCATTCGTCTGCGTTGTGTTGCGTGTTTTTCCAGAGCGGAGATCAAGCGTTACGCGATAAACAATCTGCCTCCTTCATGTTCGGTTATTTCTGATAATCTGAGCTGTTTTCGAGGCGTTAGCGATGCTGGCTGCAAGCATTTTCCGCACACCACCAGTAAAATGGATGGCTCGGAAGATAATAAATATTAGACCGACGGCCCACATTGCCCTTGATATTGCAGCCCTGCTTATGCGGGATTTCAGCTGCCGACAAGGAGCTAAAATTGCCTATAAAAAGACAAATGCAGAGAAAAGTCAAAACATATATTCTTAAACAACTCATGACTAAAAACCCGATTCCGGGCTTCGCCCGGAGTTGGCTGGTGTATGTGGTGCGGCTCTGCCAAAACGCCCGCCCTTGTCCTGCTACGCATCGGGCGGCTTCGCTTTCGCCCGGCTTCGCTGGCCTGCGGGCTAAAGCCGAAAACCAAGGGTAAAAGGGTAAAAGGGTAAAAGAGTCAAGCGTTACGAAGGTTGCCTCAGGAGGCGAAAGCCCAGGTTGTCGCCGCGGTCGTCTGGCGAGGCGAGGGCGCGATCGGCGGAACGCAGGAGCCCCGCATTGCTGCCCCAACTGCCACCACGAATCACCCGGTTCAAGCCATTTTGAGGCCCCTTGGGATCAGTTTGCGAAGCCTTCTTATAGCCTCCATACCAGTCCTGACACCATTCCCAGACATTGCCGTGCATGTCATGCAAGCCAAAGGGATTGGCTGGATATTTGCCGACCTGCGTTGTCTTGCCAATATCTCCACCAAAATTCGCCTGTTGTCTGGTGATATTGTCGCCAAATGAATATTGGGTCGTGGTTTCTGCCCGGCAGGCATATTCCCATTCCGCTTCGGTTGGCAGGCGATAGGTCTTGCCGGTCTTGCCGTTCAGCCATTTGATATAGGCCTGCGCATCTTCCCATGAAACATTGATCACCGGTCTGCGTCCGCGACCCCAGCCTTCATCTTCGGGTTTGTACACACCTTTTGAAAACAGCCCTCCCGTGCCCACATCAGCGACATAGGCATCCCATTCTTCAAAGGTCACGGCATAACGCCCTATGGCGAAAGGCTTTGATATCGTCACCTCATGCTGATCTGAATCCTCCCCCATCATGAAAGTGCCCGGCTTTATCACCACCATTTCTGGAGCAAAAGAAGCATCACGAAAGACATACCCTCGCACCGACCACAAAGCCTCGTCAGCCGTTTTTGTTTCTTTGAATTCCTCGATAAATTCAGAAATACTTTCTGCTGATCCATATTCCCGCAAATCCAACCACAATTCAGAAGCTTCTTTTTCAAGCTTGTTTTGAACCGCAACTACGTGGCGCTCTGAAGCTTCCTTCTCCAACCTGTCCAGCATTGGTTTGACGCTATACTTCACTTTGCGATGATCATTGCCGTGAGCAGAGATGAATTTTTCACACCCTTCAATAGTGGGTGCCTTCCTCAACTCCTCGTGAGTTGGCACATCATCTGACAAGGGCTTTTGGTGAGACTGCTTTTTCGCGGGTGTTACAGGTTTCTTTTCCTGTTGTGGTTTTGGCGATACCAGTTTTTCTCCAAGCGGCGGTTTCAAAGGTTGAGAACTCTTGTCCGGACGTCCAACCAAGCGCTCCACCCCCTCACAAACGTTCCTGAACGCTGGGTGGTCATGATTGCCACCCCAGGTGGAGATATTTTCTGCCTGAAACAGGGTAAAACCGATAGGCGGTTCGGCTCCGTCGATGGTCACCGGCACAAGGTTCTTTTCCCTGCGTCCCCATCCCGCCTCTTCGAGTACCCAATGACGCTTAATGGATACCGGGCTCCACACCACCAGCACACAGCCGGCTGCCTTCAGATTGTCTTCAATAAACTGGTCCCAGCGTTCCCCTGTTTTGATGCGTACATCCATGAACACAGACCACCCAAGAGCCCGAAGAGCCTCAGCAAGTGGCAACACGCTGGCTTGATCGTGCCGCGAATAAGAGATGAAAATATCTGTCATGGAATAACTTTCTGGGAATAACTTTCTGGCAACTGACATATCGCCACATAAAAAGCTAAAAGCCCCCCTTCGTCAAGCCGACATCGTTCTGGAAGTTATTCCGTGCCTGCCACCCGCACGGGGCTCTATTTTTGCCCTATCGCTTCACTCTTTGAGGACTTTGCTGGGGCCATAAAATGCGCCATTCCGTAAATGTCAACCGGTGGCACCTTTGCTGATGCCGCCCAAAACCGGAAGAGTCTGTAGAAAGGCATCAACTCTGGGTAGTCCTGAGCCGCTGAAAGTTCGCCACCCCGGGCTCCGGGGCCCGATATACTCGAAATGGTTGAAACCCTCAAGGACACGAGCGAACGTGGGCACGACGAACATGTAGATGAGTACGACGAAGGGATAGACCATGTCGCCCCAAAACAAAAAACGACGAAAAAAAC
>JAKIUO010000133.1 GCA_021647535.1 Hyphomicrobiaceae bacterium
CAGGATTTTGCCTTGTCCATTCATCCCCCCTTTCTTTATCTGGGCTATGTGGGTTTTTCGATTGCCTTTTCCTTTGCGGTTGCCGCTTTGATCGAAGGGCGTGTTGACGCCACCTGGGCGCGCTGGGTGCGCCCGTGGACGCTGGTCGCCTGGATCTGCCTGACTATTGGCATCATGCTCGGTTCCTGGTGGGCATATTACGAACTGGGTTGGGGCGGTTGGTGGTTCTGGGATCCGGTTGAAAATGCTTCTTTCATGCCTTGGCTTGCCGGCACCGCCTTGTTGCATTCCGCTATGGTGGTGGAAAAACGTGGGGCGCTCAAATTGTGGACCATTCTGTTGTCCATCCTGACCTTTTCGCTGTCTTTGATGGGGGCATTCCTCGTGCGCTCTGGTGTGCTGTCTTCGGTACATGCCTTTGCGGTGGATCCCGAACGCGGCGTATTCATTCTGGCCATTCTAGCCTTCTTTACAGGGGGAGCGCTGGCACTGTTTGCCTGGCGTGCTCCTCAGTTGAAGCAGGGCGGCCTGTTTGCGCCGATCTCGCGAGAAGGAGCTTTGGTGGTCAATAATCTGTTTTTGACCGTTGGTTGCGCGACTGTTTTCCTTGGCACCTTATGGCCATTGGTCATGGAAGCCTTTGGCTATAAAATCTCAGTTGGCGCCCCCTATTTTGAGCGCTATTTTGGCCTGTTAATGTTGCCTTTGCTGTTGGCCATTCCGTTCGGGCCGTTATTGTCCTGGAAGCGTGGCGATATTCGCGGGGCCGCTCAGCGTCTTTATGTGGCGATGGGCGTTGCTCTGGCCTTCATTATCCTGACCTACGCGGTGACGACTGGAGGGTCGATTTTCGCACCTGTTCTGATCGGTATTGGCGTCTATATTGTTGTTGGGGCCGTATCTGAAGTCCTCTGGCGGGCCAAGGCCTTCCGGGCGGATGGCAGCGAAGTCAGGCGGCGTTTGCGCAATATGCCGCGTGCCGCTTATGGTTCCATGCTTGGACATCTGGGTATTGGTCTGTTTGTCATCGGGGCTGTTTCAACCAGTGTCTGGAAAACCGAAAAAACAGTTGCTTTGGCTCCAGGAGATATTGAGAAGATCGCTGGGTATGAAGTTCGTTTCGATGGTGTCAGTGACCAAAAGGGAGCAAACTTCACCCAAAAAACGGGCTCATTCACAATCACCAAAGGTGGTGAAGCCGTGGCGATCCTGGAAGCAGGCAAACGTCAATACACCTTGCAGCGTATGCCAACCACCGAAACCGGCATCTATAATGCACCGAGCGGCGACCTCTATCTGGCGATCGGCGACAAGTTGCAAAAAGGTGCCTATACAGTGCGTTTGTATTTCAACCCGTTTATTCGCCTGATCTGGCTGGGTTGTATTATCATGGCTCTTGGCGGTCTTGTGTCGCTTACTGATCGGCGGTTGCGTGTTGGTGCACCTCGACGTGCAAAGAAAAAGAAAGCCTCGGCTGCAGTTGCAGCTGAGTAGGGGAGAGAAATGAAAGCTATCAAATACGCCCTTTTTTCTCTCTTGCTGCCGGTTCTGATGCTGACCTCATTTGAGGTCAGCGCGGTTGAACCTTCGGAAATGTTGAAAGATCCCAAGCTGGAGGCGCGGGCGCGGGAGATTTCAATTAACCTGCGCTGTCTGGTTTGCCAGAACCAGTCGATCGATGATAGTGATGCTGACCTTGCCAAGGATCTGCGCGTGTTGGTGCGTGAGCGCTTGACCAAAGGCGATAGCAACGAGCAGGCGACAGATTACATCGTCGATCGTTATGGCGAATATGTGCTGCTCAAACCACGTATGGGGATGCATACCGTCATATTGTGGTTCGGCCCGTTGCTTCTATTGCTGTTGGCTGGCGGTTATATTTATATGAATGTTTCGTCGCTGGCTCCTGCGACGAAAAAGAGCGCCAAAGTCGCAGAGCTGTCTGGCGAAGAGCAAGCCAAGCTCGACAAGCTGATGGGCAGCGATTGAGCAGGTTTTTTGCCTGCTAAAGAATGTCCTGCCGGACGGGCCGCTTGCGCAGCGGGCGGAAAAGGGCTAGCCCCTTTCAACCCCCACTTTGGGGAAACTCTTTTCCCTAAGCGGGCCAGAATAACAGGCAGAGCGCGGCAGCCCCTTTGCCAAGCGCGGTCAATATTTATGCGAGCTGGTATTACGCACCCAACAATTGGGATTGCACAAGGGTCTCGACCCTTTGCCGCTTTCGCGCGTAGCGAACCGCCGGAGGCATTCTTTTCTTCTTTTGCGTAACATCAGGGCGTCATATCAGCAGGCATCGGCGGGGCTTCCGCCATCACCAGAATAGAGATGCGCCGGTTGGCGGCAAGGAAGGGATCTTCCGGGAACAAAGGATCGCTATCGGCCTTGCCACTGATTGAGAAAAACTGATCGTGCGGCATCCCGGCAGCGGCCATGATTTTGCGCGAGGCACGTGCCCGGTCAGCAGACAAGTCCCACAGGCTGTAATCAGAACGCCCATAAAGTCTGGTGGCATCCGTATGGCCAGTGATGGCAATACGATTAGGCAGTTTACGCAGCACGGGCACCATTTTGGCGAGTAACCGGCGTGTGCGTTCATAGGGCTTGCTGGAGCCTTGCGGGAACATGGAACGGCCATCTTGATCCACGAGCTGGATATGCAGGCCCTCTGGCGTGTCCTCGATCATTATATTGTCTGACACTTCAAGAATTTCTGGCATTTCTTCAAAGGCTTGGCGCAAGGAGGCGGCAGCCAGAGCAAACTGGCGGGTCTGCTTGATTTTGTTTTCTTCAATATCATGCGTATTGGCTTCAGGCCCCTGTTTAGAACGCTCGTCCTGCCTGATCGCGTCAAAATCACTGTCTTTTGTACTGTCTGAGATGATCGTGACGGATTTTATATATTGGCGCATCGGCGCGCCTTCAATCTCGATCATACCTGCTTTACGAGTGGCATCCTTGACGCCAAAGGCATCACGCATGGAGCCAGCAACGACCTGTAGTTTTTCCTTGTCCTGAATGGAAAAAGAGATAATCAGCACGAAAAAACACACAAGGAGTGACATAAGGTCAGCAAAGGTCAACAGCCAGTCTGGAAGGCCATCTGGACATTTTTGTGCCTTTTTGCATTTTGCCATTTTCTCTACTCCTCGCAAGTTCGTTCAACTGGTCATCAATACGAGTGTTTCGACCCAAACATGATTCCGATGAAATTGGCATCATGTTTGGAAAAGTTGAAACACCACAACGGATTAGCTAGTGATCTGGGCCGATAAATGGGTGCCATTTGTTGGTGTGGGAACACTAGCGCGCAATTTGCTCTAGGCGGCTGCCATATCCATTTCGGCAAGACGTCGTTCTTTTTCAGGTAGATAGGCCAGCAGCATTTCCTTGATAAGTTGAGGCGCACGATTGGCGCGTAGATGGGTAATGCCATCAATGGCCAGGGTCTGGTTGACTTCTTCGAGCTTGCTTTTGGTGTCCAGCTTGTCTGAGATGGGCAGAGCAATCGCATTGGAAATAACAGCCCCATACAGGGTTGTCAGCAGCGCGACAGCCATTGAAGGGCCAATAGCTGCTGGATCGTCCATAGTTGAAAGCATCTGTACGAGCCCAACCAGCGTGCCGATCATGCCAAAGGCGGGAGCTGCATCACCAAACTGCTTGTAGATCAGTGCGGCTTCGCTAAGGCGCGCAAGATAGAGGTCTCGTTCAAGTTCAAGCATACCAATAAGTACATCTTCCTCATAACCATCGGCCACCATCTGCGCTCCCTTTTTAAGAATGGGATCATCGATTTCGGCATTTTCGAGGGCCAGAGGGCCGTTTTTGCGCACCAGTTCAGCCAGTTCTACCAGCTTGTCGATTTTGTCTTTGGGAGTATCTTTTTTGTTTTTGAAAGCAACGCTGGCCCCAAGCGCCATAGCTGAAAGAACATTTGACAGAGGGAAGCGCATAACCGTTACGGCCAATCCGCCCCCGACCACAATCAATACCGATGGTATATTGACGAATGATCCAAAATCTCCACCAAGCCCAATGGCGATGATGATGACGAGGAGCCCGGCGAGAGCCCCGATAATAGTTGCTAAATCCATAATTCACCCTGACCCGATACATTTTAAGCGTTACATTTGTGGTGTGATTGAACCTATTAAACAGCATTAAGGTTAAAGCTTCGTTGAAATATAAGGATAAAAATGAAACTATCGATCATGCATCCGTGAAGAGAGCTGTAAAGTTTTTTCCAAGGGTGCACTTATCATTTGTTCTTGGCGGCAAGAGCGGTTAAAAGGTCTCTTTTAGTAAAAACTTCTGTAAGCAGCACTGGTAAAGAGACGCAAAACCCCATGGCAACTCCCAAATATGTTTATGTCCTCGACGGGCTTTCCAAAACCTACCCCGGCGGCAAAAAAGTCCTTGATAATGTCCGCCTGTCCTTCCTGCCCGATGCCAAAATCGGTGTGGTTGGGGCCAATGGTTCGGGTAAATCCTCCTTGCTGAAAATCATGGCCGGGGTCGACAGCGAATATAATGGCGAAGCCTGGGCCGCCGAGGGCATCAAGGTGGGCTATCTGGCGCAAGAACCCCAACTTGACGATAGTCTTGATGTGGTGGGCAATGTCATGCTCGGGGTGGCTGAAAAAAAGGCCAAGCTCACTCGTTTTAACGAGCTGGCGATGAATTATAGTGACGAAACCGCTGACGAGATGGCGCAGCTTCAAGACGAGATAGACGCCAACGACTTGTGGGATCTGGATAGTCAGGTGGAGCAGGCCATGGATGCCTTGCGCTGCCCGGAACCTGATGCTGATGTCAGAAAATTGTCGGGGGGAGAAAAACGCCGCGTGGCCTTGTGCGCGCTGCTGCTCTCCAAGCCCGACATGCTGTTGCTTGATGAACCGACCAACCATCTGGATGCCGAAACCGTCGCATGGCTGCAGCATTTCCTTGAAAATTTTGCAGGTTGCGTGGTGCTGGTGACCCATGACCGTTATTTCCTCGACAATATTACCAGCTGGACGCTGGAGCTTGATCGTGGCGCCGGGGTTCCCTATGAGGGCAATTATTCGAGCTGGCTGGAGCAAAAAGCCAAGCGCCTGGCACAGGAAAAACGCGAGGACAAATCCAAGCAAAAGACCCTGGAACGTGAACTCGAATGGATCCGGGCCAGTCCAAAAGCCCGCCAGGCCAAATCAAAAGCCCGTATCAATGCTTATAACGAGCTGCGCGACAAGGCCGATGCCATTGATGTCGGCGTGGCGCAGATCACCATTCCGCCGGGACCACGGCTGGGCGGTATTGTGGTGGAAACAGAAAACCTCAACAAGGGCTTTGAGGATCGTTTGCTGATCGGTGATTTGACCTTCAAGCTGCCCCCTGGTGGTATTGTCGGGGTTATCGGCCCGAACGGGGCGGGTAAAACCACTTTGTTCAAGATGATCACCGGACAGGAACAGCCAGATGGCGGCACGCTCAAGGTTGGTGAAACCGTCAAGCTGGGCTATGTCGACCAGAGCCGCGATGCACTTGATGGCGATCTCAATGTCTGGGCCGAAATATCTGACGGCAATGACATGATCATGCTGGGCAAACGTGAAGTGCCGTCTCGGGCCTATGTCAGCTGGTTCAATTTCAAGGGCTCGGATCAGCAAAAAAAGGTCGGGCAATTGTCGGGGGGCGAACGCAATCGCGTCCATCTGGCTAAAATGCTCAAGCAGGGGGCCAACCTGCTTTTGCTCGATGAACCGACCAATGATCTGGACGTGGAAACCCTGTCAGCGCTCGAAGCGGCGCTGGAAGACTTCCCCGGTTGCGCCGTTATCATCTCGCATGACCGTTTCTTTCTCGATCGCATCGCCACCCATATTCTGGCCTTTGAAGGGGACAGCCATGTGGAATGGTTCGAGGGCAATTTCGCCGATTATGAAGAAGACAAAAAGCGCCGCCTTGGCGATGATGCCGTTGAACCGCACCGTATCAAGTTCAAAAAGTTCGAGCGGAGCTGATTTTGCGCGAAGATTATGAGAGGCAGTACAAGGTTTATGCTCTGGGGGTACCGTCGGACAAGCCCCAGCCCTGGGAGCGCCCGGTCTGGCAACAGATTGAAAATGAGCTGGCTTTCTTGAAAGATGTTTGCCGTGGGCCAATTGCTTTGCGCGGCAGCTATCTGGATTTACAGCCCAACGGTTTTTACAAAAATCGCGGTTATGGCCGCTTGTCATGGCAGAGCAAATCATCGGACAAGTGGACTTATGAAGACCCCGAGGATGAGGGGAGGCGGCTGTCAAAGCGGTTCGCTGATGTCGAAGCGTGGGGGCCGCACTGGAAAAAATGCTTTTCCGGGCAGGGGGCACCCGATTTTTACATGAGGCTGACAAACACATTTCCGGCACCTGACTATGAAGACCATGCCTGGCGTGGCGAGTTGTTGCTGGCCCTTTCCCTTGACCTGCCACTGGCGGCACAAGAATTGTTTGTGGCCTCGGTTCATTATATTGCCGGGCTGCTGTCATGCTCGCATATTGGGGTAAGACAAGCGCCGTGGGGCGTAGCTTATTTCCTTGATATAGAAGGGGCATTTACATCGGCTATCAATGATAGCTCGCCTTATGATGTAAGGGACAATGGCAATTTTCATCGTCCCGCCCATGAAGCTTTGACCGATGAATGGCAGCTTGTCCGCATCATGGTGTGAATGCACCACGTAGTAGTTCGCACACAGAACATTCCCCTTCGAATTAAAAAAATTTTAACCATTGATGTGCTCTAAGAAATGATACGGGCGAATCGTTGATGGATTTTGCATGTTTTTTTTAGCTGTTTCGTAGCTTCCAGTTGTTTGTTTTTTTCTTTTAAATAACAATGTGATGGGGAATGAAATGGCTTTGTTTAAGCGCCTGTTCGGGTCTGTACTTACACTTTTGTCGCTGAGTTTTTTTGCTCTGTCAGCCTCGACAACCGGCGCGCTGGCACAGGCGGATATTGCTCTTTCAACATTCCGCGATAGTGTGGACTCTGTAGCGGGGCAGACTGAATACAGCTATTTTCTGCGCGTCTTGAATTATGGTGATCAACCAGCGCAAAAGGCGCGGTTGAGCCTTCCCCTTCCCAAAACCTTGCAATTCATATCGGTCTCTCCGGCAAAGCAGTGTGTGTTCGATAAAGCCAAACGGCGTGTCGCGTGTGATTTTGGTGTTTTGCAGAGCGGAGAAGAGGCGGCAAAGCTTATAACAATGGTGGTCAAGTCCATTGATCGCAAGGCCAAAAGCACGATTGTGAGTGCCACTGTTAGCACGTCATCTTTGGAAGAGATCAAGACCAATAATCAACAGAGTGAAACGACCAGCTTTGCGGGGGAGCCAGCCAAAGGCGTCGATTTAGGCATTACCAGCTTTGAAGAGGTGGTCAGTCGCAGCGATGATAAAATCCGCTCATTTGAAATATGGGTCGCGAATTTTGGGGACAGGAAAATCTCCGATGCCAGGCTTGTTGTGTCTTTGCCCGACCTGCTGGGGTTCCAGTCGGTAACGGCTGGACAAAACTGCTCGTTTGACAGCATTAAAGGCCAGCTGTCTTGTCCTTTGCCGGATCTGGACGTGTCCAGAAAGGGTGGGGAAGGCCGTTTCATTCGTCTCAATCTATATGACCGATCGGGGCAGGCTGGTGCTGTGAAATTGCAGGCCAGAATAGAAACGAGTGCTCAAGATATAGTCGTTGGCAATGATCTTCAAGATTTGGTGGTGACGCTTGGAGCCCGCACTCCAAAAGCCCTGTTGCTGGCGCAAAACGAACAGAAAGAGGGCGAGGACGCTCCTGAAACAACAGCAGCTATTGAGGCGCAGACCAGTGTTGTTGATCCTGCCGTGTCGACAAGCGTTGATGCGAGTGTAGCTCCAGCAGGGGACACTTCTTCAAGCACCGACAGCAGTAGTGGCCTGCTTAGCACTCTTGGCGGGTTGTTCAACGTTTTGAATGTCGTCCCCAGTGGCGGCGATGTCGATTTCCAGATCCAGAGCTTTGAAACAAGTCCGATCGAAGTTCCGGCGGGCAGTCAGTTCACCCTGAATACGGCCTTGATCAATAATGGTCCCGGCGCAGCCAATAATGCAACGCTCAATATTACGGTCCCGGAGGGCGTATCATTTGTATCTGGCCCTGCTGCCTGTAGCCATGATGGCAATCCGCCAACCGGTGGACGCACGGTCATTTGCAGTTTTG
>JAKIUO010000134.1 GCA_021647535.1 Hyphomicrobiaceae bacterium
GGGGCCCATGATGTTTATCTCAATGTGGCGGGTGGCCTGAAAATTACCGAACCTGCGGCAGACCTGGCCATTGCAGCGGCGCTGATCTCCTCTCTTGCTGGCATAGCTCTTCCGGCTGATCGTGTGTTCGTTGGTGAGATCAGCCTGTCTGGAGCGGTTCGTAATGTGGGGCATATGGGAGCACGCCTGAAAGAAGCTCACAAATTAGGCTTTACATCTGCTACAATGCCCATGCCATCTGATGGGGAAGTGCCGGATAAACAGATTTTGGTCGAAAATCTGCCGCATCTTAGTGCTCTAACAGCAAATATACTGGGGTCAGAAGGTGAGAAAACCGCTGATTCGACCAAAAACGAAACAAAAAACAGTTGATCAACACTGTCAAATTATGTCCATTAGAAGCAAGGGGCATCAAAGACAGAATTTGAACAGGGGCAGGGAAAAAACATGCCGTCATTAACTATCGTCGATCTGGTACTGGCAACCATTATGCTGATTTCAGGCTTTTTAGCCATGATACGAGGCTTGACCAGAGAACTGCTTTCCATTGGAGCCTGGGTGGCTGCTGCGGCAGCTGCCGGGGTTGCTTTTTTCTTCTACAAGGAAGAAATCATAGAACTCGTACCTATACAATCTGAAATGGCCGCTGTTGGCGGTGTCGCAGCAGTGGTTTTCCTTGTCGTGCTGATTGTCGTTTCTCTTTTGACCATTAAAGTTGGCGATTGGGTACTCGACAGTAATATTGGCGCTTTTGACCGTACCCTTGGACTTTTGTTTGGTCTGGCACGCGGCATGATCCTTGTCGGGATCCTGTTCTGGTTCTTTATAAAATTTACCGACGATAAAAGTCGTCCTGATTTTATTGAAAATGCTTATTCAAGGGATGCGCTGGAATGGACAAGTGACAAACTTGAAAATGTCGGACAAAGAGTGGCATTGAAAGTCAAGGGTCTGCTTGGTAAAGGTGACCCTGACGCAGTTGATCAGGACTTTTAGCAAAAGCCAATTTCGTTCTCGCTAATCATTGCTTTCCATGCTAATAGGCTGACTTCACTGGTCATATACAGGATGTTTCCATGTCGGATCTTTTTGATAAAAGCCGGACGATAGAACAGAATTTGGTCACAAGAACCGACCTGCACGAAATTGGTGACGAAGACACGCTGCATGAAGAATGTGGTGTGTTCGGGATTTTTGACCATGATGATGCCGCAGCCTTCACCACTTTAGGGCTTCATGCCTTGCAGCATCGTGGCCAGGAAGCTGCTGGCATTATCTCTTTTGATGGTAAAAGATTCATATCAGAGCGTCATTTGGGCAAGGTCGGTGATCATTTCACATCGACAAAAATCATCGACAAGCTTGTGGGACGAACGGCCATCGGGCATGTACGTTATTCCACGACCGGTGATACCATATTGCAAAATACCCAGCCTCTCTATGCCGATCTGGCGACAGGCGGTTTCGCCATATGCCATAATGGTAACCTGACCAATGCCATTACTCTTCGCGAAGAACTCATTAAGGATGGTGCCATCTGCCAGACCACTTCTGATACAGAAGTGGTCTTGCATCTTGTCGCACGCAGTCGAAAAAGGCTGTTTGTCGACCGGCTGATTGAGGCGTTGGGACAGATTGAAGGGGCCTATGCTTTTGTTGGTCTCACAAACAAGAAACTGATAGGGGCACGAGATCCTTATGGCATTCGTCCGCTGGTTCTTGGCAAGCAGGGCAATTCCTATGTGCTGGCCTCTGAAACCTGTGCACTCAAAATGATTGATGCTGAATTTGTCCGTGAAATCGAAAATGGTGAGATCGTTGTCATCGATAAAGCCGGAATTTCGTCCTATAAACCCTTTGGAAAATGCGTCGCCCGCCCTTGTATCTTTGAATATATCTATTTTGCCCGACCCGATTCCATCGTCGGTGGGCACTGCGTTTATGATGTGCGTAAGAAAATGGGCTATGAGCTGGCAAAAGAAGCGGGGGTTGAGGCTGATGTGGTCATTGCAGTCCCAGATAGCGGTGTGCCGGCAGCCATTGGCTTTGCCCAGGAATCTAATATTCCCTTTGAACTTGGCATTATCAGAAACCATTATGTCGGGCGCACTTTTATCGAACCAGCGCAAAAAATAAGAGAGCTTGGTGTTCGTTTGAAACATAGTGCGAACTGCCATGCGATTGCCGGCAAACGAATTGTTCTGGTCGACGATAGTATTGTGCGCGGCACGACCAGCATGAAAATCGTCAAAATGATGTATGAAGCCGGAGCCAAAGAAGTGCATATGCGCATTTCGAGCCCGCCCATCACCTATCCCGATTTTTATGGTATTGATACGCCCAAAAAAGAAAGTCTTATTGCAGCAGGGCGAACCGTTGAGGAAGTGAATGAGTTTATCGGGGCCGATAGCCTGGCCTTTTTGTCAATCGAAGGAATATACAAGGCGATGGGACACACATCGCGGAATGATGATGTTCCTCAATATACCGACCATTGTTTCACCGGCGAATATCCGACAAGATTACTCGACCGCTCCGGGCAAGATATTGATAAACAGTTGTCTTTATTGGTTGAAGAAAGTGCCTAAAGATTATTTTCCTGTGCTGGGAAAGTGGTTTTTTCGCGTTTAGCTATTTCTTTTTCGATTTGCACGGACTATATGCAAGAAGGAAATAATGCTGCCTAAATTGTGAAATATACAACTTATATGATTTGACAATCTTCACAATCATTGTGTTGAGACAAACCCATTCGTTCAATTCCGGTTTTGATCTGGTTTGGCGTAAGAATAAGGAGATAAGAAATGTCTGGATTGAAAAATACCGTTATCGCTGCAGCGGGGATCACTCTGGCATTCGCAGGGGTTGCTCAGGCTGGTAAAATTTATACCGGCGGAGCACGCGGTGCCTATAATGGCACCTTTTGCGGTCCTTTGTCGAAAGAGTTGAGCAAAGCCAAGTTTAACTTTAAATGTACGCTGTCACTTGGATCGAACGAAAATATTCAACGTGTTTCTCAAAACCCTGGCGATATCGGCTTTGCGCAATTTGACGTTTTTACCCTGCACGCTGCCAAACAACATCCGGCCCAGCCTTTTCATGTTGTCCGTAGCGACATCGCTCGTGAATGTGTATTCATGGTGACCAAGAACAAGAATCTGGTGACATTTGGTGACGTGGCAGCCAGAGCTGGTGAGCTCAATTTTATTCTGCCACCTAAAGGAAGTGGTAGCGCTTCAACCTTTGACTATTTGCGCCAGATTGACCCTGATGGGCTTGGCCAGGCGAATAATGTGACCTATGCCCAAAGCACGGATATCGCTCTCAAAAAAGCTGTGACAGGAGATCAGAATAGTGTGGCTTTGTTCGTACAATTTCCTGACCCCAATAATGATCGATTTAAACTGATCGCCAAGGAAAAAGGCCTGTTTATTCCTGTGATTGATCGCAATATCCTGCGCCAGCAGATTGATGGTCAAAAAATCTATTTTGCTCAGGAAACCGAAGTCAGTAATGGCAAGTTCTGGAAAAAAGGCGCAAAGGTCACAACCTCTTGTACGCCCATGGTCATTTTTACCGGCAATCCACGCTTGATGGCCAATGGTGACAATCAGCTTGATCACAAAGACATGATCAATACCATCAATGATATTTCTGCCGACAAGCTGTTGCCAAAACAGGGCTTCTTTAAACGGGCCTGGTCAAAAACCAGAGCCTTGTCTGCTGATGCCACAGAGAAAATGATGGACGCCGCCGAAAAAGCACGTGAAAAAGCGGCGCCAATGATGGAAAAAGCTAAAGAAAAAGCTATGGAAATGAAAGAAAAAGCAGCCCCTATGATGGAAACGGCCAAGGAAAAAGCCATTGAATTAGGGGGTAAAGCGATGGAAAAAGCCCGCGATATGAAAGATGCCGCACAAGAAAAAATGCAACAATAAGCCAAATTTGATAAAAATCTTAAAAAGGCAGTCCTCTGGACTGCCTTTTTTGTTTGTTTTGTTGACGACCTATGGAAGATCCGCCAAAAATTGACTTGTCAAACTAACAGCCCTTGATATTGACGCATACGACACAAAAAACGTTGTTGGTTCAACTGGGTACATCCGCCTGAAAGAGTCATCGCATGGTATCAGCAATAGGAAAGATGAATTAATATGAGTGACAGCTTGCTCCTCGCAGATCGCATTGCCCTTGTTACTGGTGTTTCCAGAGGACTTGGTGAAGCAGCGGCGCTTGCCCTGGCCAAGGCAGGTGCGCATGTTATTGGCATCGCCCGCACACAAGGTGGACTGGAAGCGCTGGAAGAAAAAATTACAGCGGCTGGAGGCGCTTGCACAATGGTGCCCTTTGATCTTTCTGAACTGGATCGCATTGATGATCTTGGCGCGGTAATCTACGAAAAATTTGAGCGCCTTGATATTCTGGTGGGAAATGCTGGTACACTTGGCCCTCTATCGCCGCTTGGTCACATCAAGACGGATGAATGGAACAAGGTCATTGACCTTAATCTGAATGCCAACTGGCGCTTGATACGTATATTTGACCCGTTGCTGCGGCGCTCAAGCGCGGGTAGAGCGCTTTTCGTCACATCTGGTGCGGCGAGCGCAAACCTGGCTTATTGGGGCCCCTATGCAATCTCCAAGGCAGCGCTGGACACTCTGGTCAAAACCTATGCTGCTGAAATTGCCTCAACGAAGATGCGGGCAAATCTGCTAGACCCTGGTGTTGTGCGCACCGGTATGCGTATGCGGGCCTTTCCAGGCGAAGATCCTGCAACTTTGCCAAACCCTCATGAGCTGGGACATCTGTTTGTGAAAATGTGTTCTGCAGATTTCGACAAGAATGGCGAAACCATCAAATTCAGCCATTAATGGAAAATGCCGTTAATTGAAAAGGATAGGCCATCATGTGAGGGGCTCACATTTTCCGGCAACATGGCTTTCAGGGCCTCATAGTCAAGATCGTGGTGCATATTGGTCAAAAAAGCCTGATCCGGCCCTATACGCTCTATCCAGGACAAAGCGGTTTCAACATTGAAATGGGTTTTGTGCGCATTATAACGCAGGGCATCAATCCCCCAGATTTTGGTGCCGTACAGCGCTGCCGCTGTCTCGTCGGGAAACTCGTTGACATCGGTGGAATAGGTGAAGTCGCCGAAACGAAACCCCATGGAGAGGATTGAACCGTGATGCTGGTCCATGGGCAATATGTCGATCGCACCGCCCTCTCCTTCTATAGAAAATGTTTTGTAAGCGGTCATCTCGCGCGCATTGAGGATGGAGGGATAGAAACTGTCGGGGGGGCTTTCAAAACAATATGAGAATTTAGGCACCAGATAATCCATAACCCTTTTGGTCATATAGACATCTGTTCTCTGCTTCTTGTTAAAGGCCACCTGGCGCAGATCATCGACGCCATGGGTGTGGTCGGCATGTTCGTGGGTATAGATAACGCCATCGACCTCGCCGATACCCGCATCAATAAGCTGCATACGCAGATCGGGTGACGTATCCACCAATACCCGCGTTGTCCCATTATTTGAAGTTTTCTCGACCAGTATCGAGCAGCGCCGCCGGGTGTTTTTGAGGTTGGTCGGGTCGCAATTGCCCCAGTGCCCACCGATGCGCGGCACACCACCCGAAGCGCCACAGCCTAAAATTGTGACCTTCATGCTCATGCGCAGGCCCCTTTCGATTTTGCCAGTTCAGGGACTTTTTTAAACAGAGTATAAAAATTTGCTGTCGTCGCGTCAGCGATCTCTTCTAATGAACATTCCCTCAAATCAGCAAGCTTTTGCGCGGTATGTTGGGTAAAGGCGGGTTCATTGGTCTGGCCACGATGCGGGACTGGCGTTAAAAAAGGCGCATCGGTTTCGACAAAAATCCGGTCGAGCGGCAGGTCTTTGGCGATGTCTTGGATATCTGTCGCGTTTTTAAAGGTCAGCACCCCTGACAAAGAGATATAAAGCCCCATATCCAGCACCTTTTGCGCCAGCTCACGGCTGGCCGTGAAGCAATGGATAAGCGCTGGAAAGGCCCCGTTTTTCATCTCGTCCTGCAGGATGGATATGGTGTCTTCATCGGCGTCTCTGGTGTGAATGACAAGCGGCAGACCGGTCTGGCGGGCCACTTCAATATGGTTGCGGAAAACGGTTTTTTGAATGTCGCGCGGGCTGTTGTCGTAATAATAATCAAGCCCGCCTTCGCCAATCGCAACCACCTTGGGATGAGCGGCCAAAGCGATGATCTCCTCAACCCCGATATCTGCTTCCTCTTGCGCATTGTGGGGATGCGTGCCCACCGAGCAAAATACATTGTCATATTTTTCAGCAATCGCCACAATCTTTGGAAACTCGCGCACCTTTGTGCAGATCGTCACCATCTGGGCGATATTGGCCTGTTTGGCGCGGGCCAGCACATCGTCGATCTGCCCTGAAATTTCGGGGAAATCCAGATGGCAATGGGTGTCGATGAGGATCATGCCTGTTCCTTTTTTTCTTCAATGAAGCGTGGAAAAACACCGGTGGGCGTGGGTAAAGACGTATCCGCGATCAGCCGGTGGGCCTCCCCAAGATTTGCAAATCCGCGCTGGTCGGGAGCAACTGCCAGCAGATCAAGCAGTTTTTCAGCTGACTGCGGCATGATCATCTGGCACAGAATAGAAACCTGACGAATGACCTCTGCCGTGACATATAAAATGGTGCCCATACGCTCTGGATCATCTTTTTTCCGCGCCCAGGGTTCTTGCGCAGCAAAATATTTATTGGCATTGGCCACGACATTAAAAATGGCCTCAAGTGCCTTGTGAATGGCCTGCTCGTCCATGGCTGTGCGCGCCTTTGGCAAGACCGCCTCAGCCTGTCCCAGAATATCCTTGTCCTCATCGCTAAATGCCGTTGGTGCCGGGATTTTGCCTGCACAATTCTTAGCGATCATCGCCAAGGAACGCTGCGCCAGATTGCCCAGGTCATTGGCCAGGTCGGCATTGATGCGATTGACAATGGCCTCATGGCTATAACTGCCATCTTTGCCAAAGGGCACTTCGCGCATAAAGAAATAGCGCACCTGATCAAGCCCATATTTTTCAATCATCTCGAACGGGTCAACAACATTGCCCACCGATTTCGACATTTTCTCACCCTTGTTGGTCAAGAAACCATGGGCATAAACCCGTTTTGGCAAAGGCAGATCAGCTGACATCAAAAAAGCGGGCCAGTAGACGGCGTGAAAGCGCACAATATCTTTGCCGATCATGTGCAGGTCAGCAGGCCAAAACCGCCAGCGTTCACTGGTTTCATCGGGAAAACCCGCAGCTGTAATATAGTTGGTCAACGCATCAACCCACACATACATAACGTGTTTTTCATCCCCCGGGACCTTCACCCCCCAGTCAAAATTTGTCCGAGAAACTGAAATATCGCGCAAACCAGACTTGATAAAACTCACCACTTCATTTTTACGCTCCGGGGGCGCAATAAAATCCGGGTTGGCCTCAATATGGGCCAGCAGACGATCGCCAAACTCACTCAACCGGAAAAAATAGCTTTCCTCCTCCACCCACTCGACAGCGGAACCAAGCGGCTCACGACGAATACCATCCTCCCCCACTTCCGTTTCTTTTTCCTCAAAATAGGCTTCCTGGGTCACCGAATACCAACCCGCATAAGTATCAAGATAAATGTCGCCATTAGCCGCCATTCGTTTCCATATTTCTTGCGAAGATTCATGGTGGCGCTGTTCAGTGGTGCGAATAAAATCATCATAGGAAATATTGAGCGCGCCCCAGAGCTGGTCAAAAACTTCAGCATTGCGGGTGGCCAATTCAAGGGTACTGATCCCCTCCTTTTCAGCCGTTTGCTGCATTTTTAGCCCATGCTCATCTGTTCCTGTCAAAAAGAAAACATCTCGCCCGTCGAGGCGATGAAAGCGCGCAATGGCATCGCATGCCAATGCCGTATAGGCGTGCCCGATATGGGGCACCCCATTGGGATAAAAAATAGGCGTGGTAATATAGAAGCTGTTATTTGACATTTGAGGCCTGATTTGAATTCTTAAGAAATGGAACGGGTGATTTGGCTGTGGGCAATAATTTGATCAAATAGTATAATGAGGCACTGTTTTGTATCAAGATTATAAGTATCTGTTTGCTGGAATAGCATATTTG
>JAKIUO010000135.1 GCA_021647535.1 Hyphomicrobiaceae bacterium
TGATGGCCGTTTCCTCATCGCGCCAGACCGGATGGCTAGCGGCCTCTCCTTCGATCTGTTCCCCGACGCGCTGTTTGAGGCGTTCTTCATCTTCAGAGTGGAAGGCGGCGCGCCGTGTGATTGTTCTGAACAGTTCATCAAGGGCTTCATCTTGCGCGACCAGCAGGCTGCCGGTTGAAGACCCCATAAACACTTTGATCCCGCAGACGCCCGGTGCGCGTTCCAGCTCGGCCAATTGATCGAGATTGTCGGTGCTGGCGCCGGCGTAAAAGGCAAAATCACAAAACATGCGATCGCGTCCGCGCTTCACCTTATCGGCGATGGCGTCAAGCGTTGTCGTCGAAGGGTTGGTGTTTGGCATTTCGAAAACGGCTGTCACCCCGCCCATAACAGCGGAGCGGCTGCCGCTTTCCAGATCTTCCTTATGGATCAGGCCGGGTTCACGAAAATGCACCTGTGTATCAATGACACCGGGCAAAACATGCAAATTATCGGCCTCCAGGATCTGATCAGCCGGTTTGTCTCCCAGCGCACCCATATCAAGAATTTTGCCGTCCTTGATGCCAATATCGCCCTTGTGGATGCCGTCATGATTGACAATCGTGCCCCCCGTTATAAGCAGGTCATACATATATTTTTCACCCCTGATCTTGATTGAGTGTTAAAAGTCCTCAGGTTTAGGAGATAGCGGCCACAGCCATGTCCTGCAAGGGGGCGCTTGCAAGGCATTATGGTATTTTGTGAAGGAAAAGCGGATATGAGCGAGTTGATATGGCTGGAAAACAGAGCCGTTCTTGAGGTCAAGGGGCCAGAATCGGAGGATTTCCTGCAAGGAATTCTCACCAATGATGTGCTGCAACTGGAAGACCAAAAGGCCATCTATGCCGGACTGTTGACCCCGCAGGGCAAATTGCTGTTTGATTTCTTTGTGGTGAAGACGGGCGACGTTTTTTATCTCGATGTGGATAAAAGCGAAGCCCAAAATCTGGTCAAACGGCTGATGTTTTACAAATTGCGCGCCGACGTTAATATTCAAATGAGGCAAGAGGCCGCGATATGCGCCAGCCTTGCCGGAGATGCGCCAAACGACAGCAACGCCATTGGCTACGAAGACCCGCGCACCAAAAAAATGGGGCAGCGCCTGCTGTTTCTGGGTGGAAATGGTCCTGATTGCGCCAGTGATGAGACCCAATGGCTTGCCCACCGCATTGCCCTTGGCATACCTGAAGCGGGCCATGATTTCACTTATGGCGGCTGTTTCCCCCACGATATCGCCATGGATCAACTGAAGGGCATCGGCTTTAAAAAAGGCTGTTATGTTGGACAAGAAGTGGTCTCGCGTATGCAGCATCGCGGCACGGCGCGCAAAAGGCCGATGATTATCATTGGTGAGCGCGATTTGCCCAATATTTCTGCTGAGACCCCCGTAAAGATACAGGCTGAGGGCTCGATGATTGGCACGCTTGGATCTGTATCAGGCCCTATGGGATTGGCTGAAATTCGCCTTGACCGGGCCGCCAAGGCCCTGGCAAATGGCAAAAAATTTGATGTGGATGGCCTGCCCGTCCTCTTGCAAAAACCAACGTGGTCTGACTATGGTGATGAATATGATCAGGTTGGAGAACAGGTTAGGTGAGCAAAAGCAGTGAACAGCCTCTTCGTTGCCCACCTCGTCGCTGTCCATGGGTGGGCAAGCCGCAGATTTATGTGGATTATCACGACAAGGAATGGGGCGTGCCGATTGGCGATGATCGGACCTTATTTCAAAAGCTGGTTCTTGAAGGGTTTCAAGCTGGGCTTTCCTGGATCACCATCCTTAAAAAGCGAGAACGGTTCGTCGAAGTGCTTGACGGGTTCGACCCTGAAAAAATCGTCCATTATGACGGGGCTAAAATAGCAGAGCTCATGGCTGACGCAGGTATTATACGCCACCGCGCCAAGATCGAAGCCACCATCAGTAATGCGCGGGCCTATCTTGACCTCGCGGAGCAACAAAGCCTTGGGGCATTCTTTTGGGGTTTCGTCGATGGCCAAACTATTGACAACAAAATTGTCCACATGAAAGAAGTGCCGGGCAAGACGGTGTTGAGCGAGAAAATATCGAAAGTCCTCAAGCAAAAAGGCTTTCGTTTTTGCGGACCAGTTGGGATTTATGCCCTGATGCAATCGGCGGGACTGGTCAATGATCACCTAGTGGATTGCCATCGCTATGAGCCTTGCCGTAAGCTGGCCAAACAGTTCAGTGCTCCCGTGCGTTAGACCCAGCCCTGAAACAAGCGCTGAAACTTGATATTTAAAACTCGATTAGGTCAGATCCATGAATCCATATTCCACTTCAAACAGCTCAAAAGCCTCGCAACCAAAAGAATCACGTGCCTGGCAGCGCATGTTATCGGGCCGCCGCCTGGACTTGCTGAACCCGGGTGCTGTTGATGTCGAAATTGGCGATATCGCCCACGGCCTTGCCCGTCTTGCCCGTTGGAACGGCCAGACCAATGGCGACCATTCCCTGTCCGTTGCCCAACATTCTTTGATCGTTGAAGAGCTTTTATGCCTGCTTTATCCAGAGGCTCCCAGAACCTGGCGGCTGGTGGCGCTTTTACATGATGCGCCTGAATATGTGGTCGGCGATTTGATCAGCCCCTTTAAGGCGGTCATCGGTTTTGACTATAAAATTGTTGAAAAGCGTCTGCTGGAAGTCATTCATATCAAATTTGGTCTGCCCGCTAATCCACCGGCCACAGTCGCAAGATTGGTCAAGCAGGCCGATGGTATTGCCGCCTATTTTGAAGCCGTTGCGCTGGCTGGTTTTGACACGGTTGAAGCTTTAAGCCTGTTTGGTGAACCGGGCGGGCTTGATGAAGCTTTTCACCAGCGCTTTACCGAAATGAGACCTTTGCCAGCTCCTGAAGCACAGCATAAATTTTTGCAACGTTTTGAGCAATTATCCATCAATGAGTGAGGGGGCTGGGGTGATCACAGGACAAGCATTGCCCGGCCAGGTTGGTCCCTATCTGGCCTGCCTTATCAAGCCGGCCCTTTTTCAGGAACGCCCATGACCTCAAAACCTCAACAGGCCAGTATTGAACTTGGCCTGCACGCTTCTATTGTCTCGGTTCATCAAAATGAGCCTTATGTGGTGTGCGTCAGCTCTCCCAAATCCACTTCGCGCCACAGCGCAGACAGCCTGCCCTTTGGATTGTTTACGCCACTTGCCCACCGCACCCTGGAGATCGGCCTGCGCAGTTGGGTAAAGGAACAAACAGGGTTGGATCTGGGTTATGTGGAGCAGCTCTATACTTTTGGCGATCGGGGGCGACATGCACAAGCTGGTGACCGGGACCCCCATATGGTGTCGATTGGCTATCTGGCCCTGACCCACCATTCTGAACCAAGCCAACAACAGGTGAAGCAACGCCGCTGGTATGACTTTTTTCCCTGGGAAGACTGGCGCAATGGCCCCCCGGCGATTATTGGCAAGGTCATTGAACCTCTCTTGCAGGAATGGAGCCGGCGACCAGAAGAGGGCCAGACGCGCAAGCGCCCGCTTGGCAAGCAAGAACGCATTCGTTTTTGCTTTGGCGTCAAGGGGGATAACTGGGACGAGGAAAAAGTCCTTGATCGCTATGAGTTGCTCTATGAAGCAGGACTGGTGGCGGAGGCCGCCATTGATGGGCGCCAAGCGGCTGAATTATGGATAAACAGTCCTGAACTTGGGCGCTCCATGAGCCACGACCATCGCCGTATTCTGGCAACAGCCATGAGTCGTATGCGCGGCAAACTGAAATACCGACCTCTGGTTTTTGAGCTTCTGCCGTCATTTTTCACCCTCTATGAATTGCAAAAAACAGTCGAAGCGATCTCTGGCAGCCCCCTGCACAAGCAGAATTTTCGCCGTCTGGTGGAAGGGGGAGGGCTGGTTGAAGCCACTGGCGAGATGAAGAAGTCAACAGGAGGGCGGCCTGCAAAACTCTTCAAATTCAGACATGTAGCACTTGTTGAACGCCCATCCCCCGGCCTTCGGGTTGGCGCTTCAAAGGGCTAAAACAGGCACATTTATGCCCCTGCCGACAAAGACTTACACTCAATATGAGCATAGTCTTGCCTTACTTGTCATTTAGGAGTATAGATGAAAAAAAGAGACTGGCTTTGAGCCGGTTATTTTAAGGACCAATTTATGCTCATCATGAGTATAACTAATAAGGGGAGCCGGGGACGCGTTACCTATGCTGGTCACTCGTTTTGCTAACCCAGTATCCGTAAGGGGGTATGATTATGGCCTATATGAATATGTCGCAAACAGGTACAGGTGCAGACAAGACTGGTGCTGATGATTGTGGCGCCAGTGCTGCGGCCAAATCCTTCAAAAAGTTGCCCCGGCCTTCGCTTTTGTTCACCCCAGAGCTGGAAGCTGAAATGGCACCTCTTTACGCAAAACTCAAAGATGTGATCTCGCCACAGGAGTGGCGAGTGCATGCGCCTTATATCAAGGTCATCAATGCTTTGAAAGTTGAGCGTAATGCCGTTTTGCTGGCACATAATTATATGACCCCGGAGATCTTCCATGGGGTTGCCGATTTTGCCGGTGACAGTCTCGCTCTGGCCCGTGAAGCCGCCAGGTCTGACGCGGATGTGATCATTCAGGCTGGTGTGCATTTCATGGCGGAAACCTCAAAGATCCTCAACCCGGCCAAGATGGTACTGATCCCCGACCAGCGGGCAGGTTGTTCGCTGGCGGATAGTATCACAGCCCAGGATGTGCGGAACTTGCGCAAAAAACATCCCGGTGTGCCGATTGTCACTTATATCAACACCTCTGCAGACGTGAAGGCAGAGTGCGATATTACCTGTACCTCAGCCAATGCCGTACAGGTGGTGGAAGCCATGGCCGATCAGCATGACAGCAAAGAAGTGCTGCTGATCCCGGATGAATTTCTGGCGCAAAACGTCGCCAAGCTGACCGATGTTACCGTGCTCACCTGGGCGGGCCATTGCGAAGTGCATGAGCGTTTTTCGGGTCCACAGATGCGCTCATTCCGTCAGGCCGAGCCGGACATGAAGATCATCGCCCACCCTGAGTGCCCACCGGACGTTCTTGAAGAAGCTGATTTTTCAGGCTCCACCAGTGGCATGATCAACTGGGTGCAGGACAACCAGCCCGAAAAAGTCATGCTGGTGACGGAGTGTTCCATGAGCGACAATATTGCAGTGGAAAATCCTGATGTGAAATTCATCCGGCCCTGTAATCTTTGTCCGCACATGAAGCGTATCACGCTACCGGCCATTCTGGATGCTCTGCTGGAGCTCAAAGATGAGGTCTGTGTCGAACCAGAGATTGCCGCGCGTGCGAGAAAACCCATTGAGCGCATGATCAATCTCAATAATTAGAGCCAAACCAGCCACCGCTCCTTTTTAAGGGGCGGTGGTGTTTGTGGTAGGCAAGCGGGCAAGAGGCAAGTGAACATGACTTCTGACTGGAAACAGAATGAAATTGTCATTGTCGGCGCTGGTCTTGCCGGGCTCTTTCTGGCACTCAAACTCTCTCCTACACCTGTTACCATTGTGACCTCCGCCCCCCTGGGCAAAGGCGCTTCCAGCAATTGGGCGCAAGGGGGCATTGCAGCGGCGCTTGAGAAGGGCGATACCGCTTTTGCACATGCGCTTGACACGGTGCAAGCGGGGGCTGGTATCGTCAATGCGCATATGGCTCATATCCTGACCCATGAAGCCGCCGCACGGATTGAAGACCTTTTATCCTATGGTACGCCTTTTGATCACAATCTTGAGGGCGACCTTTTGCTCTCCAAAGAAGCCGCTCATAGTGCCAGACGGGTGGTGCGGGTGAAGGGCGACCGGGCAGGCTGGGCGATCATGAAGGCGCTCATCAAGGCTGTGCGCGCCACCCCGACTATACAGGTTATTGAAGGTTATAGCGCCAAAAAGCTCTGCGTGAAGGCGGGAACGGTCAACGGGTTACATGCCTGGTCGAAAAAGGGTCAGCACCTCTATCTTGCAGCCCCCAATATCGTACTGGCAGCGGGCGGGGTAGGCGCTTTGTTCAAGATCACGACCAATCCTGTCGAGGCCAATGGAGAAGCCATTGCCATGGCGGCCAAGGCCGGGGCGGCTCTGGCCGATACCGAATTCATGCAGTTCCACCCCACCGCCATTAACGCCTCCATAGACCCGGCTCCTCTGGCCACTGAAGCTCTGCGCGGGGAAGGGGCAACCCTTATTAATAAAAAGGGTGAGCGTTTTATGAAAAAGCTCCATGCCGATGCAGAACTTGCCCCTCGTGATATTGTAGCGCGTGCCGTCTTTCGGGAAAATGTTGCGAAGCGCGGCGCTTTTCTCGATTGCCGTGAGGCCATTGGGGCAAATTTTAAAGAGCACTTCCCCTCTGTATATAAAAAGTGCCAACAAGCTGGAATTGATCCGGTTAAAGAGCCTATCCCGGTGGCTCCGGCAGCGCATTTCTATATGGGTGGCCTCTTTACCGATGCCTTTGGACGCACCACACTGAACGGCCTGTGGGCCTGTGGGGAGGTGGCGTCAACTGGCACTCATGGCGCTAATCGGCTAGCCTCCAATTCTTTACTGGAAGCCGTCGTGTTTGCGGCACGGATTGCCGATGACCTGGCCAGGAACGCTCGCTTTACGAGCCGCCAGCCCGCTTTGGAAGATCCTGACGCTTATTCAATTGCCAAAACTGAAACAGCCCTCAAGAAAGCTCATCATCAAGCGATCCGGGAAATGCGAGCACTCATGGACCTGCATGTGGGTATAGAACGCAATCAGCAGGGCTTGCAGCTCGCTTTGGCGGGTCTGGAACACCTGCTTGAGAAAAATCATAACAACCTCTCTTTGCACAATAGGCTGACTACAGCCAAAATCATCACGGTAAGCGCTCTGTTGCGCACAGAAAGCCGAGGCGGGCATTATCGCACCGACTATCCAGAACCTGCCGCCACATGGGCCCACCGCACCATGATTGATCTGCAGCAGATCAACACTGCCAGCCAACAGATCCTCAATTCCAAATAGCTCCTTCTCAGCATCAAAGGCCCCGTTCATGATCGAAACAACCTTTCCCCACCACCTGACAAAAAGGTCCATAAGAGCGGCGCTTGAAGAGGATTTAGGCCTTGCTGGCGATATAACTGGCAATGCAGTCATCGCCCCTGATGAAACCATGACTTGCAGTATCACATCAAGAGAACAAGGGGTGATTGCCGGTTTGCCCTTAGCGATCAATGCTTTTCGCGTTCATGACCCGTCTATAGAATTCACTCGAAAAATGCACGATGGCGACAAGGTCGAGGTCGGTGATGTTGTTCTCACCATCAAAGGCAATAGTCGGGCCATTCTGGCGGCTGAACGGGTGGCGCTCAACTATCTCTGCCACCTCAGCGGCATTGCCAGCCTCACCGCAAAATTTGTGGAACAGGTCGAGGGCACGAAAGCTGCCATCTGCTGCACGCGCAAAACACTTCCCGGTCTGCGGGCCTTCCAAAAATATGCGGTGCGGGCCGGTGGCGGGCGCAACCATCGCTACGGACTGGATCAGGCCATCTTGATCAAAGACAACCACATAGCCAGTGCCGGCGGCATCAAGGAAGTGCTCGACAAGGTACGGATTAATGCCAGCCATATGGTGCGCGTTGAAATCGAAGTCGATACACTGGAGCAATTGCAAGAGGTGTTAAACTACAAGGTCGATGCCGTGCTGCTCGATAATATGAGCCCCGACACGCTTAAAAAGGCAGTTGCTCTGGTTGAGGGGCGAGCGATTTGCGAAGCTTCAGGCGGCGTCAATCTGCAAACTGTAAAGCGCATTGCACAGAGCGGTGTCAATCTGATCTCAGTTGGCGCACTGACGCACTCGGCGCCCGTTTTTGACTTTGGTCTTGATGAGGCTTGAGACGCTGTGTCGCTGCGCGAGCGAGGCCAGCCTCGCGCTCCGTTGGGAGGAGACCTCCCAAACCCACCCTTTTCTGATTTTTTAAAAGAAGGGGGGTTGGGGGAAGACTTTCCCCCAAATGGGTGTGGGCGCTAGCCCATTTGCGCAGCAAGTTCAGCCTTGATGCGCTCTCAGCCTCTCACAACCTTGTGCCAGATCATTTTTCAGATCTTCAACGTCTTCAAGTCCGGCAT
>JAKIUO010000136.1 GCA_021647535.1 Hyphomicrobiaceae bacterium
TTGTCGGTCATGGCGGTGTGAGGTTTCGTTGGGGGTGTCAGGTCTTGTGTAAGCACCAAAATCATACGACATTACAACAGCTTGATCCACACCCGCCAACCAAATCAGGTTGCTTCATGAATAATTGAGGCTAAAAGCGTCAGCTTAACGTGAATTTGCGGAGTTTTTTCTAAAATCGTTGTTTGTAGAGCTTGAGTTTTTTTCGGTTCAATTCCAGGGAAACTGACGCAATAATGGGGCTCTCCTCTGTGAGGAAGCGATCAAATCAGATGAAAAGGCCCCCTCTCAATTGAACTTATCATGTTCACCATGAGCAAATCAGGTATGCGAGCCCAATGGATGACAGATCCTGACATCGCGACCAGATCGTCCCAGTCTTTGCGGTTGGCTCATAAATCCAAGAAATGAATCTTAATATATATTGGTGGTTATGTGTCATGTGGCATTTACTTCCATCTATATATTGTCTAACTATATAGATCTAAGGGTTTTTTTGTATGCATACGTTGGGGCTTGCTCGTAATAAGGTCTTATTTCAACTGAATGCCATCAAAATCCGTTTTGTTCTTTTGTTTTTAGTGTGCTGCGGGAAGCATGGCCAACTCAAAATAGCTCTGGCTTTTCCATTTGACATACCAGCTCACCCTGTAGGCTCAATTCCAAACAAGGAGACTGAAAATGTTTCTACAAAATTATCCAGGAAAAAAAACCCTTATCAAGGTCATGGCCCTTGCTTGCATGTTGGCCGTTTCCTTTGCGGACCTTCCTTTGCTGTCCATTGGCCAGGCTGAAGCGGGAGGTTATACATCCGCTGCCCAGGAATCGGGGCGAAGACGTGGTGGTGGCAATGCAGCCGGAATTATCGGTATTGCAGTTGGCGTTGCTATTCTCAGCGTCGCCGCTCAACAGGCCCAGGCCAGACAACGTAGTCGGACACGTGCGCGGGCCAGAAGCCGGACTAGAATCAAGCCCAGAAAGCGGACCAGAAGAGCAGCGCCGCCCAGAAAAACAGTGCAACCCAGAAGACATGCCAGATCCTGTCCGGCAAATTCTTATGCCAGCCGTGCCCGCTCAGGAAGATGTTCCTGTAAAAAAGGCTTTAAATGGTCTGGCAGAGGGCGCAGTAAACGATGCGTTGCCAACAGGACGCGGGTTGCAACCAGCTGTCCGGCCAATGCTTACAAAAGCAAAAAACGGCGCGGCAAATGTACTTGCAGGAGCGGTTTTAAATGGGCTGGACGGGGACGCAAAGCCCATTGTCGTAAAAATGTAGCTCCCCCCAGAATAGTCATTGCCAAGATTTCATGCAAATGGCCTGAAGTTAAAACGCGCAGTGGGCGCTCTTGCACCTGTGCCAGAGGCTATAACAGATCTGGAAGCACTAAAAGTTGTCGTAAAAATCGCAAACCAACCATTGTTCCTGTTTATAAACCAACGCCTGTTCGCAAGGCACCAAGAATTGATGTCGCCCGTATTCAGCGTTGTCTGCAAAAAGCTGGATTTAACCCCGGACCTGTGGATGGCAAGAGCGGTCGCAAGACCATCAACGCCTATCGGGCCTTCCAGTCGAAAACAGGGCTGCGCTCGACGTCTAATCTTCGTGATCGCAACACCCGGACGGTCTTGTTTGATCAATGCGATGCGCGGCCTCCAAAGGTTATTGTCGCCAAGGCCCCCGTTTTGACTGCGCCTAAAGCCCGGGTCATGGGGTTTAAGACGGTAGTGAGTACGCAGACATCGGCAGTCTATTCTCCGATACCTACGGTGCAAAGAAGCTGTCTGTCACCCGATATTTATAAACTGGTACGCGCCACATACGGCCCGCGCACCTCTCAATCAGCCTGTAGCAATGAGTGTGTGACGAAGCCGCGCTCGTTGACGGAAAACCAGCTGGAGACGATTTCAGCACGTACAGGCATCAAGTGGTGTACCGATTGTGTTCAACTCAACAGCTATCTGCCCTTGCGCGATATTTTGAAAATTGAACGGGCCGCCAATATATCCTTGTGCGCAACGCCAAATGAGGAAAGCCTGTGTAAAGTGCCGGGGTCGCAATCGAAATCGACCATGCGCACGGTGGTCAAAACCAAAATCCGCACAATCCTCAAACGTCTGCCGCCACAGGCTGATCACAAGGGAGATGTGGCCGTTCTCATCGGTAATGAAAACTATGGCAACAGCCTGCCGGAAAACACTTATGGTTTGAGTGATGCCGAGGCTGTACGGACCTTGCTGGTGGAAAATCTTGGCTATGAAGAACGCAATATCATCCATCTGAAAAATGCCACGCTGGCAGATATGGAAGGTGTGTTTGGAGCTGGCGACGGGCAGGGTGGACGTCTGTCGCGCCTGTTGAAGAAAAATGGCAATGGCAATGTCTTCATCTATGCCTCAAGTCATGGTCTGGCGTTGAGTTCTGGCGAAGATCTGCTCACGACCGGAGCCGCTGGTCGAGCCACGGCACCGCGCAAAAGCTATCTACTGCCTGTCGATGCCAAAGCCCAAAATACCATAGACTCTGCTTATTCTCTTGAGCGGTTCTATCAAAGTCTTGGAGACCTCAGAGCGAACTCCATCGTGGTTGCGCTGGAAGCCGGTTTTTCCAATGATCTCAGCAGCCGCATTCAGGCTCCAAATATTCCTGAATTCGATGTCGATGCCATGCCTACCAGTCAGATCCCGGGACTTGTGGTGATCAAGGCGTCGGAAAAAGATCAAAAAACCCTGAATGATCCAGAATTTGGTATCGGTATCTTCACCCGCTATCTGATTGAGGGATATGGCGGTAGAGCGGATGATGAACGCTTTGGGCGTCAGGACGGACATGTCGATTCCATCGAGCTGTTCGCCTATATTTCCCAGCTGGTGCGCGATACGGCTCGCAAATCATTCGGCATGACGCAAAAGCCAACACTGCATCAGGTTGAAAATCTGGTTGTAGGGCGTTTGATGAAATGATCGGTGCACGAACGCAGCATAATCGAGGGCGGAACAGGGATTACTTCTGGTCCGCCCTTTTACATGGCTTTCGCTCTTTTGGGGTGGGGGGGCTCAGGGCGATTCAATTCTCGAAAGCTTTGCTTCGCAAGCGGGCTGCTGCCCGCACCCGCTTGGGAGGAGGCCTCCCAAACCCACCCTTTTTTTACTTTCAAATAGAAAAACGGGAGGTTTGGAGGGTCGCCCTCCAGCGGGGTTCGGGGCTGGCCCCGTCGCGAAGCGAGGCTACGTTAGAATTGAATTGCCCTGGGGGAAGCGGGCCAAGAAAAAGAGGAGTCCGGCAGCTCGCTTGCGCAGCAAGGTTTTCTGGTCGTTACCTCGTTTTCCCCGGTTCTATTTTTATGGTCTTCATTCTTCTGGGCCTGGTTTTTCTGACCTCGGCAACTGCGGCCCGATCTGCCCCCAATCATCTGAAGGCGCTTATTATTGGTAACGGCGCCTATACATATGTGGGTAAACTCGACAATCCGGCCAGTGATGTCAAAGATATTGCCCGCTATCTGCAAAACCTGAAATTTGATGTGACGGCTCGTCTCGACATGTCGCGCCAGCAGACCCGTCAGCTTATTGAGCGCTTCATGAGCACGCTTGCGCCAACTGATACGGCGCTGTTCTATTATTCGGGACATGCGGTGCAGATTAATAATCAAAATTATATGCTGGCTGCTGATGCGCGTTTGTCAAATCAGCAGGATTTACAAAAAATTGGTATCAGCCTGAATAGTATTATTGACCGGTTGGAAAAACGTCCCGGTATCAATCTGGTGTTTCTGGATGCCTGCCGCAATAATCCGTTTCTAAAACAGATTGCCGTTTCTTATAAAGCGCGCGCTCTATCGGGTAAGGTCGCTCGCTTGCCGCCTCCCCCTCAACAGGGGTTGGCCTCGATTGGCAGCCATAGCGGTAATACGCTGATCGTCTATGCAGCAGCAGCGGGGCGGTTGGCCGATGATGGCACAGGGCAGCGCAACAGCCCCTTTACCCATTCCATATTGAAACATATCAACACGCCAGATCTGGAAGTTGAAGTGATGTTGAAACGCGTCACCAAAGAAGTGCGTGCTCTAACGGATTATCGGCAATCACCAGAACGCCTGTCGCGCCTGTCAGAAGAATTCTATTTTAACCGGCCCTTGAAAAAACTTGCAGCGCTTACACCTCGCGGAAATTCAACACCAGGCCACAGCTCTTCAAAAATGCAAAACCGTGGCCCCGGCCAGACCTTTCGTTCTTGTCAAAATTGTCCAGAGATGATTGTTTTACCAATTGGTGCTTATCAAATGGGAGCCAGTCCGCAAGATCGTGAAGCGAGCGCTGTGGAAAAACCACGCCATTTGGTCACCCTCAGTGCGCCTCTGGCCGTTGGGCGTTCCGAGGTCAGCTTTAGCCAGTGGGAGGCCTGCGTGGCGCAAGGCGCTTGCCGTCATTATCAACCAAGGGACAATGGCTGGGGACGTGAAAATCATCCCGTCATCTATGTCTCCTGGCGCGATGCCACGGCCTATGTGGACTGGTTGCAAAAAAAGACCGGCAAGCCCTATCGATTACTGTCTGAAGCAGAATGGGAATATGCCGCCAGAGCACCGGACGCTTCCGCTTCAAGGTTGGCCAGCCTGCAACCGGTGAGATCGGGGCGGGTTGCCAAACCCGATGCGCAATTTATAAATTTTGATGGTTCGACCACCTATAAAAAGGGCAGGGCGGGGCTTTATCGCGGTAAAACCGTCACTATCACACAGCTCAAGGCCAACAGGTTCGGCCTCTATAATATGCGTGGAAATGTTGCCGAGTGGGTCCAGGATTGCTGGTTCAACAGCCATCAAAGCGCGCCCGTATCAGGTCAGGCGAGAGAGAAAAATAATTGCCAGTCGCGGGTGGTGCGCGGCGGCTCATGGTATGACGAACAATCCGCTCTTCGGTTCTCAGCGCGCAAACCCCATGACGCCAATGCCCGCCTGAACATTATAGGCTTTCGTGTCGCACTCCCCCTTGGCAGACAGTAATTTTCGCTTATTTGAAAGACGATGAGGCGATTTGTGCCGTTGTGTTGGCGCGCATTATATGGACCTGTGTAAATGAATGAATGGCTGCCAAAATGTGAGCCATGCCCGCCTTTATATTCATAGGAGAAACTGCCAATGAGCGAACAATCTTGTTGCCGCCCTCGGGTGAAATCTCTTGGAGCGCTTGAACTGGTGGCCATCGCCCTTGGGGGCATGGTTGGCGGTGGTATTTTCACAATCCTGGGTATTTCGGTTGCGATGATTGGCGTCTACACACCCATCGCCATTGCGATCGGCGGTGGCATAGCGGCGCTGGCAGCCTACTCCTATATCAAGCTGGGCGTCTATTATAAGGATGAGGGGGCGACCTACTCTTTTCTCAAGCGCAGCTTTCCCGCTCGCCCCTTTGCCGCTTCGCTGATTGGCTGGTGGGTGATTTTTGGCTATATCAGTACGCTGGCGCTCTATGCCTATACTTTTTCATCTTATGCCATCAGCAGCTTTTCCTTTGCCGAAAACGAATGGATCAGAAAGGCGGTGGCCGGGGGCATCATCGCGCTTTTCACGCTGATTAATGTGTGGAGCGTCAAGGGCATGGGCAAGGTCGAAGATCTGATGGTCTATAGCAAGCTGGTCATTCTTGCGATTATCAGCCTTGTGTTGGTCCGGCATGGCGATGCCAGCCTGCCAGTGCTTTTGAAAGAAAGCGGCGACGTGCCGTTTTATAATATCCTTGTCGTCGCCTCTTTGACTTTTGTCGCTTATGAGGGCTTTCAGCTGGTGATCAATGCGGTTGGCGAGATGGAGACCCCTGAGCGCAATATACCGCTTGCCATCTACACGGCGATTTTATTGGCGGTGGCGATTTATGTGGTCATTGCCATAGGAGCGCTGATGGCCATTCCCTTCAAGGAAATTATCGAAAATCAGGAATATGCGCTGGCTGCCGGGGCAGGGCAGGCGCTGGGTCATTGGGGCAGCGATCTGGTTATTCTTGGCGCCTTGCTGGCCACCAGCTCGGCGATCAGTGGCACGGTGTTTGGCGCGTCGAGGCAGATGGCAGTGATCGCCCAAGATGGCTACTTTCCGGTCCTGCTGGCAAAGCGTAAAAACAATATTCCGGTGAATGCCATTCTGGCCATGTCGGCTCTGGCCTTTTGCTTCATACTGGCAGGCAGTCTGCAGATTATACTGGAGTTCGGTTCCATTACCTTCTTGCTGGTTTCGCTGCTCATTGCCGCCACCAATCATAAAATGCGCCAACAAACCAACTCCCATGCGATTTTCACCAGTCTGTCTATGCTGGGGCTTCTGGCCGGAACCATTATTCTTGTCGGCTATAAAGCCATGAACCAGCCCGAACAGCTACTATATATCCTCGGACTCTACGCCTTTTTGACAATCAGTGCCTTTGCCTATGCAAAACGCAGAAAAATCGTGGCACCTTAAGGGGAGAGGCAGGGCCATTCAATTCTCGCACAACTCGCTGCGCGACGGGGCCAGCCCTTTTATATTTTGCGCTACCGCTACGCTATTTGAGCGCTGGACCCCGTTGGAGGGACACCCTTCAAACCACCCGTTTTTCTATTTGAAAGTTAAAAAAGCAGGGGTTCGGGGAGGCTTTCCCCGAATGGGTGTGGGTGATAGCCCATTCGCGAAGCGAGTTGCCGGAGAATTGAATGGCCCTGGGCGAAGTCGTCTCAGGTGGTAAAATTCAATCGTTTAAAACAAAGTTAAATAGATCTCATGAATTGTTTGCCATGGATTTTCTGAGAAGTTGCCACTCTCTCTTTATCATTTTTTAAAGTTTCATCTGTAGAACCGACCTTAGATAATACAGCTTTTTCTCAAATTCACACGGATACAACAAGATTTGTATGCGCGACAGTTTTGGCGGTGGCAACTCTCGTTTATGTGAGGTTGCTCGGTGAATTGTCAGTTCGGGGGGTGGTAGTATTCTTTAGACAGAAGTGGGTGCATAAGTCGGTTTAACGTAATATCTATTTATAAAGCATGTTTAAGGACAGGTATAAATGGACTGATTTATTGGTCCTTTTTGTCGCACAAACATCAAAACATTTGAATATACGTATAAACTAATATATACATCTTCTTCATGAGTAATCGTTCCGCAAAGGGTGCCTGCTGCATCTAAGGAACAACAACAGATGGAAATTGATACAATGAAAAGTCTCGTAAAATCAACATTGATTGCCAGTGCTCTTGTTCTTGGTGCAAATGTACTTGTTGCTCCACAGGCTGACGCTGGTTGGATGCCAAACTTTAACAGTGGCAACGGCAATAATAGCTGGATGCCTTTTGGCAACAATAACGGCAATAGCTGGACAATGCCTGGTTTTGGTAATAACGGCAATGGTATGGGTTTTGGAAATGGTACTGGCAACGGTAACGGTACAGGAAATGCTTCTGGCAATGCCAAAGGCAACATGAACTTTGGTTTCAATGGTAGCGCCAACGGCAATGCACGTGGCAACGGCTATGGCAACACAGCCTATAATGGTAATGGCGCCAATAACGGCAATGGTAATGGCAATGGTTGGGGCAACGGTGCCGGTAATGGTACTGCCAACGGTTCAGGAAACGCCAATGGCGGTTTCAACTTCGGCTTCAACGGTACTGCCAATGGCGCTGCTCGCGGCAACGGTAACACAGCCTATAATGGCAATGGCGCTTATCGTGGCAACAATGGTGCCTATGCCAACAATGGCTATGGTGCTGCTCCTTACGGCTATGGCGCTCCTATTGCTGCTGCTCCTGTTGCACCAGCTCCAGCTCCTGTCGCAAAAGCACCGGTTGCTCCTGCACCAGTTATGAAAAAAGCCCACTAAATCGGGTCAGGAAAATTTTGTTGGTGGCCTGGTCTTTTGGCTAGGCTGTCAGCAAAACTGAAATCGCACGGATATGATTATTCGTGCAATATCAAATTCCTAAAGGGAGCGCAGATCGCGGGGATCTGCGCTCTTTTTTGGTTTGGGGGGCAACAGGGCAATCACAAACCCTGCACGACGGGGCCAGCCCTTTATATTTTGCGCAACTCGCTACGCTATTTGAGCGCTGGACCCCGGGCCATTCAATTCTCAAAGTTTTTCTTCGCAA
>JAKIUO010000137.1 GCA_021647535.1 Hyphomicrobiaceae bacterium
GGGAGGTTTGGTGTCCCTCCAACGGGGTCCAGCGCTCAAATAGCGTAGCGGTAGCGCAAAATATAAAGGGCTGGCCCCGTCGCAAAGCGAGTCTTAGCGTACCCACAAGCAGTATGAATTAACGCATAAGACTCTGAGATATCCCGTTTTATTGGATTTGTGATAGAATTTACTTTATAGAGGTTTGATTGTGTAGCGCTGGGGAGTGGGATAAGGGGGAGTTGATCCAGATGCGAGTAATTTTTTCGATAAATGGCATCATCATTCAGGTGGCTCTGCTGATTGGCATTGCGCTTTTTGTTTCCGATAAGGCCATTGCGGCGCGTTATGTGCTAACCATTGGCATTAATAAATATGATAATATTACCAGTCTGCAAAAAGCTGTGGGGGATGCCAAAGCCGTTGGTGCGACCATGGCGCAATATGGTTATACGGTCATCCGTATCCTCAACCCCAATCGACGCCAGTTTAATGCGGGGATTTCGCGGCTGGTCGCCAAGATCAAACCGGGTGACACGGTGGTCGTGCATTATTCTGGTCACGGTGTTGATATTAGCGGTCAGAATTATCTGCTGCCTGCCGACATTCCCTTGCCCCGTTTCGGGGTCGGCTCGCGTGATCTGGTGAAGAACGAAGCGATCCGGCTGCAAAACCTGATTGAGCGCATCTCAAATGCCGGGGCCAGCGCGCGCATTGTCATTGTCGATGCCTGCCGCAATAATCCGTTTGCGCAAGGCGGCACACGCGGGGTCGGTAAAAAGGCGGGCCTTGCGCCGATTGACCATGCGCCAGCTGGTACATTTATCATGTATTCTGCCGGGGTCGGGCAGTTGGCGCTTGATCGTCTGGGAGACAATGACCGCGAGCCCACTTCGGTTTTTACCCGTATATTTTTGCGCCATGTTGGTAAAAAAGGACAATCCATCCAGGCGCTTGCTTCACAGGTGCGGCGTGACGTGCTGGAGTTGGCGGAAGCTCAAAGCCATTTGCAGCGCCCGGCCATCTACGACAATCTGCTCAATAGTGACCGTTTTTCCCTGCGTGATGGTGGCGTGATCAAGCGCACCAATAGACCGCAAAACTCCGCCGCTCCATCAGCGACGCGCCAACCAGCGCTACCAGGGCCAGCTCTGTTAGCTGACACAAAACCTGCGGCCTCTCAAAACGAGGGTGTGAACTCGGGGCAAGCCTTTCAGATGGCGAGGGATATTGATACGATTGAAGCCTGGCAGGCTTTTCTTGAAGATTTTCCGACTGCCGGTTTTCGCTCTCGTATGGCGCGGGCCCGCTTGAAAAAATATCAGGCTGAACGCGACAAGGCGGCGAACAAGAGACGCGAGGACAAGGCGCAAGCCCGCTCTAATCGGCAACGCGAGCAGGCAAATTTGCGAGCAGAACGCCAACGCCAGCGAGACGAGCAAGCCCGTCAATCGGCACAACAAAGAAGAGACACTACAAGAAGAGACACTACAAGAAGAGACACTACAAGAAGAGACACTACAAGAAGAGATGCTGTAAGAAGAGATGCTGTAAGAAGACGGGCCGCGCAGAGACTTCAGGCGAAAAAAGCCCGGCCTAAACCTCGCCCCAAATCCCGCCCCAAATCCCGCTCTGGCGGTGCGAGTTGTGGGAGCCTGTGGTATGCGCGCAACGCCATTTATGCGCGGGCTGGTTATTGTTTCAAAAGCAGCCGAGGACGTCGTACTTTTGGCAATAATTGTCGTCCTCCCTATGGAAAACTGACAAGCGCCAATAAACGCCGCGTCAACGCTATCAGGAAAAAGGAACGACGCCAACGCTGCTCGAAATAGTCATGCCTCTCCCCAAAAAAAACAAAGCCCGTTGAATAGTTTTCAACGGGCTTTGCTCAGGTAAAAGAAGCTGCTTTCAACTCATTTGCAAGAGGATGGATTTATTCTTCGACATAAAGGATGATATCAACCGACTGTTTGGAGGTGTCTTTGGATCTACTGACCTTGCCGTCCAGAATGATCGGATTGATGCCCTCATAATTCGTAGCGATATATTCTTGCAGATAGGCACCACGCAGATTAGGCAGCTCATTGTTGGAGAGCTTGTTGTCATATTTGCGAATGAGGGTTTTATTACCATATTTGCCATTCGCTCCAAGTGGCAGAACCGTAATATTATTATAGGCATTGGCCTTGTCCATTTTGCCTCTGAAATATCCGGCGCTGGCTTTGCCTCTTGTGTAGATCTGATAGGTCCGCCGCCCATCAAGCGAGGTACGGATATCATCAATAACACGGTCAAGCGAGGCTTTAAAAGGTGCCTTGGGTGTGATCTGGTTATATTTACCAGAGGCAAACTTGTAGCCTTTGCCACCGGGGCTCTTTAGAGCAATACGATAAAATTTACCGGTTTTGCCATTGATCAGACCTTCTCTTCTGATTTTTGTCACCTTGTAATCAGGATTGACGAGATTGAGATAAGGCTCTTTTTTACCGTGATTGCGGAGCAGTTGCAGGGCTGTTACTGGTTCCGTTGTTGCAGGAGCAACGACAGGAGCTGCAACCGTTACGGTTTTAGTGACGGTTTTTATAACCGGAGGTTTGTTGCGCAATGTTTCGATTTCTGTCTTCAGGCCAGCAATCTTGGCATTGTCCGCTTCGAGCGAAGCGATTTTGGCATTTTGTACTTCACTGTCGTTTTTATATTTGCCAATCAAACTATTCATGCGTTTGTTTTCAGTTATGAGGTTTGTCTTGTCCGTGGTCAGTGTGGAGACAAGTCCGCCCAACCGGGTGACCTCATCACCTTGAGAAGAAACATCGGTATTCAGCAACCCTTTGAGACGGGTGATTTCTGTATCTCTGGTGGCGACACCCTCGTTGAGACCACTGACATTTTTATTGAGAGCGTTTACAGTCTTGTCAAGGCCGCTGACATCGCTGTTCAGCCCGGCGATAACGCCTTTCAAGCGAGCGATTTCATCGCCATTGGCACTATTGCTGCTGACCAACCCCTTGAGGCGTTTATTATCAGCGGCAAGATTTTCAGCCTTGGTATTCAGACCCTTGACGACAGCGGTCAGGCGAGAAACCTCTTCACCATCTGCCATATTGAGGCTGAGTTTTTTCTGGAGGCCAGAGACGACACCTGCAAGACGGCTATTTTCTGCGCTTAGGGTCGCTTCTTTGCTTTTAAAACCAGATATGCGACCTTCATAACCTGTGATCTGGCTTTTATAGTTTGAAATATCTGTTTCATAGCCGGAAACCTGCTCAGACATACCGCCAAGGCTGGCAATTTTTGGCTGCCAGACAAACCAGCTGGCACCAGCAAGGACAAGGCCTGTTATCATGGTCAAGAAGCCAAGACCACGTGGACTGCCCCTTTTTTCGTCAACCAGTGGATGGCGGCGGACCATCAGGAACAAACCCATTGTGGCAAACAGGGCTCCCAGCCCCAAAAGGCTTGCGAAGATCCATTTGATAGCGCTCATGCCGCTCAGGCCCCAGGTGGTCCAGACCAGCCAGGCAAGCCCCCCCATGAGCAACAGGGAAATCAGTGCCCATGGCAAGACGCCCCAGCCAGAGCTTTTGGTGGCATCGCCAGTGACATCCAGAATGTCTGTATCCATACTGGCATCAATTGATTTTTCACTCATATTTTCAACTTTCCCCATATTTCCCAAGGCCTCTATATTTCCCAAGGCCTCTATATCTCCAAAGGCCTCCATGGCCCCGCTCGTAACAGGATTGGCCTTGTTCATTGCGCTTTTTACATCACTGATGGTCGTTGTGCTGCCACCAGCGGAATTGCTGAGCTCATCCATCGTTTCCCCATCGACCATATCCCCAATAATTGTTTTTTTTCTATTGTTCCGAAGCCAGGAACTCATGCCAAACAAAATGAGGAGCGCGGAGAGGACAATAACTCCCCATATGAACCATTGTCCGATGCCAAAACTCATTTCCATAGCATCTCTCACCAAATTTTGGCCTGTTTGTTCGCGCGTTTTGTGGCCAGGTGTATTGCCCTGAGCACAACTAAGTCGTAGAAAAACGGGATTTCCATTTTTCCATGAGACTATTATTCATGCTGCAGTCTAAAATGCAAGTTTGTCCTCATGTGGGCGGAACAGTGGAAAAGGCTGTAAAAGTGCGTTATCGCTTCTCTCAAAAGGGCAAGTGAGTGCTATTTCTTGTCGTGCTTGAGCAATTGGCTTATATGAAACCTCATCTTCAGCAAGTGAGCTGACTGATAGCGGGTTGATGGGTTTTTCAAGGGGGAAGTGCAGGTGTCTGAAAACGGGTCGGTAATCAGCAGTATTATGGGATTTTTTGTTCCGGTCCATCCAGATGGGCACAAGTTTGTGGCGATTGCGGTCATCGCCTCGGTGATCGGGTTCTTGTTTTCTTCTGTCCTGGGGCTGCTTTTGTTCATCATTGTTGTCTATGTAGCCTATTTTTTTCGCGATCCCGAGCGTGTGGTGCCGCAAAGGGCCGGGCTGATATTGGCGGCGGGCGATGGCCGGGTGTCGATGATTGAGGAAATTTCTCCCCCAGAGGAGCTTGGCCTTGGGCCAGATTTACGCTTGAAAGTGTCGATTTTTCTGTCGATATTTGATGTGCATATTCAACGCGCGCCTGTATCTGGCGAGATTATCAACAAGATTTATACGCCGGGTTTGTTTTTGAACGCTGAACTCGACAAGGCCAGCGAAGACAATGAGCGCTCTTCGATGGTGATTGAAACCATTGATGGCGAGAAAATTGCCGTTGTGCAGATTGCCGGGCTGATTGCGCGGCGCATCATCGGTTTTGTCAAAAAGGGTCAGCGTATTGGTGTTGGCGAGCGTTTCGGGCTGATCAGGTTTGGCTCTCGCGTCGATGTTTATCTGCCAGTTGGCACAGTGCCGTTGGTGGCGGTTGGCCAAAAGGCCATTGGCGGTGAAACAGTGATTGCTGATCTAAAGGCCAGTGAGGCTTTGCGCGAAACGCGGGTCATTTAACCCCTGACGGGAGGGGTGTGTTCTGTTAGACTGACAGCTGAAACAAAAAACCAGCTCCAAAAGAGGTTTGCATGGCGCCCTTTTCGACTTTAGGCAAAACTGGCAAAAAACATCGCAAATTCAGGAGGTTTCCCGTCAAGCGTCCCATTCCGATCCGTATTCTGATCCCTAACCTGATCACTTTGATGGGTTTGAGTGCCGGTCTTACAGCTATTCGCATGGGCATTGAGCACCGCTATGAGCTGGCGATTGCGGCGATATTGATTGCGGCTGTGCTGGATGCTCTTGATGGTCGGGTGGCCCGTATGCTGAAGGCCACCAGTCGTTTTGGGGCTGAACTCGACAGTCTGGCCGATTTTGTCAATTTCGGTGTGGCCCCGGCCATGATCATATTTATATGGGCACTCGACGGGTTGCGGTCGCTCGGCTGGATTGCCGTTCTGGTCTATGCGCTGTGCGCGGCTTTGCGGCTGGCGCGCTTTAATGTGGCGCTCGACGATGAGGATGCACCGACCTGGACGAAAAACTATTTTAGCGGTATCCCGGCACCCGCTGCCGCCATAACGGTTTTGCTGCCGATGTATTTTTCATTTCTGGGTGTGCCGGGAGTTGAATTTTTACAGCCGCTGATCTTGCTGCATGTGTTGTTTATTGCCTTGATGATGGTGTCGAAAATCCCGACTTTTTCTGGCAAGCTGCTCGGGGCGAAAATTGACCGTGAATATGTTCTGCCTTTGATGGTGGCAGTCGTCATCATTGCTGCTTTGTTGTTCACCTATAATTGGGCCATGCTGATCCTTGGAACGCTGATTTATCTGGCGCTCATTCCTTACAGCTATCTGAGATATCGCACCCTTGCGGCACGCGACAAGCTTGCGGAAGAAAAGGTTTCGGTCAAAGGCAAGGAGAACGAGGACAAAAAGCCCAAAGGGGCCGAACTTGAAGACAAGCACCAGCCTCATACAGGCCGGCTGCAATAAAACCTCGTTTTCTACGTGGGTAACCCACCTGTATGGGGGAAGGTTTCCCATAGGCGCGGGACGCTCTGCGTCCCGAAAGCGGTTGAAAATCACCTGAGCCGCGACGCAGAGCGTCTTGACAAGCATTCCCAAGCCGAGCTTGGGAACGAGAATAACCGCCCCTTTTTTTGAAATTCAAAAAAGAAGGGGGCCGGGGAAAGCCTTCCCCGGGTGGGTTTGGGCGACAGCCCATTCGCGCAGCGATTGGCGTCTATTCCGCAGCCTTTGGCAATTCTTCAAGCACTTGCACAACAGGTGCCTTTGCGCGAAACAAACGTGCGATCCATTTCCCCGACCGGCTTTGGCGGACAATGGTTGGCAAGGCAAGCAGGGTCGGGGTTAAAATGAGGGTGAGTAAAGTGGCAAACCCCAGCCCGAATATGATCGCCGTTGACAGCTGCACCCACCAGATTGAGGTGACGGAACCCAGCTGAACGATACGATTGAAAAAGTCGAGATTAATTTGCAGCGCCATCGGTAACAGTCCGCAGATCGTTGTGATAGTGGTCAGCAGGACGGGGCGCAGGCGTTGGCCAGAAGCGCGCAGGGCGGCATCAATCACCGGCATACCCAGCCCTTTGTGGAAATGGTTGAAGGTGTCGATCAGCACAATAGAATTATTGACAACAATCCCCGCCAACGCGACGACGCCGGTGCCGGTCATGATGATGGAAAAGGTCTGGCCGGTGATCATCATGCCGAGCAGCACGCCGACAACGGACAGAACGACGGTCGAAAGGGTGATAAAGGTCTGGTAAAAACTGTTGAACTGGGTGACCAGAATAAGGAACATCATGAACAGGGCACCCATCATTGCCTTGGCCAGAAACGCACCGGATTCTTTTTGGTCTTCGTCAGCCCCCTTGAATTTCAGTTCAATATTGGCGGGCCATTTTTGCTGCTTCAGCCAGGCGTCGACTTCGGCGACCTTGTCGCTGCCCAACACGCCATTGTTGGCATTGGCCTTGACCATCATCATGTAACGGCCATTGCGCCTCGTGATGGAGCTGACTTTTGGCTCGGGCCTGCGGGTGACGAAATTAGAGAGGGGCACGGGGCCATATTTGGTGACGACGCGCAGCTGGTCGAGCTGGTTGATGGTGCGCTCATTTCGTGGCAGACGCACCCGTATATCAATCTCGTCCTCGGCATCATCAGGGCGAAATGTACCGATCAATAAACCGTTTGTGACGAGCTGCACCATGCCGCCAACTGACAAAATATCCGTGTTGAAACGGGCCGCTTCGCGCCGGTTTACATCAAGCACCCACTCAATGCCGGGCAGGGGGGTGGTGTCTTCTATATCGCGAATATCTGCAAGTTTGGTGTTGAAATATTTGCGCACGCGCCTGGTGACAGTTTCCACTTCATCACGATTGCCACCGGTGATTTGTAAGCGGATGTCCTTGCCGGTAGGGGGGCCTTCTTCGGCCTTGCGCACTTCTATGACGATGCCGGGAATGTCTGCCGTTTTCTGGCGGATCTCTTCAAGAATAAATTTGCCCTTGCGACGTAGATTATAGTCAGCGGGTTCCAAAATGAGCTGGCCAATGAGATCGCTGGGGCGGTCGGCTCCTGCACCATCAAAGGCTTGGCCACCCCCGATCGCGCCAATGGTGGTGAAAACGGATTTCAGCCCGCCAACGCCAAGCACGCGCTGCTCGACTTCCAGAACAAGATCAAATTTTTCTCTGGCCGACATATTGCCACGCCCGGAGACAAAGACGAAAGCCACTTCTGGTTCTGTATCAACAAAAAACTCGACGCCTTTGGCCAGTTTGCCAAAGCTCCAGAATATGGTTGTGACCACCAATGCGCTGGCAATCAACACCAGGAAGGGGTGAGTGATCAGTTTTTGCAGCAACCGAATATAGCTGCCGGCCAGACCGCGTATTTTGCTGTAATCCACCTGGGAGCCACCAGCTAGTTGTGTCGCTGTTTCCGCTTCTTCGCGTGAGATGTGGTTGCGTCCCAAAAAGCCGCCAAGCACTGGCAAAAAAATCATCGCCGTGAGCAGGGAGGCCGACAGCACAATGATCACTGTGAAGGGCAAGAACCCCATGAATTTACCCGCTACGCCGGGCCAGAACAACACGGGCAAAAAGGCCACCA
>JAKIUO010000138.1 GCA_021647535.1 Hyphomicrobiaceae bacterium
CCCAAAATGGTGCTGCAGTGGTTCAAGAGCCGCCTTTAATTCCATTTGCTGCTCTTGGCGCAAGCGCTGTTCGTCCGGTTTGGCTGCCTTCAGAACTTGCGTTTTTTGCTGGCTCGCCGCGCGCAGCTGCACCAACTCACTGCGTTGTTTTTTTTCTGTGCGTTGATCATTTTCCGCGCGTTTATCAAGCCCGTCACACAGGCTTTGCGCCCTCTCCTTTTGCTGATGAGTTTCATCAAACGGCCTGCCGGTAGCGCCAAGACGAGCAAACAATTCAGTCAGCTCTATTTTACGCATGACCAGCGGCTCGATCGCCGCATTTGAGGAAAGCGCGGATTTTAAAGTGCTGATCTGTTCGCTCTTTTTCTTGGCCCGTTTTTGCTGCTCGATGTCTTTAGAACGCCATAGCTTGTGCGCTTTGGTGCTTTTCTCCAAGATCAGGCGGGCCTGTTGTTCGCGCTGTTCCAGAGTAGAAATCTTCGTATCAAGAGCCAGCGCACGCTCAAACAGAGGCACCGCCTCGACAAGTTTTTTGGCCGCTCGTCGCGCTTTTTCTTCATGGTCTTGCAGCTTGCTTTGCCCGACTTGCAACGCCCCTTGCAGTTTGTTTTGCAACTCTGTTTCGCTTTGCTGCTCGCCTTGCAATTGCGCGCACCGCAACTGCGCCCGCCTCGTGCTCTCAAAGCTTGCGCGCAAACTCTCAACGCTGCGCAGCTTCTCCAACAGCTGTTTTTGTTCGGCGCAATCCGTCAGTTGTTGCGCGGCGTTAGCGACCTGCTCGCTGGCTTTTTTGAGTTGCAGGCGCGCCTCGCTCTGACGCTGATACCAATCAAGAGCTGTACGGATTTCATCGGTCCGCTTCTGATGCGCGGCATGACTTTTTTTCGAACTTTTGATCAGCTCGCGCAACCCTTCTCGCTCGTCATCTGGCAAGACAGAGATAAAGCCGGTTTGGTGCTGCAGCTCTTCAAGCTCACGAAAAGCGCCACGCTCAACTTCAAAGGCGCGCGCAGAAATTCTTGAATAAAGCTCTGTACCGGTGATCTTTTCCAGCAGGTCAGCGCGGTCCGTATCGCTGGCCCGCAAAAAGGCATCAAAATCATTTTGCGCCAGCAGAACCGTGCGGCCAAACTGTTCATAAGTCAGATTGAGACGTTTGGTAATTTCCTCTTCGACACGCTTTTTGCCCGAGGCCAAAACGCTGTCATCGCCAAGATCAATCAAGGAGCGCTCGAAATCCATCAAATTGCCATCGGCCTTGCCATAGGCGCGGCGCACTTCCCAAATCGCCCGCAAATGCTGATCGCCGACCATCAAATCGACCTGCGCGAAGCCTTCTGCACTGCCAGTGCGCAAAATCGAACGCGGGTCGCTATTGTGCAAATGCTCCCCATGCATATTGGCGACCTTGTCTTTCGAGCCCTCCCCGGTGATGCGTGGATAGCGGCCATAAAGCGCCAGGCAAAGCGCATCGAGAATGGTTGATTTACCAGCCCCGGTTTCGCCAGTGATGGCGAACAAGCCGCAGCCCAGCAGCGGCGTTTGCGCAAAATCCAGTTCGAAGTCCCCTTGCAACGAGGCTAGATTACGTCCGCGTATGGCCAGAATTTTCATGATCCGACCTCGTCGAGCAGTTGCTCAAAACACGAAATATATTGCTTTTCCGGGGCGCTGCCATAGCGCTCTTTATAGGCGCGCTCGAACAGATCAAGGGGGCTGAGTTCATCAAGGCGCAGAGCCTGTTCGCCTGAAGGACGCTCTCTATCTTGCCCTGGCCAGATGATATCGGGAGCCACTTCACGCAATGGAAACTTCATGCAGACCTCATCAAGGTGCGCCCGAAAACCGGGCTGGGGGCCATCGATCTGCAAGGCAATCTGCACAAAGGGCCTGTGCTCTTGCGGCGTATTCGGGTCTAGCTGTAAAGCCGAAAGTGCCTCCTCGACCTCATCCAGCTTGAGGCGGCCCGTGGCTGGGACGCGCAAAAACGGCACCGGGCGCGTCAGCTCTAAATGCTCAACGGCCAAAGAGGACTGGTCAATCTGCACAAGGCTGACGCCGTGTTGGTAAGTGCGCTCCACCACCGACAAGGGCAACGGCGAACCGGCATAGCGCACACAGCGGCCCCGTGCAGCTTTTCGCCCCGTTTTCTGCACAGTGGTTTTGGCTGGCTCTGCTTTTGCCGTGCCGCACTCGCCAAAACTTTGCGCCCGATGCAAATGACCAAGGGCGATATAATCTGCACCCAACCCATCCGCTGGAGCAAAACAGTCCGCTGGAATGGCGTGCTCACCGCCAATAATAATGCGGCGTTCGGACAAGGATTCTGACAGATTGGCTCCCTTGACGTGCAAATGCCCGGTGACCACAAGCGGCGCCCCACCGATCTGTGCGCGGCACGCGGCAATGGCCTCGCCATAAAGCTGGCGCACGCCCTCGACCAGTGGAGAGCTCTGTTGCTTTTCGTCTCGCTGAAACTGTCCAGGCAGGTCGGCCGGGCGCAAATAGGGAATGGCCAGCACATAGCCGCTGATCTTGTCCTCTCCCTTATTCTTGTCCTTGCCCAGCACCTCGATGAGGTGATGGCTCAAATCAAGCTCACCCTCAGATTGGCACACCGAGCCGATGGCGACCACATTGGCGCGCTTCAGCAAGGGGCCTGGCGCTTCAAGACGCCCTGCCGAATCATGGTTTCCGGCGATGATGATGCTGATAAGGTCAGGGGCGCGCACCGACAATTGGTCGAAAAAATCATAGAGCATTTTATACATGGCGCTCGACGGGTTTTGATGGTCGAATATATCACCCGCCACAATCAGCGCATCGACCTTGTTGCAAACGGCCAGATCGGCGATTTCGTCGAGCACCTGGCGCTGTTCGCCTCCTCGCGTCCAGCCCGCCAGTTCATGCCCCAGATGCCAGTCCGCTGTATGCAGAATTTTGATAGGCCGACCTCCGCTTCACCTCATTCGAAAACTGCCTCTATTTTACGGCAGGCCATGAGCTATAGACAACAAAAAAGGAGGCGCAAACCTCCTTTTTCCGTTCACTTCAATCGAAGCTGCTGAACCGGCTCAAATGATCCCGCTCAACACTGCCGATGGTCAAATGGCAAGCTGAGCTAGTTCTTCTTTTTGCTCTTTTTACTTTTCTTACCCTTTTTGGCCATTTTATCTTTGCTTTTCGCTTTAGACTTGGATTTAGGCTTGCTTTTGGACTTTGACTTGCTTTTCGACTTAACGTTTTTACCGTCAGCCTTCTTATCCTTAGGCGCTGAACTTTTGGCTTTTTTACTGCCTTTCTTGCCAGTCTTTTTCTTCTTGCCTTTGGCTTTTACGGGCTTTTCAGCCTTATCCATTTTTGGTTCACCGGCCCCAGCAACGGTTGACTTGTCTTTGGCTGTACGATCTGTGCTCTTTGCAGCTTTTGACTTATTGCCAGCGGGCTTGCTCTTGCTATCAACGGCTTTTTTTGCCTTCATCTTCTTGTCAGATGCACTCATGGTTTTGGCGTCTTTTTTACCAGAAACCGTTTTTTTCTTGCCGCCTTTTTTACGGCAATAAGATGCGACTTTCTTACCCTTCTGCTTGCCTTTTGAAATGGTATAGCCGTTCACCCAACTGCAAGTCGTTGACCGCTCACATGTTGATTGGCTGATTGTTTCCTTGCAATCCTTGGCAAAGGCTGACGCCATTGAAACAAAAACAAATCCAACAACCAGTGTCATCATTGCCAAACTGCGATATGCATAAATTCTCATTTTACGATCCTTGTTTTTCTTATAGCCGGTGGCTATGGACATTCGAATTGCAGGCCAGCGAACCGCTTTGGTATGACAACGGTTTTTCGCTAGCCTTTTTCGGATTTCCAAATGCTCGGAATATAACATGAGCCTGACAATCGCCAAGCTCAGTGAACGTCTCTAACATAGCCTAAACAATATTTGAGGCAAAATCATGCAAAGAAATACAAGCAACCCATTGCAATAGCAAGACGAAATCTATTGCGGAAAATCCACATCCTGACACAGGCCTTACTGACTGACGAAAAAACGGAGCCAAGCGCCGGGCCTTGCTCCGTTTTAAAATCCTGTCAGAACTAGCGCACCCTTATCAGATATAATCTTTACCGCGCAGAGTATTAATGAAACGCACAAACCAGTTGCCACGCCCCCCGCCATAGGAAGGGTGACGTTTAAGATTACTACCGGTGAGAACTGTTGGCGCCGCCCCCCCAAGAGCTGGAGCTGGAGCCGCGCTAACGTCAGCAACCTTGTCACTAACCGCTGCAACTGTTACGGCAGCAGCAGCAGCAGCGGCAATGGCCACTTTTGCAGGGTCAATATCAGGCACGATGTCAGTTATGGGTGGGCTGGCCTCGACCTCTACAACGGGAATATGTGCTGGTGCCTCAGTGATTTCAGGCACGGCAACAACTTCCACCATTTCGATCTCTGGAACAGCAGGCACCGCAATCTCAACCTCCTGCAGATTGTCTTCAGCAGGTATATCCACTTCCAGCGCTGCCAGGTCAACTTTCGAGGCTTGCTCCATCTCCAAGACCTCAACAGGGTCAAGGGACTCAATCTCGATTGCCCCTACTTCTGGTGCGAGTTCCAAACCTGGAACCGCAACGCCAGATGCCTCGACTTCAAGCACATCGGTAATTTCAACAAGTTCGACGGGCGGTGCAGCAGCTTCCACCTCCAGCCCAGACACAATTTCAGGAGCTGCAACCTCAGGAACCGTAACTTCTGCAATCTCAATCGCAGGGGCTTCAACAGCTCCCTCGTGAAGCTCAACCAAATCAATCAGCTCAACTTCTGGGACGGCCTCTGCTGCCTCAGCCACAAGGTTTTTAGCAATTGCACCAGCAACGATAGCCCCAGCACCCACTGCCGCAACCGTCCCCATATCCGTTCCCGATGGTTCCTCCTCAATGACAGGTTCTTCTGCCACCTCCTGAACCAGTTCATCGCTGACCACGACAGGTTCAACGACAACCTCTGGCAAGGCCGCCACGTCAATTTCAGGAGCCCCCTGATCAACAATAACCTCATTACCTTCAGAAAGAACGGTCTCGCCCGCAGCCACTTCCGGAACTGACGCAGAACCCCCCTCGCCCTCTTCAAAAACAATATCATCAGAGCCTTGCGCTGGCGCTTCGCTCACGACTTCAACCAGCGCTTCGACCGGTTCTGCGGAAGGGGTATCTTCTACCTTTCCCACAAGAACATTGCTGACAGCAGAAATTTCTGCCGGAGACATATCCTGCTTTTCGACCACTTCAAGAATGTCATCCAGTCTCTGTACGGCCTGGTCATGACGGCTTCCGGTCAGTTTTTCTGTCGCTTCCTTACGTAATGCACGAACCGTTTCCAGGAGTTTTTCCTTTTCCGGCGTTTCCATCATAACGTCTCCCAATCTTTATCCAGTGCAGCAGGTCGAGCCCTCAGCTCTAATCGCATGAAGTCCTACCTCACGGATTAAGCAATTATTTGTCGCCCCTGTGTCATTTTTGCGCCCCAAAAAGCTTTGACAGAAACAAGGTTTCAATAAAAACCAATATTCTGTTAGCATTTTCCTCATGATCAGCCGAATAGAAAAACTTCCAATAGTATTCTTAATTTCAACATCTTGCATAAGAAAGCACTGACCAAAAAACACCTCCTATCGAAGAAGGTTCCTGGCCAGCAAGCAAGGAGCACACTAAAATCTGCTTGATATTAGCGCTAAAGCAGGGCTTTGTATATGGAAAGAGTGGAGCACCGGAACAACTGCTCCGGGTCGCGAATACTCGTCAGGTATTGAGCTACCAGCTAGGCATTTCAGCCGCAGCGATGATCGGACCGCCATCGCCATTTTGCAGCAGGATAACGCAGCCATCAGCGCCGCGCTGCATGATCTGTTTTTTGGGTAGCTTGAGGAGCATTTTCTCGCCCGTCCAACGCCCGATCGGGGTTAATTCGCTCACCACATTATGATAGGAGAGAGAGCGTCCTTGATTTTCGCCACGGGTAATCCTGACTGATTTTTTCTTTGAAAAAAGCGCCATCCACAAGGTGGCCTTTTTGATATGCATATCCGGCGTCTTTTCGCCAACAGAAACATGCAGCATATCCCCCTTGGTGGTCACCCCAAGGCCGACATGAGGACGCCCGGCAAGCGCTTTTTTACGGCGCTCAATCATTTTGTTAATGGCGCGCTTGTCGCTGCCATTAAAATGCGCCCGGCCATCAACAACGATTTCGGGAGTGTAAATAATACCATCGCCAATCGTGCTGCCATAAGAGCGCTGGCGGGCCGTAAATATCGGCTTGGCCAACGTATCACGCCAACCAATATAGTCCCAGTAATCAACCGACATGGAGAGGGCGATCACATCTTTACGGCCTATATAATAGGGAAAAAGAGCATCGGCGCGCGGACAGGATGAACAGCCCTGCGACGTAAAAAGCTCCAGAACAATTTTTGGCTGGTTGCTGGTCGCACTGGCAGACAGAAACGCCAAAGGCTGGCTCTGCGCCCCCCCAGGCCCAAAAACAAACAGTGCAAATGCGAAAAGGACGCCGCCAGAGCGCCGTACAAAGTTCATGGTCTGGTCCCCAGACTGTTTCTCATTTATGGCGATTGTCTTGTTCATTTGGTCCTCTGTATAGTCTGCCCTTGCGGGTGTTTTTTTTCTTGGCGAGTGATTTTTTTCTTGGCGTCAGGTCACTCGGCCCAACTAAAATTAAAAAATGGCCGAAACGCAAAACCGCAAAGCACGTTTGATCGAGAAGATTATCTCCAAAGCGCAGTTAAATTGCCAGTAACTTGTCGGTGAACAGCCCCAAATCCCTCAGCTCGCGTCACAATCGACCCTGACAAGCCAAGCCTGGACTTGCAATCATCATCACGAGCTACCATACTACTAGGTGAGTTAATGCATAAGCATTTTACGGAGGCTCCGTATTGCAGAAAAGTCCCTGACGACAGGGCATGAAAGCTAATTGCGGGTAAATCACATGATAAAGGGGTTCGACTTTTAGATATGGCTGAATTTGATAATCAGGGCTATGCGCCGCAGGACGTTGGTTCGCAGACACGCATGGATGAGGGGCTGCGCAGTTATATGCTCAGCGTCTATAATTATATGGCTGTCGGTATCGCTTTGACCGGTGTTGTTTCCTACATGACCTTCATATATGCTGTCGAGCAAACTGCTGCCGGATCTATTTTGACGCCCTTTGGCGAAATGATTTATTCCAGCCCGCTTAAATGGGTCATCATGTTCGCCCCGCTTGGCATGGTTCTGCTGTTTGCTGCGACCTCCCATAAAATGAGTGCGAATATGGCACAAATGGTGTTCTGGGCATTTGCAGTCATTATGGGCTTGTCTCTGTCGTCAATCTTCCTGCGCTATACCGGCACCTCGATCTCGCGCGTCTTCTTCTTTACCGCCGCTTCGTTCGCTGGTTTGAGCCTTTATGGTTACACCACCAAAAGAAACCTGTCGGGCTGGGGCAGCTTCCTGGTTATGGGACTGATCGGCATCATCGTCGCCTCGCTGGTCAATATGTTCTTCCTGCAAAGCTCCGCCATGCAATGGGCCATCTCCGTGATTGGCGTGCTGGTCTTTGCCGGTCTGACCGCCTATGACACGCAGCGTATTCGCGAAGTCTATCAATATGTCTCTCACGATGCCGAGCTTGTCAAGCACGCCGCCATCAACGGAGCGCTGTCGCTCTATCTGGACTTCATCAACATGTTCCTGATGATGTTGTCTCTGTTTGGCAGCAACGACTGATAACGCTTGATACTTGTAAAACTGGAAAGCCCCGATCACTTGGTCGGGGCTTTTTGTTTGCTGCGCAAGTGGGCTATCGCCCACACCCATTTGTGAGGAGACCTCCCAAACCCACCCTTAGGACATCCGCAGGAATAAGTGAATAGATTTGAGGCCGGAGTTTTGTTTGTCAGCAAGGCGTGCAAAGGGACGTGTAGCTGGCTACATAACCCTTTGCAGAACGAAGCTGGCGGACAAAAATACA
>JAKIUO010000139.1 GCA_021647535.1 Hyphomicrobiaceae bacterium
GCCGCCGTTCGAACCCCCAGACATCAACCCTCAACGCATGCCCAAAGTTAAAATCAACCAACCGCCGTAAACCCGGCCAATCCCGCTCGCCCAACAAAATCATCCGGAGTCGGGTGAATAATTGGGGCTAAGTGGTTAGAGTATAGAATTTCATTGGAGAAGAATAACTATAGTCACGCTATAATATTATTCTGCTCGTCTTTTTTATCTTCTGTTTTTATTTCTTTTGCTTCAACCGTTTCTTTCGGTTCAGCTTTTACAGCTCTGGGTTTGCGAACGCGAGGCTTGCGCTTGGGCTTTTCTTCGCTAGGTGCGCTTGCTTCCGTCTTGCTGCCATTAATAATCGGCTGTTTTCCACTCCCGGGAATTTCAGCCTCGACGGCCTTTACAGGTGCCGGCACCTTTTCGGGAACAGCTGCCTTTTCATCCATATTGGACGGCGGACGTGTGCGACGACTATTATTTCGAGGCGCTTTACTGCTATGCTGAGTACTAACCTGCTGCTCTTCCTGCTTGGCCTGAGCGGCTTGAATGATGCGCAGATAATGCTCGGCATGTTGGAAATAATTCTCAGCCGTAACCGTACTTCCAGCTGACAGGGCATCACGGGCCAATGTCAGATATTTCTCGGCTATATGGGCAGCCGAACCTTTTATTTTGACTTCCGGGCCATTTGACTCATAGTTTCTCGACAGGGGATTGCTGGACCGATTATTGCGCCCACGCCCACGATTTCTACGATTTTGTTGTGGTTGTCTCATAAGGCCTCCGCCTTTACTTTCACATTAAACTGCTCAAAAGCAGCAATAACCGAAACCATTCCGGCTATCATCATTGTTAGTGGCATTTAAATTCGAGAAGTTCTCATCTGCGGCGATCTGCTTCTGGATCACAACTTATGAAGGGCCGCTCCCCCGTCAGCTCGCAGTATGAGCTGGTTCAACCTCTTGGCTTTTCTGTATAAAGATCTCTTATTATTTATTTCCAGTTTCCCTATCCCAGACTTGGTTAAAACTGGTTCTCGCAATCAATTTACAAGCCAATCATGACTTAATATTGATTGGGAACAACAAACACCAGAACGTTTCCAGTAATGTTTGAGATGCAGATGAACCGGCCCAATTGACCTGTTCACAGCTATCCGTTCTTCTGTCTGGCTAAAGTTATCGGTTTGCGCCCCCGTCAGCACAACCAGATATTTGTCCATGACCGGCTGCTCCATCGCATAAACCAAGGTCTGATCATAAAAGGGTATTGGGCTATTTTAGCCCCGAAAAATCCCATTTTTATATTTTTGCATTTGGCCTGTCAGAGCTGCACTTCCATACATCCAAATGATTCGTCTCTTGAGGATTACAATAGCGCTACAAGAGACGGTTGTACAAGCATATTCTTTTGGCAGGGTGTAAACCAGTTTAATCCTGATGACAATCCTCTTTTTCCGCACGAAAAGCCAGACATCTGATCCATCCAGCCAAATCCCTGAAGCGACCATCCGGTGTCCCGGCAGGTTTGTAACCGGCCTGTAAAAACAGCTCACTTACCGCCTGCTCTTGCCCCTCTCCAATCTCGAAAACCGCCAGCCCCCTGCTTTTCAAAACCTTGCTCAGCTGAGGGATGATTTTCTGGTACGGGTCGAGCCCTTTTTCCCCACCATCCAGCGCCAGACGAGGGTCAAATTTTGCAACCTCTGGCGCGAGCCCATCAATCTGCTCGGCTGGTATATAAGGCGGGTTACAAATCACCAGATCAAAGCGCTCCTCGCCCTCTTCAAACACATCCAGCCAATCGCCTTCCCGGAACTCAACACGGTCGGCACAGCGCAGTTTCCAGGCGTTTTTTGACGCGATTTGCAAAGCCTGCGGGCTGATATCAACACCCATTCCCCTGGCGTGAGGCAACTCCAGCAACAGGGAAATCAGCAAGGCACCAGAGCCCGTTCCCAAGTCAAGAATGCTTAATTCGGAGCCGCTGTCGCTCGCTTGCGCGGCTTGCGCTTCCAGCAATTCGAGTGCCGTTTCAATCAGTGTTTCGCTATCGGGACGCGGGTCAAGCGTATGTTCACCAAGCCCGAAATCATGCTTCCAGAAGGAGCGCACCCCAAGGATCCGTGATACCGGTTCGCCCGCCATGCGCCGGGTCAGACGCTGGGCGATTTCATTGAGCTCTTGCTCACTCAACAAGCGATCCGGCTCGATAAAATAGGCCGCGCCCTTAAAGCCCAGCGCATCGGAAATCATCAATCGCGCATCCAGTTCAGGCGTATCGACACCGACTTTTTCCAGCACCCTAATGACATTTCGGCAACAGGCGCGCAGATGTGTGGGAGCAGCGTCTTCAGTCATTTGGAGACTCATTCATAGCGGCCAGCTGCTCGGCCTGATGCTCGGTAATGAGGGCATCCACCACCTCATCAAGACCATCGCCGGCAATAATGGCTTCCAGCTTGTGCAAGGTCAGGCCAATACGATGGTCCGTCACCCGTCCTTGCGGGAAATTATAGGTGCGGATGCGCTGCGAACGATCCCCCGATCCGACCTGCCCGCGTCGTTCGGCGGCCCGTTCGCTATCGACCTTCTGGCGCTCCATGTCATACAGCCGTGACAGCATGACTTTCATGGCCTTGGCGCGGTTTTTGTGCTGGCTCTTTTCATCTTGCTGGGTGACGATGATGCCAGAGGGAATATGGGTGATGCGCACCGCACTGTCGGTGGTATTGACCGACTGCCCACCTGGTCCAGAGGCCCGGTAAACATCAATGCGCAGATCACTTTCTTCAAGCTGCACATCGACCTCTTCGGCCTCTGGCAAAACGGCAACAGTCGCCGCTGAGGTGTGAATACGCCCACCGCTTTCGGTTTCGGGCACACGCTGCACACGATGCACGCCACTTTCATATTTCATCCGCGCAAAAACGCCCTTGCCCGTCACACTGGCAATGACCTCTTTGAAGCCGCCATGAGCGCTTTCGCTGGCCGACAAAATCTGCATTTTCCAGCCCTGCAAATCGGCATATCGTTGATACATACGATAGAGCGCCCCCGCGAACAAAGCGGCTTCATCACCACCCGTTCCGGCGCGCACCTCAAGGATGGCGCTTTTTTCATCGGCACTGTCGCGCGGTAGCAACTGGATTTGCAGATCACGATCAAAGCCTTCGATCTTCTCTTCGAGCTCGTCCTTTTCCATCTGCGCCATCTCGCTCATCTCGGCATCGGTATCCGGATCTTCCAGCAATTCGTCCAGATCGGCGATTTCCGCCTGGGCGCTTTGCAGTTCCTTGATGATCACGACGATGGGATCAAGCTCGGAAAATTCCTTTGACAGCTTGACGAACTGTTCCTGATCAGGGACAGCCGACAACAGATCCTGCACCTGCTGCCAGCGCGCGGCCAAATGATCAAGTTTTTCTTTGGGTATGGATGGCATAAGTCTCTTTACATTTTTTCCTGAAAAGGGTCCGCAGATAAAACAGGCAAGGTCTAGGTCAACAGACCCTGTATATACGTCATCAGGCTCTGCAGATAAACCACCAGAATCTTTTGTCCCTCGGCAGCCCTTGTCAGTACCAGCGTTTTCAACTGCTCATAGCCCTGCGGATCGTTGATCGCCAGCCAGATGACATAGCCTGCCCCCAGCATGATCAGCAATAGCAGCAGCTGAACGAACGCCACAAATACACCATTTTTACGAGGCTTTGCAACGCCCTGCCGCCTGCTTTTTTGGGCCAGGTTGCCATAGCCCGGCGGAATGGCCCTCATTTGCCCATAATCCGGGGCGTAATTGCCATTTTCTCCTGGTTGCCCCGGTCCGCCCAGTCCACTGGTTCCGGCCTGCCCACCTGGCCCAGCCTGCCCACCTGCAAAGGGCTGAGGCGGCGCTTGCATCGGCACGAAAGGCGCTTCAACAGCGGCCTGGTTCACAGGAATTCTGTTCATGACAGCTTCGGCATTGGCCTGCATATTGGTATAAGAGGGATCAATTTCTTGCGTGCGCGGGCGTTTGGGATGATCCCCTGGCAATTGCAACATCACCCGTCGCATCACCGGATCAGCATCCAGCCCCAGCAATTTTGTATAGGCCCTGATAATCCGGCTGGTCTCGGTCCAGGGGGGCAACAGGGACAAGTGCCCCAGCTCCAGCAGGCTAATGATTTCAACCGTTGTGCCCAGCTGATCGGCCATTTGACCTTGCGACTGTCCCGTTGCCTGACGCATTTCACGAAACAGCTCGGCGATTTCTTCATCTGGCGGCAGCTCGGCGATATTGACCACAGCATCCTTGATACTCCGGATGTGCAGACGCGATCTCTTCTTGTCGTTAAACATTTTACCCCTAGCCTAGCCTTGCTTGTCCCTCGAACGATATTATCAAATGCCGGATATATCCAGTTTACGCTCACTGGCAAATCTCACAAGGGCTGTGCGTATATTTAATACATTATCACAAAGTAACTGATTAATATAATGGCGAATATCATTGGCGTCCAAACCAAGCAACATAGCCTTTACTGGGCCAATTGCCATGGGAGCCATGGAAAAAGAACGAAAGCCCAGCCCGACCAGCGCCATCGCCTCCAATGGACGAGAGGTCATTTCACCACAAATATTAACCTCAACCCCCTGCGCCCGGGCGACTTTCTCTATTCCGGCCAAGGCGTTCAAAAAGGGCAGGCTTAACGTGTCAAAGCGATGGGCGACATTCATGTTGGCGCGATCCACCGCAAACAAAAACTGCATGAGATCATTGGTGCCAATGGAAATGAAATCGACCCGCTTCAACAAGGGTTCAAGCTGCCAGATCAGCGCTGGCACCTCTATCATCGTACCAACTCTGATTTTTGCCGGCATCTCGCGCTTGAACTTTTGATGGTGGTCTACCTCGCGATTAATCAGTTCGCGGGCCTGTTCAATTTCCCAGATATCGGCGATCATCGGCAGCAATATATTTAGATTATTACCACCTGATGCCTGCAACAAGGCGCGGATCTGCGTGCGAAAAATAGCCGGGCGATCGAGCGCAAAACGAATGGCCCGCCAGCCCAGTGCCGGGTTTTCTTCATGGGCATGGCGCAGATAGGGCAAGATTTTATCGCCGCCAATATCGAGAGTTCGAAACACCACCGGGCGTTCCCCCGCCGTTTTCAAGACATTGGCATAGCTTTTTGTGAGCTCATTCAAACGGGGCAGATGCTCGGAGATCATGAAATGCAGTTCGGTGCGATAAAGACCGATACTGGTGGCCCCGCTATCATCCAGATGCGGCAGATCAATCTCCAGCCCGGCATTCATGCCCAGCGCAACCTCCTCGCCATCAAGCGTAATGGCCGGTTTGTCACGCAAGCCTTCATAATAAGCCAGCTGCTTTTTCTGGTGTATGATCTTGTCGCTATAAAGCGCCACAACTTTCTTTGGGGGCCGGATATGCACCTTGCCTGAAAAGCCATCAACGCCGATCATTTCACCGGCCTGCACCTTGTTGACAATGCCGGTAACCCCGCCCACCGTCGCCAGCCCAAGGGCGCGCGCAATAATGGTCACATGGGCCGAAACGCCCGCATCCTCAAGCACCAGTCCAACCAGATGATCGCGGTCATAATCCAGCAGATCAGCCGGCCCCATGGTGCGCGCCACCAGAATAGAGTTTTCTTTGAGCTCTTCGCCAACAGAAGTCACGGCCAACCCGGCCAGAATGCGCAGCAAACGGTTGGACAGATCATCCAGATCATGCAGGCGCTCACGAAAAAACGGGTCACTGGAGCGCATCATCTGGGCGCGCATTTCATTCTGGTTGCGCTCCACCGCCGCTTCCACAGTAAGGCCCGAAGCGATGCCATCATGCAACTTGTTGACCCAGACTTGATCATGGGCGAACATGCGATAGGTTTCCAGCACATCGCGATGCTCTCCGGCCCGCGCCACATCACCTCGTGACAGCATTTCATCAATGCCTATGCGCAAACTGTCGAGGGCCTCTTCAAGCGCCGTCATTTCCATAAAAGGTTCATCAGCAATCAGCCGGGTGACGGTGACGCGCGGTTCGTGCAAAATCACCTGCCCCAGCGCCACCTTGGGAAACAAGGCAACACCCACAATGCGGTCCGGCCCGGTACTGACGCTCTGCGAACGCTGCTCCACCAGATCCGACATATCATCAGAGGCAAAAAATTCGGCCAGCACCATGGCCACGGTCTGCATAGCCTCGACTTCTTCTTCGCTATAGCGACGCCGCGTCATATTTTGCAAGGTCAGCACCCCCAGCATATGACCATTGCGCAAAATCGGCACGCCAAGGAAGGCATGAAAGGGGTCTTCACCGGTTTCAGGATGCAGGGAAAAAGACGGGTGCAAAGACGCATCAGGCAGCGCCAGAGGGATGGCCTCGTCGGCAATCAGGCCAACCAGCCCCTCGCCGCGCTTCATCCGCGTATAATGAACAGCCGAACGATGCAGGCCTTCAGTGGCGTAAAGCACCAGCGACCCATCCGGGCGACGCAAATAGATGGAGGACACCTCAGCCACCATATTGGAGGCAATCTGCGAAACGATCTTGTTCAATCGAGCCTGGGCGCTTTCCTTTGTCGCCATAATGTCATGCAGGGCCCGCAACAATACGCGCGGTGCCCCAATAGGCTCTGCCATGGTGCTCTTTCGGGGTGCTCTTTCGGGTTTAATCCTTATCCAGACCATATAGTGTATGCAGGGTCCGTACAGCAAGTTCTGTATAATCCGCATCAATTAGCACAGAAATCTTTATTTCCGATGTACTTATGGCCAGAATATTGACGCCTTTGTCAGCCAGTGCGGCAAACATGTCACCCGCCACCCCGGCATGTGAGGACATGCCAACGCCGATCACCGATAATTTCACTATATTGCTGGCCGCCCGCACCTCCTCAAAATCAATGGTGCCTCTTGCGCTTTCGATGACTTCCAGCGTGCGCTCCATATCGACATCCTGCACGGTGAAGGTCATGTCGGTATATTTGCCGTCTTCCGAGATGTTCTGCACGATCATGTCGACATTTATATTGGCCTTGGCCAGCGGCACGAAAATAGCAGCGGCGATGCCGGGCTTGTCGGCAACGCGCACCAGCGTGATTTTGGCTTCATCCTTGGTATAGGCAATGCCGTTTACGATATGTTTTTCCACGATTTCTTCCTCATCACAAACCAGAGTTCCGACGCGATTTTCATCCCCGCCACCAGCTGGCGGCACTTTGGCGGGATCATCAAAGCTGGAGCGCACCGAAAGCCGTACCTTGTGCTTCATGGCGATCTCGACGGAACGGGTCTGCAACACCTTGGCCCCTTGCGAGGCCATTTCCAGCATTTCCTCGTATGAGATTTTGTCGAGCTTGTGCGCCTTGGGGGTGATGCGCGGGTCGGTCGTATAAACCCCGTCAACATCTGTATATATATCACAACGATCAGCCTTCAAAGCCGCCGCAATGGCGACAGCGCTGGTATCCGAGCCACCGCGCCCCAGCGTGGCGATCTGCCCATCCAGGGCAATGCCCTGAAATCCGGCAATCACCGCCACGGTGCCGCCCTTCATACTCTTCGTCAATTGCGTGCCATCAATGCCCGTTATGCGCGCCTTGCCATGGGCCTCATTGGTGCGCACGGGGATCTGCCACCCCTGCCAGGAGCGCGCCTTGACGCCCATTTTATTCAAAATAATCGCCAGCAAACCGGATGTCACCTGCCCACCCGAGGCCACCACCGCATCATATTCCGCCGAACAATGATCGCCGCCCGCCTCATTGACATAGGCCACCAGCTCATTGGTTTTGCCCGCCATGGCAGAAACCACGACGGCGCAATGATGCCCGGCATCAGCTTCACGCTTGACATGCAGCGCCACATTTTTGATATGCTCGATATCGGCGACAGATGTCCCGCCAAATTTCATCACCAGCACAGCCATAAATTACTTCTTCCTGCCAAAATCCCTGTAGAAACCCCGTTCATACAAATTATCGGCCAAAGCGGCAACAAATCAT
>JAKIUO010000140.1 GCA_021647535.1 Hyphomicrobiaceae bacterium
ATGGTTTGCAGTCCTTTCCGTTATTTGGTGTTCAAATCAAACATACCGGATTTTGCTGCGGCCAGCCTCGAAAAAACAGCCAAAAGCAGATTAATTCACGCTGTTTGTGGAGTTTTGAAATTGGCTCATGGGTGATTTTAAAGGGCGCTTGGTATTATTCCAGCAAAGGTGCGATCATGATATCAAACTCATCCTGGCCGATCAGCCCCTTGTGTTTATAGGCAATGGTGCCATCCTTGTTGATGACAAGTGTGAACGGGATCATCATCTGGTCATTGCCCAATTGGTGCAGTATGGGGCGGCCATCATCTAGGCTCATGACCAGCAGGGGATAGTCGATTCCCAATGAGCGCGCCACATTTTTCAGTTTTTTTGGGGTGTCGAGACCGATGCCGACGATCTGCAATCCTTTCGATTGAAATTGATGCTGCCATTTGATGAAACGTGGGATTTCAAATTGGCAGGGGCCACACCAGCTGGCCCAGAAGTTGGCGACAATGACCTTGCCGCGCCAGGCGGAAAGCGATTTTTGGGGGCCATAAAGGCCATCAATCTGTTGTTCAAAGAAAGGAAACGGCCCGACCGTTTCTTTTGAAAGTGCTTGGTTAACTGGTTGGGTCAGCAAGGCGATGGACAGTAGCAAGACGATCTGCATAAGTCTTTGAGGCAAGAGTGACTCAGCTTTTATCATTTTTTGTGAACCTTCTTTGTTCAATAACTTTCCAGACGACCTTGTATTTTTTTTGCAGATCTTTTAAATATTCAGCCATTTTTTCATCTATAAAAGTCTGGCGAACTTTGTCGATGATGGTGTTATAAGGCAATCTCTTGCTTTCGCGCTTATCGAGAACAGTGATGATGTGGTAACCTTTGGAGGTTTTCACGATTGGTGAAAACTGCCCTTCTTGAAGGTTTTTAATGGCTTTGATAATAGCTGGATGACCCTTGTTTTTACGCAGCCAGCCCATATCGCCGTTTTTGGCACGCCCATAAGGGTCGATGCTATAACGTCCAGCCATTTTAAACAGGCTGGCCCCATTGACCATGGCATTGCGCAGGCGCTCAGCTTCCGGTTTTGTGGCGACGACGAGTTGGCCAATATGCCAACGCGGCGCAATAGTACCAATTTGCGGATGATTATCGTAATAATCTTTCAGGGTATGATCTGTGTTGATCCACTTTTTTTCCAGTTGAGCGCGCAACACGGCTGGCAGGCGCTCGCGCTTGTAATTGTCCACTTGTCTTGTGACATCAATGCCTTGCCTTAAGGCATCATCGGCCACCAATTCGACTTCAGCTTGTTGATAGAGGCGCTCCTTGATCCAGTTGGCATCAGGGGCGGCGCGCAGATCATAACCTTCGAGCAGATCGCCATAGGTAATGCCGATATTATTGCCCTGCAGCAAAATCGTATTCCGGGGCATACCACGCCTGATGCGTTCTTCAAAGGTCCTGACCTTGTAGGTTTCGCGCAAATGCTGAATGGCCAGAACCCGAACGGTACGATAACGCTGGGTTAGACTGCTGGCGCGGGCCGCTGCAAGGGCATCAGGCTTGTTTCTGAATTCTTGCATTAATTGTTTGAGGCTGTCTTTGGTCAAGGTGACACTGTCGCGCAAACCATACATATAGCGTTTGTAGAGCAGGCTTTTACGAAAGCGTTCTATATCGCTTTGAAAGGCTTTGTCGTTTGCTATTTTTTTATCTTCTGCATCCAGCTTCAAGAGGCGCGAGGCCACCATGCGCTTTAGGATGACGCCGCGCAAAGAGGCTTGCTCATTGCGGTTCATTGTATTGAACTGGACGCCGAACGGTGAGCTGGCCAGGGTTTTTTCAAGCTCATGAGCGGTGATGCTGGCAGAGCCGACTTCAACAAGTACGCTCGCATTAGGCTCATTTTGCGCTTTGCTGAGTGTGGAAACGCCTGTCAGAATGAGTGCGGCCAAGATCATCCGTTTCGTCGCCTGGCCGATCTGTTTTTCCCGCTTGAACAAAATAGTCATTTTGGAACTCCACACACATCAATATCTGTAAAAACACTCTTCACGTGCATTTTGACACAAAAATGCCGGGGATCATATAACCCCCGGCATTGATTTTTTTATTAACCCTTATTCGCTTGGCACAGCGCCACCAAGATCCGGGGCCGAACCATGCATCCATGAAAGCGCAGCTTCATAATTATACAGGATATTGGCTCCATTCCATTTATGGTCTTTTTTGTTGGCAATCAGAGGAACGCCACTTTCATTGACCACATGGCAGGCTGCACATTTGAAGGGACCATGCGAGCCATCAGGATTATATTGTGGTGCCTGCGCGTAGGTCGTTGTGTCGGCAATCGGCACAACCGGATAGAGGCCATGGGTTGACTGATGGCAGGACTGGCAGGACAGACCCGCATGACCTTTAGAATAACGCATCAGTGAATATTTCCCTGGCTGGTTGATGGGGAAAGCCGCACCGCCCTGACCTTCGACATAGGGAGCTGCATGACAGTCAGCGCAATGGGGAGAACCAGCAGACAGCCAGTAATCTTTACCATGTGTAGCTGCCGAGTAGGGAACAGCCAACGCACCAGTCGCACCTTTTGGCAATTTCAGCGACTTGATATCAACAGCCGGGTTGGCTGACAGGATCGTTACATTGATATCACCATCAGCATCTTTGGTAACCATCGGTCCATTGCCTTTAAGAGCAATGACAGCAATATCTGGAACCATGCGATCTTTCGCCCAGGTCAGCAAGATGCCTGATTTTTCAGGATCATCGCCCCCTTTGCCATCGGGGACAACTTTGGGATCCATATATTTCTCTTTGAGCATATCAAGAGATACACCAAGAGCCGAGGCGATTTCGTCCAGAGACTTGTTACGAATGGTCTTGCCGGTCTGCTGGAAGGCATTGATCAGATTGTCGCGCTGATAAAGTTCACGAGACAGTTGGTTATGACAGTTTGTGCACCATAGCCCCTTGCCGCCCTTGCCGTTGCCGATCTGTGAAACATTGGTCTTCAGCCATTCGCCAATCGCATTGAGATGCTCGGATGTTTCGACGCCATCTTTATCCTTGTTCGGATTGGCATGAACATCACGCCCCACATAGCAGCCGCCATAGGCATCACGGTTATCACCCTTGGCATAGGCATTTTTGCCATCCAGAGTGATGGGATAGCCCTTCATGTCACCACTTTGGCGATGCGCCGGATGACAACCCTGACAGGCTCCGGTACGGCCTTCAGCATCAGCCAGCGGCTGTTTTTGCTGATGAACAGTATGCAGAGCTTCGGCCAGTGATGGGATGGTTTTTTGCGTACCACCTGTTTTGCCCAGAGATTTGGAAAGGGCCGCCATGGTGATGGGGCCAAGTCGACCGGTCTGCGCAATGCCCTGCTTTTTCTGGAAAGCAAGTACGGCTCTTCTGGTAAGAGCACCAGCAATGCCATCGGCACCCCCCGTACTATGCCCCAGCTTGTTCAGAGCTTTTTGAGCGCCTTTGATGCTTTTCACTTTGGCAGGTTTGCCACCCGAAGTGTAGCTTGCTGACTGCAGGACGCCAATGACATTATCCGCATGGCATTTTTGACAAAGCACGGGATCACGACCAAGGCGATTGGTGACATCGCGTGTGGCGGGATCATATTTGGCAAGGAAGTTCGTGCCGTTATGGTCGTCATGCAATTCCATGATCGAGATACTGGTGGCTTTCAGATTGGCAATCCAGTCAGAAGCGCCCAGCGCCTTCCAGAAGGCTCTTTCCTGCTTGTAAAGATTATACTTTGTGCCATTGGCCGTTTGATTGGCGTGGCAGTTGGAGCAGTTGGGAATGTCGATGGGGTTGGTGCCAACAAAGTGCACGGGCTTGCCGCTCACCGCATCAATGATCGGTGCATTTGTTTTGGCGTCGACCATTTTGACAAAGTTTTCCTGGAATGGCCTGATATCACTTTCAACAAGGTTGAGTGGATTTTTGGTCATTGTACTATCGTTAAACGGTGTCAACGGCAGACCAAGCGCATCCCAGATGCCGGGATTGGTCAACATAATCGGCACATTGTCGAGTACCGGGGATTTGGTAAAAACGATCGTTCCTTTTTCACCTGTATAATGCAGGTGACCATTTTTTATGGGACTTGGAACAGCGGCACCGGCTGGACCATTATCCTGGGGAATGGGGATCTGCAGACCGACAAAAGCTTTTTCGCTATCCTTGCTGGTGCCTTTGGGGTTGCTGCCTTTCAGGTCTTTATAAACATAAAGATGGGTGAAATAGGCATTGGCAACATTTTCGTTCTTGGTGTATTTGCCATCGCCATTGACGTCATAAGGGACGTTCCAGTAAGAGAGTTTGGCACCTTCCGAATAAGTATTGTCGACAAAGCCATATTCCAGTTTGAAGCGACGTCTGCCATCGACCACGACGGTTGGGTCTTTGGGGTCTGCTTCGAGCAGTTCAGGATATCTTTTGGGACCTGTCGCGGTTTTGATGACCTGACTTTGTACCGAGTTATAGGGCGGCAGCACACAACAATAGGTAAAATCAAAACCTGTGCAATGCATACCCAGTTCATAATTGATGGTGATGTTATATTCGTTTTTTGGTTTATCATGATCCGCTGCATTGGCTGATAAGTTTGCCGGAGCCATAAAAAATAAAGCGCTGACAGCCACTGCAAAAGCGGACTTTATAAGTCTGCTATTCATGCGAGTTTCCCCTTTGTCTTCCTCAAATCCCAAGCCATGTGTCTGAGTGTTCGACTTTTTTTAAAAAAAGCGTCTGGATTTAATTGTTTTTATTATCAAGGCCTTACCAGAAGCAGCCATCTTTACTTTGTTCAGGTAGGCCAGACGCACTCATTTACACATGTTAATGCTATCATGGTGGGGCGGGTAATTCAATAGATTACAACTATATTAAAATGCTCACCAGGAGAATGACATCACACGTTTTGTTTTGGTCCAACAGGGTATCAAAGAGCATTGGGCGGTGTTTTTATGGCCCCGTTTTTTCCCTGTCTTTTGTTGACGAGGCTTTTGTTGATGAGGCTTTTTTTGCCGAAGACTTTTTAGCTTTTTTTGTCAGCTTTGGGATCTTCTCCGGTCAGTTCGACAACGGCTTCATGGGGCGACATGAACACTTCACCAGGTGACAAATGGCTTAAAAAGCGTGAGCGCTCAAGCATGTCCATCAGTGGTCCCTTGACAGCAGCCAGATGAATGAGCACGCCAGCATCGCGATAGGCCAGAATGAGCTGTTCGAGGGTTTCCAGAGCGGACGCGTCAATCAGGCTGACGGTATCCATGACCAGCACCACATGTTTGACATCGGGGCGCTCGGCGATTTCAGCCAACATGCGATCTTCCAGATAAGCGGCATTGGCAAAGAACAGGTTGTCATCAATGCGAATGAGTAGCAGATCGTCATAGGTCCGGGTTTTGCGCCGTTTGATCGAGCGAAAATTTTCTGAGTTGCCGACACGTCCGAGCACGGGCATTCGCGGTTGGCTGGAGCGATAGAGATACATGCCAATAGACAGGGTGATGCCCAGCAATATGCCGACTTCGACCCCGGAGGCGAGGACAGCAATAAAGGTGACGAAAAAAGCCAGCCCATCGGGTTTGTAATATTTCCAGGCCGAAACCAGGGGGGAAAAGTCAATCAGGGTGGTCACGGCAACAATGATGATAACCGCCAGTGTCGCCTTGGGGATATAATAGAGCAGGGGGGTAAAAAAGATCAGCACGATGGCAATGAGCAGCGCCGTAAACATGGCTGATAGCTGGGTATTGGCTCCTGAGGTAAAATTGACCACAGAGCGTGAAAAACTGCCTGTCACCGGATAACCGCCAGACATGGCGGCCCCAAAATTAGCAGCTCCCAGACCTATAAGCTCTTGATTGGGATCAACTTTCTGGCGTTTTCGAGTGGCCAGAGATTTGGCCACAGACAGGCTTTCCACCAACCCGACAACTGAAATCAGAATGGCGGCTGGCAGCAGTTGCTTCCACAGATCATAGTCCCATGCGGGAGGGGATATGGCGGGAAAACCAGGGGGGATATAGCCAACAATGGCCACGCCAGCGGTTTTATGGATATCAAATATCCAGGCATAGCTGGCACTGATGATCACCAGCAACAGAGCCATACCCTTGGGCAGCGCCATGGAAATACCCTCTGAAAATCCCATCTCACGCAAGCGGTGGCGGAACTGGGCGCGTGAGATCATAATGACGACGCCCAGCAGGGACAAGAGCAGGGTGGTGGGATTGACCTTGTCGAGATTGGCATAGATGGTATGCAAAAGCTCCCACAGGCTGTGTGTCGGGGGCAAAGTCAGGCCGAGCATGTGTTTGAGCTGTGAAAAAGAGATAATGATGGCGGCAGCCGTGGTGAAACCGGCGATCACCGGGTGGCCGATAAAATTGGTCAAAAAACCAAGCCGCAACAGTCCGGCCCCGATCAAGACGAGAGAGCTCAGCATCGCCAGTATGATGGCCAGACCAAGATATTCGGCTGAGCCGACAGGTGCGAGCGGGGCCAGCGTATGGGCGACCATCAGAGACACAATGGCCACGGGACCAACACCAAGGACACGAGATGAGCCAAAGATCGCATAAAGGAAGAGGGGAATCACGGCAGTGTAAAGGCCAATTTGAGGGGGCAAACCGGCCAGCATGGCATAGGCCATGCTTTGTGGCATCAACATGATGGCGACCACCATGCCGGCCAGCAGATCACCCGAAAGCTGTTCGCGCTGATAATTGCGGCCCCAGCGATAGACTGGCAGGTAGGCATCAACCAGATCCCCGCGTTTGCGCCAGGCTTGACGCAGGCGCACTCTGATACGCCGTTCGCCGAATTCGCGGGTCACCGGGTGGATTTTGCCGCCAAGTGTGGAATGGGAAAAGCGCCGTGTGATATTATTTAATGAGGATTGTTGTCGTCCACGCCAGATGACCTTGGAGAGGGGTCTTAAATGTTTGCGTATGGATTTGAGTTCTGGCATGGATTTTTTAACTCGGTTGCCAATCAGGCCCCTGTTGAAGTGAACATGATTGTAATGTGACTTTTTTCTACACAGTGCGCATAGTATAAATGACCAAGGGAGGAACCAATAGCTAAATCTCCACCTATACCTAAAGGGGAGGTCTCCAGGTTGCTTTGATTGCCAAAGTTAAAGAGGCGTCAGGAACTTATGAGCATCACCTTGAAATGCAGAATTGGGTCTTTTGGGGTTGGAAATCCTTTTATATTCTTGAATTGCCTCGGATCGTTTTGCGGATATTAGGGAAGTTGTTGCTCAACAATCCACAAAATCATCCGTTTGAGTTTAAGTTTCCACAGACCCTAACGGACGATCATAACCGAGTTTTTTGCTTTTTTCAAAATAGAGTGAGACGTGCTGCCCAGAAACATCTGTTTGAGTTTTGATTTTTCGGTGGCAGAGATGACAATGAGCGAATAATCGCGGCCTTTTTCGATAATACGCCAGACAGGCTCGCCGATTTCGGCTGTTTTTTCGCTGACTTTGAGGCCCGCTTCTTCCACAACGCTTTCCGCACGCTCCAGTGCATTTTGTGCAGACGGCAGGCTTTCATCATCGTCTGCGACCGAATAAAGATGAATGGAACAGCCGCAGCGCGCTGCCATGATAGCATCTTTTGCGACCATTTCCATGGAGCTTTCCGTATCTGTTACACAGATCAGATGACCATGTTCTTCTTCGAGTTCGCGCACCAGAATAACGGTGCCGTCATGTTCGGTGGCCACACCAATGGCGGTATACATATCAATATGCCCGGCCCCGGAACCGCTTTCCTGTGAAGCCGAGACGATGACGATATCATAATGATAGAAATGCGCTTCATCAAGAATACCGGTGAGCACGGAACTTGATTCGCGTACAATCAGCGAGATGCGCTGGCCGGTTTTCTTGCTGCTATATTTGATAATGTGATCGCCCGAACGGGTGCCGCGAAA
>JAKIUO010000141.1 GCA_021647535.1 Hyphomicrobiaceae bacterium
CCTGAAATCGTTCCCCTTCGCTCAATTGCTCATACCAGCCCCAGGGGCGATAAACCCGCCGGTGCTCGGTGGCTTCGCTGCGCTCCTCGGCCTGCAGTTTTTCAACGATGATCTTGACGTCTTGCGCATGATCCTTGCTGGCTAGCAAAATGGCGTCCTTGGTGGCAATGGCCAGCACATTGTCAAGCCCGACCGTTGTCAGGCAAGTGCCATGAGTGCTGTGTACAAAACTGTTTGTTGTATTGTGCAAAACGGTGTCGCCCTTGGTGACATTGCCGTCCTCATCCTTGTCCATGACATCCCATATGGCCGACCAGGCACCAAGATCATTCCACTCCGTCGAAAGCGGTATGCATTTGATGCCTTTAGCTTTTTCCATAATGGCATAGTCAAGAGAAATGCTTTCGCAGGCGCCATAAGAGGCCTGATCAAGACGCAGAAAATCAAGATCATGATCGGCTTTTTCCAGCGCCTTGCGGCAATTTTCAAGTATGCTCGGCGCATGAGCGGCAAAGGCATCAATCATGGTGCCGGCGCGATAGAGGAAAATACCGGCGTTCCAGTAAAAATTTCCAGCAGCCAGATATTTCTCAGCCTTTTTGCGCGCCGGTTTTTCTACGAAGCGCACCACATCATTACCGCTGGTTTCAATATAACCATAGCCGGTTTCAGGTGCGGTTGGCGTGATGCCATAGGTGACGAGATGGCCGTTGGCCGCCTCGCTTGCCCCTGAAATAATGGTATCCTGAAATTTTTGCACATCCTTGATAACATGATCAGAAGGCAGTAACAAAACCAACGCATTGGGGTCTTCTTCACCGGCCCGCAGAGCAGCGATAAGCGCCGCCGGGGCCGTATTTCGGCCAACGGGCTCCAGAATAATGTCTCTGGCAGAGATACCCATGGCCTGCATCTGTTCGGCAATAATAAAGCGATGATCATTATTGGCCAGCACCGATGGTTGCGCAAAAGCCGCCCCATCAAGGCGCTTGATCGTCTGCTGCAGCAGGCTGTCGTCACCGACCAGTTTTAGAAACTGTTTCGGGTAAGACTTGCGTGACAGAGGCCATAAGCGTGTGCCCGAACCGCCTGACAAAATATAGGGATGGATCGATTGTGTGTTGCTGGTACTCATGAATTTCACTCGCTGAACTGAACTGCCCTCATCTATACAGGCAAAAAGAAAACAGAGTGCCAAAGGGGCCAGATATTACCTGCTAATGTCAACAGATTGTTAATTTTTTGCTCTGCTTATCGCTCAGATTGAATAAGACCTTAACCAATTTGAGGCCCCAGGGGTTACTTCTCAGAGCTATTCAATTCTCGCACTACTCGCTTCGCGAATGGGCTGTCGCCCACACCCACTCGGGGAAAGCGTTCCCCGCCCCCCTTCTTTCTTAAATTTAATCCAAAAAGGGGTGGGTTTGGGAGGTCTCCTCCCAAGCGGGTGCGGGTGGCAACCCGCTTGCCAAGCAAAGGTTTCGAGAATTGAATGGTCCCAGGTTACTTCTTCACCCCATCACTTTAAACACCGCCAGATTTTGCCCGGCCGCCTCTTCGAAAAACGTCATCAGCCCTTGCAGGTTTGGTAACAATATTTCGTCATAGGCTTTTTGCTTCTCGCCCTGCCACGGCCCGGGGATTTCAAGATTGTGCATTTTTTTCGGATCATAGTTCTTGCCCCATTCCTCAATGGAACGACTGGAGAGCTCTGCAAACAGCTGGCGCACCTGTCTGGCCGTAAATGAGCGGTTTTGTTTGTTCCGTCCGCCATTGCCAATTTTGGTGCCACCGACAATCGGTGATTTCAGTGCTGGTTCGCTCATAAAAGGTAGGTACGAAAACCACCCCTTTTCGACATTTGTTCCGGTCAGCAAAAAATGAATACCGCGCCAGCTTTGGTCAAGGTCAAGCTGAAACACGGATTTATATCCCTTTTTACGCGGCTCATAGGCGATCCATGGATTATTGGCGCGTTTGGCATAGTCCTGATTTTCCTGCTGCGTGCGCGCCAGATATTTCTCATACGCTGCCGCACTCATCGCGCTGCGCCGTTTTTGATCTTTTTCATGGGTGCGCTCAAATGCGGGCAAACGCTTTGGATGAGCCATCAGCTCGGCCAGATTTTGAGGGGTGAGCGCATAAAAGGTCATTTTGAAGCCCAGCATATTTTTTCCTTCCTATCTATAATCCCGTGCCCCGAAAATGGCCGACCCAACGCGCACATAGGTTGCCCCCAGCGCCACCGCCGTTTCAAAATCAGCGCTCATGCCCATGGACAGTTTTTCAAGCCCCAACTCATCAGCATATTTTTTCAGTAAGGCAAAATGAAGTGCTGGTTCCTCGTCAACCGGGGGAATGCACATCAAACCAGCGATCTTTAATTGCAGTTCATCGCGGCAAAAAGAAACGAAATCGGCAAGCTGTAACGGTGCAATGCCAGCTTTTTGCGGCTCTTCCCCGGTATTGACCTGAATGAGCAGCTCAACCTCCCTGCCCTGGCTGTCCATTTCCTTCTTGAGCGCCCTAGCGATTTTCTCGCGGTCCACCGTATGAATGACATCAAACAGCTCAACCGCCTCCTTCGTCTTGTTGGATTGCAGCGGCCCAATAAGATGCAGCTCGATATTGTCATATTGCTCGCGCAATTGAGGCCATTTTCTTTGCGCTTCCTGCACGCGGTTTTCACCAAAACGTTTTTGCCCCGCTTGCAGAACGGGCAGAATCTGTTCAACTGCAAACATCTTGCTCACCGCGATGAGGTCAATTTCATCGGGATTGCGCCCGGCCTCTTTGCAGGCCGCACGCATCTGTTTTTTCACAATTGCAAGATTGCTACTCATTTCAGCCCCTTTTAATGTCTTTGCAGACGGTATTGGGGACTAGTCCCCAAACCCCAATACTTTCAAAAATGTAATTGAAAGTATTCCTCTGTTTTTCATGCATCCCTTCAATATCAAAAAGAAAGGGGCTTGGGGAAATCCTTTTCCCCAAGCGGGTCTGGGCAGCAGCCCAGTCGCGAAGCGAACTCCACCTATCCGCCTTTTTGCCTGCTCTTCCCTTGACCAACAAGCGTTTTTTGTCCTTGATGCGGCCAGCAACATTAAAAATTACAAGGCATGGACACAGATCATGGCAAGCGAGCGCTATAACGCCCCGAACCGCGAAAAACACTGGCAAAAAGTCTGGCAGGAAAAAGATATTTTTTCTACTGACACTGAGAGTGAGCGGCCTAAATATTATGTGCTGGAGATGTTCCCCTACCCGTCTGGCCGCATCCATATTGGTCATGTGCGCAATTATGCCATGGGGGATGTGGTGGCGCGTTTTAAACGGGCCAAGGGTTTTAATGTTCTGCATCCCATGGGCTGGGATGCGTTTGGGATGCCAGCTGAAAATGCGGCGATGAAAAACAAGGTGCATCCTGGCGAATGGACCTATGAGAACATAGCCAATATGCGCGAGCAGATGAAAATGCTCGGCCTGTCCATCGACTGGGATCGTGAGTTCGCCACTTGTGATGTTGAATATTATCATCAGCAACAAAAACTGTTTCTGGATTTTTTGGATAAAGACCTGGCCTTTCGGCGCACCAGCAAAGTCAACTGGGATCCGGTCGATCATACGGTGCTGGCCAATGAACAGGTTATTGATGGCAAGGGCTGGCGTTCTGGCGCGCCAGTTGAGCAGCGCGAGTTGACGCAATGGTTTTTCCGCATCACCCGCTATGCCGATGATCTGCTCGACAGTCTTGAGGATCTAAAACGCTGGCCGGAAAAAGTGCGGACCATGCAGCATAACTGGATCGGCAAAAGCGAGGGTGCCTTACTGCGTTTTGAGCTGGGTGAACAAAACCGCCCCGAGGGATTTTTTCAGATAGAGGTTTTCACCACCCGGTCAGATACCTTGTTTGGTGCCAGTTTTTGCGCGCTTTCTCCCGGCCACCCCCTCACCCGAAAACTGGCGGAAGACAATAGCGAACTGGCCGCTTTCATAAAAGAGTGCGAACAGCTCGGCACGGCCCTTGAAGATATCGAAAAAGCCGAGAAAAAAGGTATTGATACCGGTCTCACTGTCAGCCATCCGCTGGATGACAATTGGCAGATCCCCGTCTATGTGGCCAATTTTGTTTTGATGGACTATGGCACCGGTGCTGTTTTTGGCTGCCCGGCCCATGATCAGCGCGATCTTGACTTCGCCCGCAAATATAATCTGGATGTCACCCCGGTTGTCATCCCCGCCAATGAAGATCCGGCTGACTATAAAATAGCAGACATCGCTTATACTGGTCCTGGCAAATTGGCCAATTCTCGTTTTCTCGATGGGCTGGAAATGGAAGCGGCCAAAAGCGCCGTCATTACCGAGCTTGACAAAAACGGCAAGGCAGAACGCCAGACGCAATATCGTTTGCGCGACTGGGGCATTTCGCGCCAGCGTTATTGGGGCTGCCCTATTCCGATCATTCATTGCAAGACATGCGATATTGTGCCGGTGCCTGTGGAAGACCTGCCGGTTAAATTGCCCGATGATGTCAGTTTCGACAAGCCCGGCAATCCGCTTGAACATCACCCCACATGGAAAAATGTCAAATGCCCGAAATGCGGTAGTGAAGCCCGGCGCGAAACAGATACCATGGACACCTTTGTCGATAGCTCCTGGTACTATGCCCGTTTTTGTTCGCCAAAGGCCGATGTACCGGTGGTGGCCAAAGAGGTTAACAAATGGTTACCGGTCGATCAGTATATTGGCGGCGTTGAGCACGCTATTTTGCATCTGCTCTATTCGCGCTTTTTTGCACGGGCCATGTGCGAAACCGGCCATCTTGAAGTCAAGGAACCCTTTGCCGGTCTGTTCACCCAGGGCATGGTCAATCACGAAACCTATAAAGACGAGAACGGCGACTGGCTGTCTCCTTCTGATGTCCGCATTGAGGGCGAGGGTAAAAACCGCAAGGCCGTTCATGATCGCACTGGGGCACCGGTCACCATCGGCCCCATTGAAAAAATGTCGAAGTCGAAACTGAACACCATTGATCCCAGTGAAATCCTCGCCCATTACGGCGCCGATACAGCCCGCTGGTTTATGCTGTCCGATAGCCCCCCTGAACGCGATGTGGAATGGACGCAGGCCGGGGCCGAAGGTGCATGGCGTTTTGTCCATCGCCTCAACAGGCTCATAGAAGAAGCTTTGCCAAAACTGGCCAAAGCTGAGGCCCCCGAACCAGATGATTTTGATGAGGCCGCAAAAACATTGCGACAACAGTCTCACAAAGCCATTGACGCAGTCGAACAGGATCTGGAAAATCTGCGGTTTAATCGTGCCGTCGCGCAAATCTACGAATTTACCAATCATCTAGGCAGCGCCACAAAAAGCTTTGAGGCGGCCAATGAAGGCCAGGCTTTTGCCCTGCGCGAAGCCGCAACTTTCCTCGTGCAGATGTTCGCACCAATGATGCCTCATCTCGCAGAAGAGTGCTGGGCGCGGCTTCAATACCACACTCTGGTGGTTGATTCACCATGGCCTAAGGCAAATCAAGCCCTTCTCATTGACGAAACCATCAAAATTGCCGTACAAGTGAACGGTAAGCGCAGGGATGAATTGACAATTTCACCTGATGCCAGCAAAAACAGTATCGAAAAAGCTGCGCTGGCACTCGATAATGTCAAACGATCCATCGGGGATAAAAAGGTAAAAAAAGTCATTATCGTTCCAAAACGGATCGTCAATATTGTTATCTGACAGCATTGGTCCTCAATGAAACGATTAGTGATTTTGTGTAAAAGAAGAACGGCTGGAGGACTGGCCGTCATACTTTTTTGGGGAATGGCTCATATGGCCGAAATAAAGATTGCTGCGAAACGTACTTCTCATAAAAGTGCTTTCAGAAAAATCACGTCTTTAGGCGCGGTTATCATCTTTGCCATGTCCGTTAGTGCCTGCCGTCCCATGTATGGAGAAACCAGTCTTGGCAGTAACGCCACTTACGAACTGGCTTCCATTGATATTAATACAATCCCTGGTCGTGTTGGCCAACAGATCCGCAATCAACTGATTTTTCTTTTTACAGGTGGTAATCGTTCTGTCGCCCCAAAATACAAACTGAACGTGGTTTATCGCCAGTCTATTGCCTATGTATTGTTTAAAAGAAGTCAGGATGCGGCTGGACAGATTTTATCTATTGACGCCACTTTCACCCTTAAAGACCTAGACGGCAAGAAGATATTGATGAAGTCCAAAAGTCATGCCAGAGCGGCATTTGACAAGCATTCTTCAACTTATGCCAACGTCCGTGCTAAACGCAATGCTGAAAATCGTGCCGCAAAAGATATCGCTAATGATATCAATACCAGAATTGCAGCTTATATCTCCAGCAATCGCTAGGATTATAATCCGCGAGCTGCTATCCCCTCTATAAAGTCAAAGAGGTCGATTTACGATCTTTGTTTTCTTGCGGGGACTTTTCATGGTTGCAATCAAATCCCATCAAACTGATCGTACGATCAAAGATCCTCAAAAAAATATGCTGGCCTATCTGATCTATGGAACAGATGAAGGTCGTATATCTGAAAATGCTGCGCTACTTGCCAAAAACTGGTCTGCCAAATTTGGAGATGGTGGAGATATAATCCGCATTGATGAACGTAGTCTGGCTGACAATCCTGATCTTCTGGCAATTGAAATCCGCTCGGTTTCCATGTTTGGAGGTTATAATGTGGTGCGGGCCAATTTAAGCAATCGCATCAGACCAGATCTTGTCAAAGAGCTCATTGGCCTTAAACCACAAAATCTTTTAATCATCGAAGCGGGAAATCTCAAGCCCTCCTCAGCCATGCGCAAGCTTTTTGATAAATCCAAAAGCGCTGCTGCCTTGCCCTGCTATCCTGACGAGCAACGCGATATCTCTCACCTTATTGACGAAGAAATTACTGGCAAGGGCTTCAAACTATCTTCTCCAGCTCGCAAGCTTCTTGCTCAAAGCCTTGGGACTGATCGCGGGATTTCACGCCAGGAACTGATCAAGCTGGCGCTCTATGCTGATGGCAAAGAAAATATAGAACTGGAAGATATACAAACAACAATCGGTGATAGTTCGCAACTCGCTTATGACCAGCTGATCGCCTTGATCATGTCTGGCAATGCCATACAAGCCCTCGCCAAATTGGAGAGATTACTGGCATCTGGGCAGACCAGTGCTGGGTTGATGACAATGCTTGGTCGTCACCTCGCCAGGCTTTATAAAGTGCGCGCAATGATTGAAGGCGGGAAACAGTCAGCAGATGCGGTGGCCTCGCTGCGCCCTCCAGTTCACTTCAAACAAAAAGATGCTCTGCTTCAGCAGGTCAGCAGACTTAATCTGGAAAGCTTGAAAAAAGCCATTCACATCGTTCAAGAAACAGTGGCCCGTTCGCGCCGCAGTTCTAATATGGAACTTATAGGGATTGAGCGCATGATCCTGATGCTCACCAGAATGACGAAAAACGCCCGATAATTTTTTACAATTTTGGGTCATCTCATCAAACTTGCTTCGCAAGCGGGTTGCCACCCGCACCCGCTTGGGAGGAGATCAAGGGCCATTCAATTCTTAGCCAACTCGCTACGCGAATGGGCTATCGCCCATACCCATTCGGGGAAAGCATCCCCAAACCCCTGCTTTTTCAACTTTCGGATAGAAAAATGGGAGGTCTGGAGGGATCCCTCCAGCGGGGTTCGGGGCTGGCCCCGTCGCGAAGCGCGTTGCGCAAGCGCTCAGCTATTATATTTTTTCATGAGGCGCAAATAGAGATCATCAAACTGATCA
>JAKIUO010000142.1 GCA_021647535.1 Hyphomicrobiaceae bacterium
GTAGGTCATTTTTAGTTGTCCTATCGCTCGTGCTGTTTGAGGACGGGAACCAGGCCGGTGCCATCCCAAAGCAGAATTTTGATGCGGTCGGCACGCTTGGCGCGGAAGACAAAAATGATGCCCGAATGCGGATCACGACCAAGCTCGTTTTGCACAACAGCGGCCAGACCGTCATGGCCTTTGCGAAAATCGACAGGCTTGGTGGCGACAAGGATTTTGACATGCTGGCCGGGGATGATCATGAGGTTCTCCCTGACCTTGCAGGTCTCGCTGACCTCGCAGGTCTCGCAAGAGCTATGGCGATTTCTGCGATCCGTTCAGTGGGACTGTCAGCAGCCAGGCGCACGATCACGCCCTCAGCCTCTATCTCAACCGGTGCCGCTGTCGCAGCCCTCTCATTGACATCCACACCCAATTCGGCAAAAGCGGGCATAACATCACCATCAAGAACAAGCTTGCCATCGCGGGCCAACTTGCACCATGTGCTCAAATGCTGCGGCGCAACACCATGACGCCGTGCAACATCGCAGACACGCACTCCCTGCAAAAAAATCTCGGCAACGCTCCGCGCCTTAACGTCATCCGGCCAACTGCGCCGCGCCGTAGGCCCCTCAAGAACGTCCATACGCTCAATGTGGTTTTGGGAACCCGCTAACAAATGTGGCTCAGTTTGTTGCAAAACATACCTCCAAACGATCCTTCCATAAAAACCGCAAGGCTGCCATATCAAAACCAAGATGAAAAGGTGGGATGTAGGCACCGCTTACAATAGTTTGATATCTTTACGATATTTTAACGCCAATAGACTGTGTTTAGCATGATTCAGTGTGGCAGAATTATCCCTTCGAACGATTCTAATCTATAATAATCCTGTTATATCAATTGGATAGATTGTTATACAAGGAGCTTGCCAAGTAAAAGTTTTCCTCTCAAAATTGTCTGGTAGGCAACAAAACGAGCGGAGCCATGTTAAGAACATTTAAAATATTAGTAGTTTGTGCAGGCATAGTCACGATTTGGGGTGCACCGGGTAGTGCTTTTCAGTTGTTTGGCAGCGGTACAGGCTTTCATTCTGATGGAAACAACCCTCTTCAGCAATCTGCTGAAGAAAAGCCATCCCTTGACGAAACACCTCTTGATTTAGGGGAAAACGGGCAATCTGTACCCTCTCAAAGCGAAGGCATGAACATCTGGATACCTGGATTAGGCGTTGTTGGAAAAATGCCAAAGTTCGATTTCGGTCTGGAAATGCTTTACGGTGTAGATGAACCTTCAAGAGATGAATTTGGTGGGGCAGGCGATCTCAAGGAATTTGAGTCCGACTTTTCCATCAAGGGTACGATAAAACGAAAATTCTGATGCCCTTGCGAAAATTGGCAGCAGCTCTGGTGCACTTGTTGACAGCCAGTGGTGTTATCTGTTCATTGCTGGCTTTTCAGGCGATTTCGGTGAATGCGTTGGGCGTGGCCTATATATGGCTGGCGCTGGCGCTGTTCATTGATGCGGTTGATGGCCCACTGGCGCGGCTTGTGGATACGAAAACCCATCTGCCTCGATTCTCAGGTGAACGTCTTGATTTGATCATTGATTATCTCAACTATGTCGCGCTACCGGCATTTATCGTGGTCAAGGCCCCGTTGATTGAGGGGCATCCGGGCATGGTGGCTGCAATAGCTATTTTGCTGACATCTCTTTTTCATTTCAGTGATACTCAAAGCAAAACGCGTGATGGCTACTTCATCGGTTTCCCGGCCATTTGGAATATTGTATTGCTGTATTTTCTAGTGTTTGGATTGAGAGAAAATGTTGCGCTTGTGGTGATTGGGCTATTGTCGCTGGCGACTTTTTGGCCCTTGCGCTGGCTCCATCCTTTTCGGGTTGTCCATTTGCGCTGGCTGACAATCTTTGTTGTGAGCGCGTGGTCGTTTGCTGCTGGCATGGCGATCCTATCTGATTTTGTTGTTGGGCCGATCGAGAAGAGCCTGCTTGTGCTGGCGCCAGCCTATCTTGTGATTCTGAGTTTAAAGCGCAGCTATGATGGCGGTATACGAGAATAAGGTCTTTTGGCCGTTTGACGCGAATCGGTTAAGCTTTTGTTAGGTACTATCAAGAGGCATGAAGCGGGGGGATTGAACACAGAGATGACCGGCCCGCAAACCATTGATTTGGCAAAAGAAGCTATTTATGTTCTGCTCATTGTATCGGGTCCCATGATGGTTGTCGGCCTTGTTGTTGGCCTGGTTGTTTCGCTGTTTCAGGCGTTGACGCAGATACAGGAAATGACGCTGGCTTTTGTACCCAAGATTATAGCGATTTTCATAACGCTTTTGATGACGCTGCCCTTTGCCGGAGCCAAGCTCTCTGGACTTATGCAGAAGGTTTCAGAGTATATTATTCAATAAGTGGCGTTCAGCAGGCGCGGGTAAGCGAGGAGGTGGTAGCGTGACATTCAATCTCAATTTTTTACCGATGACCGCCTTTGTTTTTTTGCTGATCTTCGCACGTGTTGGCAGTATGGTCATGGCGCTGCCTGGCATTGGCGATAGCAATGTACCCGGCAATATCAGGCTTGTTTTTGCTTTGGCTCTCAGTCTGGTGTTTTATCCATTGGTGCAAGATAACTTTCCCGCTTTTCCCAATACGCCAATTGCCATGGCCGCGTTGTTTGCCCATGAGTTGATTATTGGACTGGCATTGGGGTTACTCATCCGACTGGTGATGAGCGGCGCGCAGGTCGCAGGCACCATTGTTGGCTTTCAGAGCGGTTTGTCATTTGCCACCAGTTTTGATCCAAATTTTGGCGGCCAGAGCAATGTCATCAGTACGTTTTTTGGTGTATTGGCGCTCACCTTGATCTTTGTTGGTGATTTGCATCATCTGCTGATTGCCGGCATATTTGATAGTTACACGCTGTTTTCCCCAACCATGCACTTACCTGCCGGAGATTTTTCAGTGATGGCTCTAAAGCTGATCAGCGGCGCTTTTCGCATCGCTTTGCAAATGGCAGCCCCTTTTATTGTTTTTGGATTGATCTTTTATCTGGGTATTGGTGTATTGGCGCGGCTGATCCCACAGATCCAGATTTTCTTCATTGCCATGCCCGCCAATATTTTCATCAGTCTCATTTTGTTTATGCTGTTGATGTCGTCTTTGATGATGGCCTATTTGAGCTATTTTACAAACAGCGTTGGTTTGTTTTTAGCGCGCTCATAAAGAAAGGAGGAAATCGGTATGTCGGACGAACCAGATGAAAGTGAAAAAACCGAAGAACCTTCCCAAAAGAAACTGGATGACGCCAAAAAGAAGGGGAATATTCCCAAGAGCCAGGAAGTCACCAGCTGGTTTATGCTCTTGTCGGCGACCCTGTTTATCATGATTTTTTCTGGGGATATGTCGCTTGCTCTGGCCGGGCTGCTCAGTGGGTTTATGGGGGATATGCAGGATATTCCCATGGATGGGGCCAGCCTCCTTGAATTTTTAAGGCAGCTGATGATGGCTGTTGCAGCGATTGTCGGTATGCCGTTTCTGTTCTTTTGGTTCGCCGGAGTTGCGGGGAATATTGTGCAGTTCCCTCCCATCTTGACGACGGAACCCATCAAACCGAAATTTTCGAAAATATCGCCATTGGCCGGAGTTAAACGCATGTTTTCGGCGATTGCGCTCGTCAATTTTGTCAAAAGCCTGATCAAACTTGTCGCCATATCTGTGATCATCGCGGCAATCCTCTTGCCCAAGCGCGATCTGCTCGATGGCACCATCCAGCTCGACCCAGCCGCATTGCCTCCCTTGTTGCGCACACTATCTTTGCAGGTGTTGGGCGGGGTTCTGGCCTTGCTGACGGTGATCGCCGGGGCCGATTATGCCTTTCAGCGCCATACCTGGCACAAGAAGCTGCGCATGACCCTGAAAGAGGTCAAGGATGAGTATAAAATGCAAGAAGGTGATCCGCATATCAAAGGCAAGATAGCTCAGATCCGCCGTGAGAAATCACAACAGCGCATGATGCAAAGTGTCCCAGATGCAACCGTCATTGTCACCAACCCGACCCATTTTGCCGTGGCGCTCAAATATGAAGAGGGTATGCCCGCACCAATCTGTGTCGCCAAGGGACAGGATAATATAGCCCTTAAAATCCGTGAAATCGGCAAGGAAAACGATGTGGCCATTGTTGAAAACAAACCCCTGGCGCGTGCCCTTTACGCGAGCGCCGAAATTGATGATGAGATCCCCGTCGAGCACTTCAAGGCGGTTGCTGAAGTTATCGGTTATGTCATGCGTTTGCGCGGTAAGAAGAAGTAAGAAAGAAAAGCACTCGCCACTCTTTTTCGTTAGATGTCACGTCCCGTGTGAATATATTCCTGTTAAGAGTTTTCCGTTATTTGAGGCACGAACTGTTATGCGTGAGATAATCGCGAAGATTGAGGAGCGCTCGACATGAAAATCATGCTGCATAAGAATGCCACGACGACACCACGCATCCGCGAGGAGATCCGTAATTCTGATGAGCCCAACCGTGTGCTGGCCAGGCGCAATAATATCACTGTTGCAACGGTCAGAAAATGGAAAGGCCGCAAGGACAGCCAGGATCTCTCCCATCGACCAAACAATCTGCAAACCACTTTGAACAAGGGGCAAGAGGCGATTGTCGTCGTGGTCGTCTTGTCATATGGGCTCTCCTGTTGTCGGCATCATGCCGGTTTACAGGCCAGAAATCCACTTATAGCCACTGTACAGGTTTCCCGAGCCACTTCTAGCCCCGGTCGCGTAGCGAGTGAGCAGTCTATGCGAGGTTGACATAGCCATAAGCGATGGACAACAGGAACACCCCGAGGCACATGCGATAAATCACAAAGGGGGCAAAGCTCATGCGTTTGACGAGCGCCATCAAAAAGGCGATGGCGGCAAAAGATACGAGGAATGACAAAAAAGCGGCCAGCCACATATCAGTGGGAAAGCTGGTGCCAGCATCATGAGCTTCCTTGAAGGTCAAAAGGCCAGCGCCAGCGATGGCGGGCATACCGAGCAGAAAGGAAAAACGGGCGGCTTCAGGGCGCGAAAAGCCAAGAAAACGGGCCGCAGATATGGTGATGCCGGAACGTGAGGTGCCAGGGATAAGCGCAAACATCTGGGCAAAGCCGATAAGTAAAGCAGGCGGCAGCTTCATTTCTTCCATTTTTTTGGTATTTGGCCCAAAGCGGTCAGCCAGATAGAGAATGATACCATAAATGATTGCCGTCCAACCGATAATGGTGAGCTTGGCCGTGTGATCAGCACGCAGGGCATCGAGATAGCCGGATTTTTTGAGAATGAGCCCGAATATCACAGCAGGAATGGTGGCCAGCAGGATATAGAGTGCCATACGGGATTTATCATTCAAACGAAAGCGCAACAGATCAAGACCGCCAGCGACAAGGTTCAAAACATCGCGCCAGAAATAAACGATAATGGCGAACAGCGAGCCCACATGCATCATCACATCCATGGCCAGACCCTGATCTTTCCAGCCGGTCAGATCGGAGATAATGGCCAGATGACCCGAAGACGAAATCGGAAGAAACTCCGTAATGCCCTGAATAATGGCAAGAATGACGATTTGTTCGAGTGGCATTATTGACTTTCCCCGCAAATATTGGTTCCCACAACTCGTTTTCTATAGCCAATATGGTGTGGAGTGTGAAAGCGCAAATTGTCCCGCATGGCCTTTTAGGAGATGGATTTGTCCAAAAAGTTGCAAAAAAGTCTGCATCATGAAGCGATGGAGGCCGGTTTCGATGTGCTGGGCATTGTCGGCGTCGATGAACTGCCGGATCTGGGCGAGGTGCTTGCCAGCTTTGTGGAGGCCGGACGTCACGGCGATATGGGCTGGCTGGAGGAGCATATGGAGCGTCGCCGCCATCCGCTTGGATTGTGGCCTGACGTGCGTTCGGTCATTATGCTGGGCATGAATTACGGCCCGGAAGATAATCCGCTGCCGGCGCTGGAGCACAAAACAAACGGCATTATTTCGGTCTATGCCAAGGGCAAGGACTATCACACCATCATCAATAAGCGCCTGAAACGCGTGGCGGGATGGCTGCATCGCGAAACCGGTGCGCAGGTGAAAATTTTTGTCGACACCGCACCGGTGACGGAAAAACCGCTGGCGGTCAGTGCGGGGCTCGGCTGGCAGGGCAAGCACTCTAATGTGGTGTCGCGTAACTTTGGTTCCTGGCTGTTTCTGGGCGCGATTTTCACAACGCATGAACTGCCAACCAGTGAGGGAACGAGCGATCATTGCGGTGGCTGCCAGCGCTGTCTCGACATTTGCCCGACGGACGCTTTCGTCGAACCTTATCAGTTGGATGCGCGCCGTTGTATTTCCTATCTGACCATCGAATATAAGGGGCATATTTCGCGCGAGCTACGCCAAAAAATGGGCAATCATATTTTTGGCTGCGATGATTGTCTGGCCATTTGCCCGTGGAACAAATTTGCGCAACTGGCCAGAGAACAGCGTTTTCATGCACGGCCTGAATGTGACAACCCGGCTTTGCGCGATTTGCTGAAGCTGGATGATGCGGCGTTTCGTGAGCGTTTCAAAGGGACGCCGATCAAGCGGGCTGGGCGTGATTGTTTTGTGCGTAACGTGTTGATTGCCTGTGGAAATTCTGGGGATGACAGCCTTGTTCCGCAGATTGAACCTCTGCTGAAAGATGCAGCGCCCGTGGTGCGTGCCATGGCGGTCTGGGCGCTGGGGCGGCTTATGCAGGATGACCAGTTTTTGACTTTGCAACGCTCACATGAAAAAGAAGAAACGGATATTGATGTGAAACGGGAATGGCAGATAACATAGGCGCTGCTTTTGCTGCGCAAAAAGGGCTGCCGCCCTTAAACCCGCTTGGGAGGAGACCTCCCAAACCCACCCTTTTTTGATTATTTTTAAAAAGGAAGGGGCTTGGGGAACTTGTTCCCCAAGCGGGTGCGGGTGGCAACCCGCTTGCGAAGCAAGAATTACGACAGGGGATCAAATGAACAAAATATTTTTCTGCTTCGGCATGGGGTTTGTCGGCAAGACGCTGGGGCGTTTATTGCTGGGCGAAGGCTGGCGGGTGATTGGCACGGCGCGTGATGCTGCGGGTTGCAAGGCGCTGGTTGGTGAGGGCTTTGAAGCTTTTTTGTTCACTGGCGATGAGCCGGGGCCTGGCATTGAAGCGGCGTTGGTTGATGTTTCTCATGTGCTCAATTCTGTGCCACCGGGCGAAACTGGCGATCCGGTGCTGATCCATCATGGAGATGATCTCTTGCGGATGGATAAGCTGCAATGGCTGGGGATTTTATCGACGGTCGGCGTTTATGGTGAGCATCATGGCGGTTGGGTGGATGAGGATACACCGCCCGCGCCGCTAGCAGTTCGTTCAAAATTGCGCTGGCGGGCTGAGCAGGATTGGCAGGCATGGCGTGAGCAGGGGGACGAGCCGATAGGAATAAAACCCCATATTTTCCGGTTGCCGGGTATTTATGGCGCGGGGCGCAATCAGCTGCTTGGCGTGCAGCGCGGGAAGGCACGTAGGCTGAACAAAAAGGGGCAGGTGTTTAATCGCGCCCATGTGGAAGACATCGAGCAAACCCTTTACGCCTCCATGCAAAACCCGCAGGCTGGCCATCTGTTTAATATCGCCGATGACGAACCGGCCCCGCCACAAGATGGAGTGAGTTATGCCTGTGAGCTGCTGGGCATTGAGCCGCCTCCCGAACTCCTGTTCGAAGAGGCCGA
>JAKIUO010000143.1 GCA_021647535.1 Hyphomicrobiaceae bacterium
ATTCCATCGACCGCATCCAGCATGTCCAAAAAGTCCCTGTGTTCCATAATTCAGCCCTCCGCTAGTGGCAAGGACAGAATAACCAAAAACTATGACGAAAAACCAACGGCGAACGGATACATAGCCTTGGATTTTCCGCAGCCTCGATGTTGTCTTCATATGGTCAGTGTCGCCCTTTTGACAAGCGTGCGCAGGGCTATGTGCGTTCTGAAGGGGGAGTTGTGCTGGTGTTGCAACGTGATACCAAAGCGCACAGAAGCCATGCCCGGGTGATTGCCACGGGCAGTAATTCTGACGGGCGTACCAATGGCGTTTCTTTGCCCTCGGCTGAATATCAGGCGCGTTTGCTGGAACAGGTTTATGGCGGGGCTCAGGTGTCCTTGGACGATGTGGCTTTTATTGAGGCGCATGGCACGGGCACTCGTGTTGGTGATCCAGCGGAGGCCCTGGCGCTGGGCCGCGTGTTGGGGATCGGGCGTTCATCGCCTTTGCCAATTGGCTCGGTTAAATCGAATATTGGCCACCTTGAACCAGCTTCAGGCATCGCTGGGCTGCTCAAAGCCATGTTGGCGCTTGAGCATGATGAGTTACCAAGCTCGCTGCATTTTGATACGCCGAACCCGGATATTGACTTTGCCGGATTAAATCTTGAGGTCAATACCAAGCCACGCCCCTTGCCACGCGGCAGGCGTGCGCGCTTCGCTGGAGTGAGTAATTTTGGCTTTGGTGGTACCAATGCGCATGTTATTATCAGCGATCCGCTTCCCTCTAAAACGGTTTCTAAAAGAAGGGCTTCAAAAGGTCGGAAAAAATCCAAACGGGCAGGCTCGGATGTTTATTTGATGCTGTCAGCGCAATCCTCCAGAGCTTTGCAAAGTCTTGCTGCGCAATATGACGAACACCTCAAATCATGTGGCAATAAAGAGCTGGCAGCGGTGGCCAATGCAACAGCCTATCAACGCCAGAAAATGAGCCAGCGTTTGGTTGTGTATGGCAAGAAAACTCAAGATATTCGTGACAGTCTGGCAGCTTTTGGCAAAAATAATGAAGATCGTTTGACCAATCTGGTGTCTGGCGTTGCTTTGTCGGGTGATCTGAAAACGGCACTGGTTTATTCAGGAAATGGAAGTCAATGGGCGGGGATGGGACGAGCCGCTTTTGCTTTCAACAAGCGTTTTACCAAGGTCTTTACGCGGGTCGACAAGCGCTTTTCCAAGATCGCCAACTGGTCGTTGATTGAGGTGCTGCACGCAGATAATCTGGCTGAACAGCTTAAAAGCACGCGGATCGCATAACCCTTGCTCTTTGCTATTCAGGTGGCGCTGACCGATAGCTTGCGTCATCTGGGATTGCAGATCAGTGTGGTTCTGGGGCATAGCGTTGGTGAGGTGGCTGCGGCCTGGGCATCAGGAGCCTTGTCGTTAAATCAGGCGGTGCAAGTCATTCATGAGCGTAGCGTGCATCAAGAGCGTGTGCGTGGCAAGGGGTTGATGGTCGCGGTTATGCAGCCTGCTGCAGAAGCGCGCAAGATATTGGCGGAGGGGAGTTTTCAAGGCGTTGAAGTCTCGGCGGTCAACAGCCATCGCTCGGTCACTCTTTCTGGCCCGGAAAATGGGATTAAAAGCTTTGTTGCCGTGGCGAAGGGCCATGGGTGGCTTCACAAACTGCTTGATATTGAATATCCGTTTCACAATAAGCTGATCGACCCGGTGGAACGCGATCTGGTCATGGCGCTTGACCAGCTTGCTCCACGTGCCGGTCGAGATGGCATAGCATTTATCTCCACGGTCACTGGTAAAGAAGGTGGCGGCGAGAGGCTTGATGCGCGCTACTGGTGGAATAATGTGCGTGAACCCGTGCACTTTGAAAGGGCCGTGAAATGTGCTGTCAATCAAGGGATCAGACTGTTTCTTGAAGTCGGTTCCCAACCCGTTCTGAAAGGTTATTTGCGTGAGATTACCAGCGATCTGCCAAACAGCTGTACCTTGTTTGCAAGCTTGGCGAGCGATGATGCGACAGATCACGATCCGGTGCGTGCCGTATTTGCAAGAGCATTGGCCTCGGGGGTGAGTGTCCGGCAAGAGCGGGTGTTTGGTGTAGACGAAAAAAACGACATGAAGCTACCGCTTTATCCCTGGCAGAATAAGTCTTACAAGAGTGTTCCAACGCGCGAAGCCATTGAATTATTGGCACCACTCACCGCGCCGCATCCTTTACTGGGACAGCAGCTACATGGCGATAGCTATGTGTGGCTTAGTCATCTGGATACGGCGCGTTTGCCGTATTTGCAAGACCATAAAGTCGATGGAAAAGTTATTTTGCCCGGGGCCGGTTTCGCTGAAATGGCGTTGGCGGCGGCCCGGCAATGGCTGAATACCGACCGGGTCGAGCTTCGGGATATGGATATTGAAAATGCTCTGAGGCTTGGCGAAGAGGGAGCACGGGAGGTGCGCACGCGTTTGAGCGTCAAAAATGGTACGGTAGTCATTGATAGCCGTGTCCGCCATAATGATGATGATTGGCTTAAACATGCAGAGTGCCGCGTTAGTGCCATTCCTGGTGATTTGGTGCCAAAGGAGGTGGCTCCAAAATTACGTCAAGGGCCACCTTTGCCAAATATCGCCCGACTTTATGAGTTGTGCGAGCGTCACGGCTTGCAGTTTGGGCCAAGTTTTCAACGTATGATCCGCTGTGATGAACTGGGAGAGGGCGAGCTTGAGGTTGAGCTTGCTGAACGGCTCACCCTGCTTGACCCGGTTGATGGTGAAAGCAGTGCTTATGTGTTACATCCGCTCGATCTGGATGCCTGCTTTCATGGCCTCAACGTGCTTTATGATCGCCTTGAATCTGAAGCTGGGGCGGATAAGCTCGCTTTTATTCCTGTGCGTTTTGGGGTTTTGCGCGTCTATCTTGCACAGGTGCCGGTACGGTCTGCCCGCATCCATATTCTGCGTTCCAATGCTCGTGGCGGGCAATGCGACTTTGAGCTGTTTGGGGCTAATGGCGAGCTGGTTGCGACCTTGCAGGACGCACGCTTTCGCGCTGCCGCTTTGGTGCAACGCCCTGTGCTTGAGCGTCTAAGCTATTCGATTACGCATGAAATTCTCCCATATGCAGAGCACCAGGGAGAAACGAGTGCTCCTGACTTTGATAAGATAATATCCTTTGCAAACGCCAAAGTCAGCGAGCCCGGCCGGCGGCAAGAAGTGGAGAGGCTTTGTGAACAAAGACAAAGTCTGGAATTGGCGGCACGGCGATCAGCTTATGATATTTTACGAGCGATTTGTGATAAAAACGGTGATCTCGATATGGAGACCCTGTTCTCTTTACCTTTGAGCGATGCCGGGAATATAGCCAATCTGGATAGCTCTCTTGATGTGGGTGCCCTTGCAGAAATAGAACGTGATACGATGGATTTACGTTTGGCGATGGTCTCCAATCTCCTGGCGATTGCCGAGCAGTCTGGCATGGCGAAAGAAAGAGAGGGGCGTTGGCATTTGCTGGAAGAGCATGAATTGCCAACGCAGGAGCAAGGGTTTTATGCCCGTGGTGAAGGATTGCGCGAGTTGCTCAAAGAGGATCCGCGCTGGATAGCTGATATCGTGTTGCTGAACAGGGCAGCGCGTTGGCAGTCAGAGTTTTTAGGTGGGCGGGCGCAAATAGACCCCTCCAGGCGTCAGGCACACCATATATATAGTGGTTCTTTGCTGGAGCAGATGAGAGGTTCTTCTCCTGTGGCGGGCAGGCATATTGATGAAGTTGCCTGTTTGGCAAGCCAGATCATTGAAAACTGGCCACGTGGAAAAGCGTTGCGGGTTGTTGAACTTGGCGTTGGCGGTGGGGAACTGACGCGCAAAATTCTGCCTTTGATCTCGGCGCGACATGGGCGTCTGGTGGCGCTGGACAGTAACAAAACCGCTCTTGCCAGATTGAATATGAGTCTGGGGCAATGTGCCTCTTTCGAGACTGTCGCGCTTGATGAAAATCTTGAAGCGTTTGGTGAAGCTGGACCATTTGATCTGCTGATTTCGGCTAACCATCTATCCTTTTTACCTTCACCAGAAGCGCTTGTCCCCCGTCTTTCATGATGTCCTTTTTGCGCCTGTCGAAGGCTGGCTTGACTATAAGATTGACCCAATGTTTCCGACCAACCCTATGAAAAATGCAAGCAGCTGGTGCAAATTGTTGCAACGTCATGGGTTTGACAGAGTGCAGGCTTTCCCCTTATTGCAAGGGTTTGAATGTGCTAGTCTGCTGGTTGCTTCTTGTGATGGCCCCGGCAGGGTGCCAAGTCTTGCTCAGGGTGAGCGCATCGCCAGGCCCAAGGGTGAAAAGGCAACCGGACAGCGGATTATTCTGGCAATGTCAGGAGTGCAAACGGATGTGGAATTTGCCAAGGAGTTGGCCAGGCAATTGGTGAAGCGTACTGATGGTGCGGATAAGCCTGCCACTCTTTTGGTCGATGCTTCGAGCCTGGATGATAGCGGTGCCCATTCGTGGTCGGCGCATCTGCTGGGGGCCGAGCCGTTGGAACTGGTTTATCTTGTTGCTGATACGAACGGCGAAAACCCAGCACAGGCGCTTGGCGGTCATATCAGACAGTTGACGCAAATTTTGCAGGCGCTGGGTCGCTTGAAAAACCTTGCAACTCGCAAGCTTCGCTTGTGGATTGTGGCTCCGGGAGGCGCACGGACCTATCGATACCAAAGCGGCGCTTATAGGGACAAATATCAGCTGTCCGTCAGTACAAGAAATGTTCGAGCAGCATGTGAAAGCCAATGTATCCAGCTATAGCGCAGCTTGTGTTCACACGAAATCAGAAGCTGCTGAGTAGTCTTGTCTTGGGTTTAAAGAACCTCATATTTGACTTGCTGCTTTTCAGGCAATAAGCGACAAAGTAGGAGATGATATGGACGAGTGCGTTTGCTGGTGAGCGATGGCGTGAAAGACAAGGAAGTTTTGTCTGAACAACAAAGATAGGATGGAGGTCGATTATTTTATTGGGAGGCTGTTTTTGTCGGGGCGCAGTCCTTCGCTCAGCTCTGTGCCGGGAACGGTGACGGTTTCAGCGGGAACAAGCAGTTGCCAGTCATGATTGACAGGAATGACGCGCAGCAGCCAGTTTTTACCGTAGGTGCGTGCGCCAGAGATGCTGGCTTTGGTATGAACGCGCAGCAATGCAGCGAAAATTTCAGCGCTGCTGGCCGTTTTGGGGCCGACCAGAAGGTGGATTTTATCAAAGCTATAGTGCGTGGCCGGTGCGGGGAGGGCGATGGCCTTGTTGCCGGTTGTTCCCTTCAGGTAAAGCGCCTTGGGGACCGCGCCGGTGAAGCTTGCCACCAGTTTCAACATACGATCAAAGCGTCCGCCTTGATTGCCTCGCAGATCAATAATCAGCTCGCGCATTGCTGCGCCGTTATTGTTTTTACGTGCCATTAGCAAGGCCTGGCTGATTTCTGTACGAGCCTTTCGGCCAAAATGCGCCAGGCTGATATGCAGGGTTTTTCCATCGTTTCGTGCCTGCCCCATGAGCGATGGCCGATTGCGCACGCGTCTTATTTCATCGGTGTCTGGATGGCGTCGTTTTTCCAGCCGCGCTTTTGGCCCAAGCTTTCTGGCAATAAGGCGCGCCACACATAAAAGATTACCGGCGCAGCTTTTGCGCAGCACATCGTGCGAAAAATAGGGTCCGTTGGAAACGGCATTGACCGCAGCTGTTATGCGGGCCACAGAATCCATGCCCCAGGCTTGTTGTGGCACCAGATTAGTCACCACAACAAGAAAGAGGGTGGATATTCTAATGGCAATAGTTGAGAGCGCCGACCATATGGGCGCCCCACGGCTCCTTGCCGACATTTTTCACTTTGCCCAGCAGTTTGCGATAGCGTGTATCAATGATCGCCACTTCATTGGTGCCAGAGAGCGCGACATAAAGCTTGGTGCCTTGCGGGTTGACGACGGCCGTTTCCGGTGTGCCATTTGGCAGTTTGATTTCGCCGATATTTTTCATATTGACGAGATCAAGCATGACAATTTTATTGTCACCGCGTGAGATGACAAAGGCAGTGGTTTCAAACCAGCCGGTGTTCACACCGGTCATATCGGCAGCTCCCTTGAGGCGGGCCACTTCTTTGAAGGGCGCGGTGGTGGAGAATACGGAAACGGTCTTGTCACCATTATTGGGAACGATCATGAAGCGTCCATCGGCGGTTGTGTAGGCGCGCCATGGTTCATCACCCAGCTTTAATGTGGCGATTTTTTTCTGGGTGCGCAGATCGAGCACAGCCATCACATCACCATCACCAAAAGCGGCGAAACCAAGCCGTCCATCGGGGGTGCGTGTCACATTGATTATGCCTTGATGCTCATCACCACCAGCACCGGGCAGGGCAGCAACAGAGGTGTTTTCGCCAACCGGGATTTCATTGACCACTTTTCCCTTGGCAACATCAATGACCGAGACAAAATTGGCCCCAAGATTGCCGACAAACAACAGCTTGCCATTGGGGCTGAAGGTCATGTTGTGGGGTTCAAACAGGCCAGTAATGCGCTTGATTTCTTTATCATCTTTCAGAGAAACCAGCGACACGGTGCCTTCGCCAATATTACCGATTGCAGCCAGTCCGCCACCTGGACCAATCGCCATATGCTCGGGTTCGTGACCAAGGCTGACAGTGCGAACGGTTTTCAGGGTTTTGAGGTCAATGATTGATATCGTGTTATCATGAGTATTGGAGGCAATCATCTTGCCTAGCGTTTCTGAAACGGCGATCTGATGGGGGGTATTACCGACCTTGACACGCGCCACAAGCTTGTCGGTGTCGCTATCGATAATGGCCACATCGGCTGAATTACGATTGGGCACAAATACATAATGATCATAAGGGGCATCAAGAGCATAGGCGCTTGTTGCAAGCAGGCAAACCGCAAGGGTGGCAGCTGCAAATCTGGTAAACTGTCTCAAGACCATATTAATGGTTCTCCTCAAAAAACATAGGCGCTGATCACGAATGATCAGGCCGGGAGGGCGAGACGGACTGGGAGGGCAGATCAAGCAGACACCAAGAAGGCCTCCACTTCAATCAACCGAGAACACCCCGTTCCGGTTCATCGCTCTGGCGATATGCCCAAAATAAATCGGGCGGCCCGAAATAAATCAGGCGGGATGGCAGGTCTCCTGGCTCGCGTCTCATCACTGCTGTCCAACCTTCCCGGCGCACATGGCCAGTGGTAAAAAGGACAGACAATTCTTCGCTTACAGTTGCGGGGGCAGCCACGGTTTTACACCGCGTTCCCTATTATCTCTCACCAATCAATGATGAGTAAACCATCCGTAAAAGTGAACCTATCAAGGCGGCAGGCGGCTTGTCAATCGAAGATGGGGCTTGTGGGCCGGGCGTGGATAGTCTTAGGGAGGCGCGACCTGATATCAACCGTTTTTTGAAGCCATAGCGGTTAGGTGGTTTGCAACAGGGCTGCTTCCAGTCTTTGCCATTCGGCCTCGTTTCCCGGGAGGCCAAAACGCAGGCTAGGGGGCTTTTTGAACAGGCGGGTGAAAATGCCAGAACGGGCGAGCGCTTCGTGTATTTCGGCGGCCTCTTTGGTTTTGACCCAGGAAAAGAGCGCACAGCCGCCATCTGGTTGCAGGCCCCTTCGGGTCAGCAGTTTTTTGAGGCGGGCGCCCTCCGCTTGCAGGCGCTGACGGGTCTGCAGCTGCCAGTCTCGATCTTGCAGAGCTTTTG
>JAKIUO010000144.1 GCA_021647535.1 Hyphomicrobiaceae bacterium
AAAATGCGGTCAAAACGCAGCTATGGATCGCCATCTCGGTTTATGTGCTCATCGCCATCATAAAAAGGAGACTTGATCTGCCTGCTGAGCTCTACACAATTCTGCAAGTGCTCAGCGTGACGATTTTAGAAAAAACACCATTGGATCAATTGCTTGCAAACGCGGAGTGCAAAAGCGCGAATTCCGCTTCAGATAACCAGTTGAATCTATTCAATTATTAACCGGACACTAGTGAGAGACTATCAATAATCTTGGGAATGAATACAGCTATTGACCCAACTGAGACACTTCGCGGCGACGTAGAAATATTCCTCTTTGACATCGCCAAAAACACCCCAGTATTATTTTGTATGCAGTCTTGGAACTGCCTGTTACCGTGGAACATTACGTCGCAGGGCTGAATATCTCATGAGCCCGCGCTTACGGCTCCTCAAAGGAGCTGGCATCGGCCAGAAGAATAAATACTGCTAAGCAGTATCGATAAGGAATATGGACAATGAAGCAACTCGCGCACATTTTGGGTCTACTTATGCTGGGACTTGTTATCACGGGGCCAAATCCCGTAATGGCCGCCGGATTGGTGTATAAACCCGGGGATACCTGGTATATGCACTGCCATCGCCGCTGCCACCATATCTACAAGCCCATTTATACAAAATCCGAAAAAATAAGGAAAGAATTATGGAAGAGGGTCAAAAAGAGTGGTTCACAACATTTAACCGCACAAGAATATCTCAAAAGGAGCGCAAGGTGGGAGAAAAGAGGAATATGGGCCTTGGACATGTTTAAGAAATGCGAGCAAAAATGTGAGGCCAAATTTTCGACCAAAGCCAAGCGTCAATGTACGCCAAGGAGCCATGCAGCCTGTGATTAATGGACCCTATGGATACCTGCTTCAAGAAAAAGCTGACTGAACGCCGCTGAGATTTGCTACGCCGAGGGAGTGTTCAAATAACTGTGTCATTTGAACACTCCGGGTTAATATTAAGGGCGGTTGGTATAAACCTTGTCTGGCAAGAAAAAGGACCGCACCTAATCCTTGAGTTGATTAGTTGCTGTCCGTTCATTCTCAGCCTCGTACGCAGCTTTCATCGTTAAAATAAAACTTTTGCTTTGTACATTTTTTGTTCGTCTTTCGGCATTGACTCGATAGCTGTCCGCGTTTCCAAGCGGGTATTCCTACAATATGGCCAATATCGTTCATACATTTAATTAATGAATTTTGGCAATAAAATCTTTTTTCGGCCTTTGTACAATCTCTGGCACCCTTTCTGGCGAGTTGTATAAAGTCGCTCGTCTTGGAACATTTCTCTCCACTAAGGGCTCTAAATCCCGTATTGCAGTCCGACGCTATAGAGTGGTTTGAAGTCATAAGCGTGAGGGTAAATACTGATAATATCAGCATAAATGCTTTCGTGAAGTAACTGCTTTTAGAATTGGCTAGCATAGTAATTTTTCTTTGTTTATCTTGGGATTGAAAATCTATTCCGGTTCATTCATCTCGTGGATGTCCGACATTCTCCTTTCGTAAGAACTGCGCAGACAGGAAATATCTGAACGACAGAGATTGCGTTGACGCAGCCAGGCGCGCTGAGTTTTGCGAAAATATCTGACATCTGCTGGCGTTCCCCCGTTAGCTTCTGAGGTTATGTTAAAGATGGCCATTTTAACATTGGCAGCCAGGTTTCTATCCAGGTCGGCAAGATCAATATTGCCACAAATAGCGTATTCGCTGGCTATGCTGGCTTTGGCGCAGTTAAAGCTGGGACGGGCGCGACCAGCGCCAACACCACCATTTGGCCCATAACCAGCACTCCCGCCGGTATCTGCTGGGCGCCAATTATTGATGACAAATATAGAGCCACTTTCCGTCGGTTTAATAACCCCTGACACCAGCAACCGATCTTGTTGAATCATCACGGTATCGGGAGCATAGACGCCTGTGGTCAAATTGATCGTGCGCAAGTGTTGCAGATTTTCCGCAGAAAAAATCGAGATCACCCCGCTCCAACTAATCGCCACCACATGATGTTCGTCAGCGGCAATCTTGGTGATACCTTCAGGTAAATAGGCGCGGTGAACCTCCCTGTTGGAGTTGGGATCAACCATCACAAGCAGCCCGGCTTTATTATTATCCCCTTCCCGACCGCCTGCAAAAATAGAACGACTATTGGCTTTTATACTCCAAAAGGAAGCCCCATTGATCGTGATCGAGGTTGATTTCAGTGTATTTTGATCGACGATACTCAGCCTGCCCCAGCGCGCATGGGCAACCCAGATTTTGTTTCTATGTGTGGTCAACGCCTGTGCCCATTCGCCAAGGGCACCGGTTTTTTTCTTTCTGCCCGTGCGCTTATCAACCCTGATGAGACTGGAGTTGGCTGAGCTGCACTTATAAAGTGCGACGACCCATAAATACTGCCCGTGGCCAATCATGGCTTCTGGGCAATCTTTGAGTTTGGTTACAGTGGAACGTCGCCCTTGCTGGTTGGCACGCCATATTTTTTTATCGGTTGTAACCAGCGCATAGACCTCACCGTTACCAGTGGCGACCATATCAGTTGGCAGGCGGCCAACCTTGAAGCGCTTGACAACTCTTCCTTGATGCAGGTCGACCTTCGCCACGGTGCGCTGACCACTTTCCGCCACCCATATATGATTGCCATCATAGGCGATACCGCCGCCCCATTTTCCGACATTGATAATGGTGGGACTCGTCACAACCTGGTCGGGAGCTTGTGGCCCATTAGGAGCCTGGGGGGGAAGGCCAGTGGGATTGCGCGGCGGATTTCCTGGAGCGAATGGATTGGAGCCAGTTGGTGTCGGGGCGCTATTACCGCAAGCATCATTGCAGATATCCTGCATATTCCAGCAAATGCCGTCCGGTCTTTTCAGGCGTGCCGTATCTGCTAGACATTTATTGGCCTGAGCCTGACAAGTACGACGACAATCAGCCTGAGCGGGCGAAGACGCCACCACCAAAAATAACAACACGGACGACAGAGATGCGCGGTGCACCAGATCAAGCATTATATTCCCTTTCTTCAGGATACCGGGCGGATTATTTTTGTAAAAATTCAGCGCCCCAGATCAGCCTTTTTTCTTCTTGCATTTGGCATAGGCATCATTGCGATCATACCGGCATTGCTGTTTACACTCATCCTTGTAGCCAGCTTTACATAGAGGATGCTTCCAAAGACAGCTTTCCATTTTGACATCAGCAGCACCTTTGCATTGCTGGAGCGTTTGTCCCCTTTTGGCGAGGTGCAGCTCATAAGATACAGCGCCAGCAACAGTACCGAAGGCAAAAATAGAGACACTCAATAATCCGAAAATGGCAACTCTCAACATGACAAACACTCCTTAGACTATTTTAAATATTTAGATTGATCTCCGGGGGCCGGGTAGGAACTTATTTACATGCAGCCAGGCAGGATTTGATCTTGCCGCCACGGCTCCCAGAGGCATATTTCTTGGCGCAGTCATTTCTGACGCCATAAAGAGCCGACGTGGATCCACAATATCGGGACTTGCCGGATTTGTTTTTATAGGAGCACTGAGTTTTGACGCACCGGTTATAGGCGCTCCAACATCTTCCCTGGCATTGACGACACGATTTGGACTTGCTGGGGCTGCATGAAAGAGATCTATTTAATTTATTGATGATCTGGCTCGCATTAGCTCCCTGTGCAGGACTGGAAATCGTGCCTGGAACAATAAGTATCAGGGCCATCAAGCCACCTAAAATGATAAAAGGTCTGAGCATCGTTTTCATTCCGATCATGGTCATTCTCCTTGGTTAGCAACTAAGACACCGAACGCTCGTCCTTAATTGCACCTTTTCACATAAGCCCCATGGCGACGGGCTTGATTGGCAAATTTCTGAGCTCTGCGTTTGGTGTTGAAGGGGCCCATGGTCGCTATAAAATAGCCGGAAGTGAAGTTTGGACAATTGGATGAATTCATTACATACCAGTCGTTTGCCCCTAGTTGATTAACCCGTTTTTGTGCTTTGTTGAAGCTTGGGAAAGAGCCTGCAACGGCGTGCCAATCACCTCTTGAAGGTATGGGGGCCGGTCTGGGTGCTGGCCGTGGTGCGGGAATGGGCGCTGGACGAGGTGCAGGCCTTGCAACCCCGCCAATGCGGTTGCCCATAACGGCGACATTATCACCCCAGTTCAGAGCCCTGAACCTGTTGGGAGATAAAAAGGTGATGCTCATGGTCTTGCCATTGGTGGGATTCCAGAGCTCCAGTTCATTACGTCTAATGATATTCCAGGTAACTCCCGGCCACCAGCCGTTGGAGAAATTATCGATGGTATTCTGACCGAATGTGAATTGATAATTTTTGCCGCCATAAGGGTAGGTCCAGCGGCTGCCAACAATATTGCGTGTAAAGTTTCGCTGCGCCCCACTGCCCGGATTGCCTCCCGCGCGCAAACACTGTCCCCCCTGAAGGAAAAATCCGGGTGGGCATGTTGGCTGGACAACCGGTGGGTTCGGCGCTGGCGCAGGTTGGGTGGAACTTGGCAATGTAAAGACCAGCTTATCCAGTCGGTAGCGGGTTATGACGCAGCTTTTATTGCGAACAGGCACGTGGCCTTGCAATATGATGGCTGAATCATTGCGAAAAAATCCGGTAACCTGATAGCTTACTTCCCCACAACGTCGTGAAAAGGCGCGTGCCTTGCCACTAATATGGCCACTTTGGTCTTCAGATCCGTTAAAGAACAAAGTGCCATTACGCACCCCTTGATTACGGATCACTCTGCGCGGTCTTTTATAGCTGATATTCAGCGTGCCAAACTCGCAATGATCAACCTCCATCGTTGAGCGGTTATGGTCATATTCAAGATTGGTACAGCCAGCCTGGGAGGGCGAAGCTGAAAAAATCACCAATAAAAATAATCCTGCTATCAAGGTGATATGATTTTCTAATGGCGACAGTTTCATTGGTATATTTTCCTGTCCTAAATATTTGAAATAAAATTGACAATCATCTGTAAAGACTAACATCATTTGACTTGAGAACCAGAAAAACATTACGTAGTTGTACGTAGTAATGCATATCACTGTTAATTTATGGATTTGGGTCGGGTTGGAGGACACAATATGAAACGAGTCGCTTTTCTTCATTCAGTTTTTATTGCAGCCCTGTTGATCGTGAGCGGTAACGCAAGCGCTGTGACCCCGACCTGTCCTCCTGGCTACGTTCTTTCCGGTAACCAATGCCTGCTTGCCGCTCCGGCCCCGAGCTGCCCTCTGGGGTTCGTTTATGCGCAGGGACAGTGCCTGCGCTCGACGATGCCTGCTCCAATAGCAGCGCCCCCAGCCGGTCCATTCTATCCCCGCGAGGTACAGGCCAATCTCTGGGGTCTTGGTTGCCTGACGGGCGACGTCGCGATCGTCGTTAATGGTGCATGGGATCAGCGAAGTCGCGAAGCACTAAGAAAATTCTATAATGTGGCCGGGATTCGCCCCAGAAACCTCGAACCGACACAAGCCGCCTCTGACGCCATCAACAACTCCAACGGCGCGGTATCCTGCTCAAGCTATACTGCACCAAGGCCGCCCAGATCATCGAGGTCGCCAAGGTCATCAAAGACCTCTCGAAGTTGCCGACCAAGGTTCAAGAGATGCATGAGAAAGGCAGCTCGAAACACTCATCCGCGGGAAAATCTTGAAATGGAACAGGACTGCAAACGCCAATTGGCGACCTGCAGTCGGAAAAAAGCGCGGAAGCGGCCCAGTGCAGTTCGGAAAAGACTGAGATGTTCGAAAATCAAATTTGCCTTTAGCAGAGGCAATACATGCCGATGTTCAGGTGGACGTATTTTTACCGGACGGGCCTGTGTGAAAAGGAGGAGGGCAAAACCCCGAAATCCGGTAAGAAAATGCACACCAGTTTCGGTGTGCAATCGACGTTATAGTTCCTGTCGGGCACGTATCGAGGTCGAGGGCAACCAAAAAGGCTGGGATGGGGATCTAAGGCGAGACCGCCACGATGCGACATGCCTGCCGCAAAAGACACGATGTCTCGCAAAACGTTGCTGAGATAGATAAGTTAAACTGCTTATCCTCTTGTTTCAGGTTCCTTCAGCATATCGCAGGTAATTTGTGTGCTGATTATGCTGTTTTTGAGCAGGGTGGCCATGGCTGAGGGGCGGTTTTTGCGTCTGTTGAAGCGGAATACGAACTCGTCGAGATAGGATTGCAGGGTTTTGACGTCGATTTGAGACTCCGACTTCGCACCCTTGCTCTCTTTATTGAAAACCCCTTGCGCACTCTCCAGCAACTGGTCGCGCCAGAGCTTGATCTGGTTGGCATGTACATCAAAATGCTGCGCCAGCTCAGCGAGGGTCTTCTCACCCTTGATCGCTTCAAGGGCCACTTTCGACTTGAAAGCGGGGGTGTGATTGCGTCGTGGTCGTCTCGTCATTTCAGCTCTCCTGTTGTCGGCATCTCGCCGGTTTACAGGCCAGAAATTCACTTATAGCCACTGTACAGGTTTCCCGAGCCACTTCTGTGCCCTAAAGTACTGTTGATTATAGTGACACAGGCATTATATATTGTTACGAACAGAAAGCTGAAAAGGAAGTTTTGTGATTGTTGTTGAATCCCTCTCCGAGGTTAGAGATTAGATAACCAACAAGGTGTTCTGGCGCGATTGCTTCATGGACGCTGGATCTGTTTTTTGTCTAGACACTCTCGACCTCACTGAAACCGAAAGTCTCTGCACCTAGCAGGGGCTTCATGAGTGCTTGGAATTTGTCTGCGAAAATATTCAAAAATGTGCGCAGAAACTGATGAGAGATCAATGACATACAAATTTTCTAAACTGGCCGACCTTGGTTGGGCTACTTTCCATTCTTCACAACTCGACACAGCTGATCTGGATAGCCATATCCCGGTAAGAGTCACTGAGGTCCATCGCAATAAAATACGCGTGGTCGGACCTTCTCTTGATTGTTTTGTCCCGCCTTTCTATGCATCAAATGGTGACGATGAGGCGCGAGCTACGGTCGGTGACTGGCTGTTGCTTGATAACCAAACCCTTCAACCACAACGTCTGTTGGACCGCCAAAGCCTGTTAAAGCGAGGCGCACCAGGATCGGACCGAAAAGTTCAACTGATTGCAGCCAATATTGATACGCTTTTTATTGTGTCCTCATGCAATCAGGACTTCAATATTGCGCGACTGGAACGGTACCTGACATTGGCGCGTGAAGCCGATGTCTACCCGGTCATCGTCCTCACCAAGGCAGACTTGACAGACGTGCCGGAGGATTATGAAAGAGATGCTGTTAAATTGACGCCAAATCAGGCCGTGGTGCTATTAGACGCGCGAAAGGTTGGTGATGTAGAATGTCTCCTCCCATGGTGTGGGAAGGGGCAGAGCGTTGCATTCGTAGGGTCTTCGGGTGTTGGAAAATCGACCCTTATCAATACCCTTACTGGTAAGGAGCAAGCTGCAACACAAGGTATCCGCGAAGGTGATGCCAAAGGGCGCCACACCACGACAAACCGTGAACTGCATCAACTGCACACCGGAGGATGGCTCCTGGACACCCCGGGAATGCGTGGGCTGGAACTAACCGATGTGCAGGCGGGGCTTGGTGAAGTGTTTGCCGATATTGCCGAACTGGC
>JAKIUO010000145.1 GCA_021647535.1 Hyphomicrobiaceae bacterium
AATCTGGCCAAAGCCGGCTAAGGGCCACGAAAAATCCCCCCGGCGCATCCGTGCGCCGGGGGGAATATAGGCTGGGAACGGCCTGTCTGCCCCATTCACAAAAACCGTGAATGACGTCGAAAACTCATTTTCTCAGTAAAAAAACTTACTGCATGCGCAAAAAATTGCGCATTTGTTTACGTTCAGAAAGCGGGTTTTTTTTCGCTTTTTGCACGAATCATTTAGAATCATGCAGTTACCCGGAAGATTTTCGAATTTTCGAATTGGACAAGTTTGCATTCTCCCGCCCGGCCCTAACAATTTGTTAACTAGATTCCTCAAGACTCTGGAAAGGATTTGTTATTGATTTTTGAAAGGCAGAAACGTGCAGGGTACCATCGTAATCCTTGACGGTGTTTCGACCAACCGGATTATGCTGAAAGTTCAGCTTTCGGCGGCGTGGTATCATGTTGTGCAGGCAAATTGTCTGGCGGGCCTCAAGGCGCTGCTGCGCAGAACCAACCCGGATCTGATCGTCACGGCGATGGCACTGCCGGATGGCACCGCGCTTGATCTGCGGGCCATTCTGGCCGGCGACGACATGCTGGCGCGCATTCCGGTAATCGCCATCACCCCGCAGAATGACCGCGACGCCCGGCTTCGTGCGCTTGCCGCCGGCATTGACGAAGTGCTGGCGAATTTCGCATCCAAGGTCAATGTCACGCTCAACGCCGATGGCTCCTGCACCGTCTCCGACAATGGCCGCGGTATTCCAACCGGTATTCATTCCGAAGAAGGCATTTCGGCCGCCGACGTCGTCATGACGCAGCTGCATGCGGGCGGTAAGAGCTCCGAAGGTGATGACGACAATCCTTATAAAGTGTCGGGCGGGCTGCATGGTGTTGGCGTCTCGGTGGTGAATGCCCTATCGGTCTGGCTGGAATTACGCATCTGGCGCGAGGGCAAGGAACATTATGTGCGCTTTGAGGACGGTGTTGCTATAGCGCCATTGATCGTGGTCGGGGATGCGGGCGAGAATAAAGGAACAGAAGTGTCGTTCCTGCCAGCCAAGACTACCTTCACCATGATCGAGTTCGACTATAAAACGCTGGAGCACCGCCTGCGCGAGTTGGCCTTTTTGAATTCCGGCGTACGCATCCTGCTGGTCGATGAACGCCCCGCCGACCACGTCGAAGTGGTGCTGCAATATGAAGGCGGGTTGATCGAGTTTGTGCGCTATCATGACCGTTCGCGCACCCCCCTTCTCGATGATCCAATCTATGTGACAAACGAAAAAGAAGGCGTTGTTGTCGAAGCGGCCCTCTGGTGGAATGACAGCTATCAGGAACGCGTCCTGTGCTTCACCAACAATATCCCGCAGCGCGATGGCGGCACCCATCTGGCCGGTTTTCGTGGCGCACTAACGCGCTCCGTCAATGGCTATGCCAATGCCAGCGGCATCGTCAAACGCGAAAGGGTCACCCTGACCGGCGATGATTCCAGAGAGGGCCTGACCTGCATCTTGTCGGTCAAGGTGCCAGACCCGAAATTCTCCAGCCAGACCAAGGACAAGCTGGTCAGCTCCGAAGTGCGTCCCATCGTTGAAAGCGCCATGAACGAGGCGCTCGGCCAATGGCTTGAGGAGCATCCAGCTGAAGCCAAAATCGTCGTCACCAAAGTGGTGGAAGCCGCCTCGGCCAGAGAAGCCGCTAAAAAAGCCCGCGATCTCACACGTCGCAAAGGGGCGCTTGATATCGCCTCCCTGCCCGGCAAGCTGGCCGATTGCTCAGAGCGCGACCCCGCCAAATCCGAACTATTCATAGTGGAAGGGGACTCAGCGGGAGGTTCTGCCAAGCAGGGCCGCACCCGTAACACGCAAGCCGTCTTGCCCCTGCGCGGTAAAATCCTCAATGTCGAGCGCGCCAAGTTCGACCGTATGCTGTCGAGCCAGGAAATAGGCACGCTGATCACAGCGCTTGGTACCGGCATTGGCCGCGCCGAAGATGGCTCCGGCTTTAACCTTGAAAAACTGCGCTATCACAAAGTCATCATCATGACCGATGCGGACGTCGATGGCTCGCATATCCGCACCCTGCTGCTAACCTTTTTCTATCGTCAGATGCCCGAACTCATCGAAAAGGGCCACCTCTATATCGCCCAGCCACCGCTCTACAAAGTGAAGCGCGGCAAGTCAGAGCAATATCTGAAGGACGAAGCCGCCTATGAAGAATATATGATTTCCGGTGGCATCGAAGACGCCGTGCTGGAGCTGGCCTCAGGTGAAAAACGCTCGGGCGAAGATCTGCGTAACACCATAAACGAGGCCCGCGAAATCCGTGCGCTACTCGGCCACCTGCACACTCGTTATGCCCATCATATTGTCGAGCAGGCCGCCATTGGCGGGGCCTTTGACCCCGATCTCGCCAACGAAAACCGTGCCGCCGTCGCAACTGAAATCGCCAAACATCTCGACCTCATTTCGGACGAAACCGAACAGGGCTGGACCGGCGAAATCACCCCCGACGAGGGCTATGTGTTCTCACGCACCGTGCGCGGCGTCAAAGAAGCCCACACGCTGGACGGCGGCCTCGTCGAAAGCCGCGAAGCCCGCCAGCTGCACAAATACGCCGCATCGCTGCAAGAAACCTATGGCCAACCGGCCAAAATGCTGCGCCGCGACAAGCACACCGACATTTTTTCTCCCAAAAACCTGCTCGAAGCCGTGCTCGATGCCGGAGCCAAAGGCGTCTCCATGCAGCGCTACAAAGGCCTTGGCGAAATGAACGCCGACCAGCTCTGGGAAACTACCCTCGACGCCACCACCCGCTCCTTGCTGCAAGTGCATATCGGTGAGGCCGACGACGCTGACGATATTTTCTCCAAACTCATGGGCGATATCGTCGAACCGCGCCGCGAATTTATTCAGGATAATGCGTTGAATGTGGCCAATCTGGACGTTTAGGGTGCGTTGGAGCCGCTGCTTTTTGCTGGTGCAAAAATGTCCTCGCCAGACGGGCGTGCTCCGCGCACAGCGCCAAGGGCAAGCCCTTGGAACCCGTTTTGGGGTGTAATGGAAGTGTAGGGCTACCAAGGGGTAGCTCTGCGAGCCATGGCATTGGCATCTCTATCATAAACCTTTTCATAAAAGCGCGTTTTGATAGACTGAAGCATTTTCGTAACGGTTTTCGCGCTAGAATCACCGAAACGTTCAGAAATCTTTGCAAGCTCCACTTTTCTCACTCTGCTATCAGCATCCATTTGAGCCAGTATAACAAGGAATTGCGCCTCATCATCCTGTGATTTCTCCAGCTCTGTCGTATAGTAGGAAATGGCCTGCTCATCAAGCTTGACCGGAGCTGATTTAGCTCTCTCTTTTCCGGAACTTGAAATCTTTTCTATTTCAGCTTTCAACTCGTCAAAAAAATCATCAAGCGGCATATCATCTACGCTCTCAAGAAAATTAATCAAGCTGCAAAGGTCAGTTTTGATTGCTTTGGTTCCACCAATTTCAAAAAGAGCCTCTAACTCCATAAGAGCAGAACGTAATTCTTTCACTTTCAATTTCGTTCTCCTTGCCAGCGATAAAAACAGAATAGTTCCATTAACAGATTATACCATTAATAAAGTGATAAGCAGATCTCATCCACGCACCTTTTTTGATTCAGCAATTTTTTTCATGACAAAGGCAACCGTCTTCCTATCAACGGGAGCCAGTATTTTGCTAAATTCATCAAGTGCAACCACCTTTTCCGGCCGATCAGAACAAGCTGTAATTCTAGAATACTTTTCAAGTACTTCTCTTATCTGACTGATCTTCATACCCCTACCTTTTCAGCAATCTCGGCCCCCAATTCATCAAATACATCTCTGACGGGCTTGTCGTCCAGATAGCCAATACTTCGTCCAGCTGCTTTACCAAGAGAAGCAAAATGGCGAATATTTCTCTTAAAGACGTGGCCTGTTCCATGCCATTCTGCAAGGGCCAGTCTTGCCGCTTCCAAGGCTTCACGCTCGGTCTTTCCAAGTTTACTTACCTTTGTCAGGGAGCTGACAACCCCTGCAAACTGCAAGGCGGGATTAAGTTGGCGAAAGCCGTTTGCCCTATTCATGAACCGTCCAACAGTATCTACAGAAAGCATATCAAGTACAGTTGGAACAATTATGGCGTGGCTGGCACATAGCGCGTTCATTGTTCCAGTGCTCAGTCGTGGCGGAGCATCTACAATGATCAAATCATATTCATTTTGCACTTCATCGCTCAGGACAAGATTTGCCAGTCGGTAGCGAATATCGTCTTCATGTTCTCCAAGCAGCCAGCGTAACATCAACCGATTTTCAATGCCGTCAAAAACCTGCCCGCAGGTGATCAGTTTTGTGTTTGGCAGTTTCGCCCCGATATCTCTTGGCGATTGAGCTAGCCATTTACCATCAGCATCACCATTGATCAGAGTGTCGGCAAGGATGCTGTCGCCAAGGTGTGCTCCTACAGAAAGCATCATCATTCTGGTTAGAGAACCTTGGTAATCAAAGTCGATAAGAAGGACACGTTTACCTTTTTTGACTGAAAAATAGGCCGCTAAATTGGCTGATATTGTGGTTTTCCCGACGCCACCCTTGAGGTTTGCAATCATGATGACTTTTGTTCGACTGTTTTTCATTCTCTCAAAATAATTTTCTGGAGGAATGGCATCACGAAGCCGCCAAAGCTCATTCTCAGGACCAAACAGTGCATTTTTGAGATCATTGAATTTTTTTAATTTTCCTTGCAGGTCATCAATCAGTTGCCCCCCTTGCCCTTCACCACTTTGAACGGCTCGAAGGTCGGCGATACATTTGGCTTTTTCTATTTCCAGTTCAACAATGCGTTCATCAGTTCTACTTGTATGCAGTTTGCACTTTTCAAGATCTTGCAGGAGTTCTTGAGCGCGTGCACGTCGATCTCGGGCATTTTGTTTGGCAGCTTCGACCGAAGAACTTCCGACAAAGCGGCATAGTGCCCAAACAGCCCCTCCAACAACAAGAACGGTCGTTCCCAACGTGCCAAGAATTGCCATCAGCGGCAAGGTAATCGTTAGCGTGGTCAAATCCATAAACATACTCCCCTCAAAAAAAACGCCCACGGAGGAAACTTATCCTTTGAGATTGCTGCACGCAATGTAAATCACACTGAAAAATCCCAACTATTATATTGGCAGTTTCCCCTCCCCCTCCCCCAAAAATCGGTTTCCAAAGGCTTGCCTTTGGTGCCTGCTGCACAGGCAGCCCGCCCGGCGAGGGCAAGTCGCGCCAGCGGCTTTATTCCGGCAGGTTCAACCGGATTGAAGCCGAGCGTGCATGTGCTGTCAGCCCTTCCGCCTCACCCAACGTCACAGCGGCGGGAGCCAGGGCGCGCAGACTTGAAGCCGTACAGCGAATGAGGCTGGTACGCTTCATGAAATCGGTGACACCCAGCGCTGAGGAGAAGCGGGCCGAGCGCGCGGTTGGCAGGACGTGGTTGGTGCCGGCGACGTAATCGCCGATGACTTCGGGGGTGTACGCGCCCAGAAATATGGCTCCGGCATTGGTGATTTGTTCGGCCAGCGCATCGGGATCACCGGTGGCGATTTCCAGATGTTCGGCGGCGAGGCGGTTGCACAGGGGGATGCAGTCTTCGAGGTTTTCCACCAGTATGATGGCCCCGAATTCGTCCCAGCTTGCGCGGGCGATATCGGCGCGTGACAGTGTTTTCAGGTGCTTTTCCAGCGCTTCAACCACCCGATCAGCGAAGTCTTTGTCGTCAGTAATGAGGATGGATTGGGCAGATTTGTCATGTTCGGCCTGCGCCAGCAGATCGATGGCGATCCAGTCGGGATTATTATCGCCGTCCGCCACGATCAGCACCTCGGATGGCCCGGCGATCATGTCGATGCCCACTGTGCCATAGACCTGACGCTTGGCGGCAGCGACATAGGCATTGCCGGGGCCAACAATGACAGACACTGGCGCGATTGTATCTGTGCCATAAGCCAGCGCCGCCACGGCCTGCGCCCCGCCGACACGATAAATTTCATCGACCCCCGCGATTTTTGCGGCGGCCAAAACCTGCGGGCTGATTTTGCCATGCGGCATCGGCACCACCATGGCCAGACGCTCGACGCCCGCCACTTTGGCCGGAATGGCGTTCATCAAAACCGAGCTTGGATAGGCGGCGGTGCCCCCCGGCACATAGAGCCCGGCGGCATCAACCGCAGTCCAGCGTTGCCCCAGTTCGACGCCCAGATCATCGGTGTAGCGTTCCGACAAAGGCTTGTGACGCTTGTGGTGATCCTTGATGCGTTTGGCGGCAAATTCCAGCGCCTCGATGATCTTTTCATCCGTTTGCTTCACCGCCTGCTCAATTTGCGCCGCGCTCACCTTGATGCCCAGCTCATTCAGATCCAGATGGTCGAATTTTTGCGACAGCTCGACCAGGGCCTCATCGCCGCGCACCCGCACATCATCAAGGATGGTGCGCACCGTCTGCTCCACATCCAGCGAAACCTCGCGTTTCATGGAAAGCAGCTCGACAAATCGCGCTTCAAAATCACTCTGGCGGGCGTCAAGCCTCAATGGCATCTGTCTATCCTCTTAATACTTGGCCTCTTTATGATTGGCCTTCATGCTCTGGTTGCGAGCGCGCTCCCCAGCAAGGGCTCAGATCGTTAAGCTCTGCCTCAATACATTCGACGCGCAGGCGTATCGAATAATTGTCAGCAAAAATCAGCTCAACCGTGCCAGAAGGCGCTTCCCCCGCTTCAAAACGGATGGCCAGCAGCTCCAGCACCGTATCAGGCCGGTCAAATCTGATTCTTTTGAGCGAAACAGTCTCAACATGGTCAAAGCGCAAAGCACAGCGGCACCGTTCATACGGCTTTTTACCCGCTTTGGCAACCGCTTCATCTGCATCCAGCCCGTGCGCCGTGGGCCAGTCAAAGCGATTGAACACGGCAACAAAACGATGACTACCCGGCTGCCACGCCATATCCTTGACGCGCAAGATCGCATCCTGCATGTGAGCAGAAATGACCTCAAGGTCTTGCTCGTCCAGAGCCAGCAATTTTAACAACGCCATATATTACCCAATCACCTGTTGCCGCTTGCAGCGACATGCGCTCGCCAATCAATTTTAAAAAAAACTATAAATCAGGCTTTTACTGGTTTTGAACGACCATCAAAAAATCACCCCGACTGGATACCGGCCTACGCCGGTATGACGTTTCAAAAAGTAAGATTTTAACCTAGCCCTTATGGAACCAGTCCCCAGCCCCCTCTGATAAAATGGGGTGAAGGGGCTCGCCCCTTCTGCCTGCTGCACAAGCAGCCCGTCTGCCGAAGACCAGCCGCGCCAAGCGGCTTCACAGCCTCGCCTATTCGCTGAGACGTTCGATTTTCGCTCCAACGGCTGAGAGTTTTTCTTCGATGCGCTCAAAGCCGCGATCGAGATGATAGACGCGATTGATGATGGTGTCACCCTTGGCGACCAGTCCACCGATGACCAGCGAGGCCGAGGCCCGCAAATCGGTGGCCATGACCTGTGCACCAATAAGCTCATC